>CALAUZ010000181.1 GCA_937892105.1 uncultured Fretibacterium sp. | reverse complement strand
TACTGAGCCGCTCTAATATCTGAGCCGCTTCACGTCTGCCTTCGCTCACAATGCGCGGCAGTTCTTCAATCAACGATTTAGCCATTTTGCAATAATATTTGTTTATTATTGCGTCGAGCCACCAAACAAAACGATTCCTGCAAGCACCCGTATGGACACAAAACGTGGACGAATCCCCGTTCAGTGTTCCAGGTACTTGCAGGAAACCTTCACTACGAAACAGGAAAACGCCCACTATACAGTGAGCGCGTCCATTATTATCGTAATGAGTTCTTTCTACCTGCAAGTTTCGGAACACTTTGAATAATAGCCAACGCTAATTTAACCATAAAATCATATTGCCACCCTGCACTCAGGGATTCCAGCCTCATGAGCAATCTGAGGTCTGCACCGATTACGAAGCCTTCGGCAATACTCGGCTGCAAAGATACGAAAAAAATCGGATATGGCAAAAAAAACGCCCGGAATTTTTCATTTCGGGCGAAAAATTGTGCGATTAGTAGTGTAAACGGAGGAAAAGGAAACTTAAATAATTTGCTTTTCAGTAAATTCATGGGCTATAAGCTGCATTAAGAGCAAAGTCTGAGGATTGTCTTTGCTCTGTTTTTACTTAACCCCAAATCGGACATTATAGGGAAGGTGAAACATATAATTGCCATGTAATTGGCCATTAATTATCATTAACCCCAAACGGTCATTGGAGATTCAGGGTTACTGAAGACTCACGGGAATCGCAATTATGCGCCCCTTACGGAGCAATTCATGCGATGGCGGACAGCCTCCTCATTCTGTCTGAGGCTCGTCCAGAATCAATTCGTCGCGGTCATTCTTTCTCTTGCGTATATAGTGCTCGCGGAAGTACTGTGAGTTTTCGTTCACGTCATCAATGAGGCGACGGGAGGCTTCCACCTCTGCGCGGTTGTCGTCAGACACTGTTTTGTTGGCAATCACGACGAACGGAGCCGAGATACGCTGCCACCTGTCCTGGATTTTGCCGAGGAGGGCGGGGATGTCTTCGAATTGTGACCGAACGTTATTGCGGGTGGTATAAGCGTCCTCAAAAAGGTCGCAGAGCTCCAGCAGCTTCTCCACTTCCTCGTGATGGACGAACGCACGGCGGAGAATGCTTTTCTTGAGTTTCAGCACATCGCGCCCGAATGCGCGGAACTCTGCCGTCTTCGACATTCCGTCCTTCTTCACGTCATAGCGGTTGTAGAGTTGGACGATAGGCTTGACGTGCATTTCATAGTATTCGGTAATCTTGTCGTCCTCATAGTTCCGCATCATCTTCAATCCCTGCCTGAGGTGTTGGAAGACGGCGGTGCGGGCTCTGTCGTAACGCAACATGTCCTGCGTACGTGCCGAAGCTTTATACTGACTGACGAGGGTGAAATAGTGTGCGACATCGGCCTTATAGGCTTCCCAAAGGGCCGGATCTATCATTCCTTCAAGTCCGTTCTTACGGACAAGTTCAATGAGTTGTTTGTAGTACTCGCCTTTGAGCGGTTGGCTCAAACGGGCAGGACTGAATGACGAAAAAGAGTAAATTTTCATAATTTTATGAGTTTATATTGAATATTACTTGCAAAAGGATTTCCGAACTTCGCGTAAGCATTTGCAACCGTGCAAATCGATTCCCGAACTTCGCGTA
>CALAUZ010000180.1 GCA_937892105.1 uncultured Fretibacterium sp. | reverse complement strand
CAAAAGGTACGGAATCTGTGTTAAACTCATAACATCGAAGAATTGTACGAGCATAAAGGCAAGGAGCGGTTTCGGAAACGAGGCCGTTTTTTTTATGCCTGAAAATAAGACAGGAGGCCAAAAGATGACAGCAGTATTAGGCGGATGGAGCTTAGATGACGTGAAGGGTTGTAATCTCCCGCAGAAGGTACAGAGCGCGTTTACAGGAGCGACAAGTGATATAACAGGTGCAGACTATGAGCCGGTAGCATATCTCGGAAGCCAGCAGGTGAACGGAATAAATTACAAGATACTAGCACTAAAAACGCCTGTAGTACCGAATGGAGAAAAGAGCTTTGTTAAGATGATAGTGAATGCTGGTGCGGATGGTACAACGCGACTTGTGTCAGTAAGCCGAGCAGCATTGTAGAAGCAGAGAGGATATGCCCTAGAAGTATCAGGGCGGGAAAAAAATAAATATGATATGCCCTTGAGTATCAGGGCGACAAAAACCCTGTAGCTACCGAAGGCTTACGTTAAGTGCGTGGGCGATTGATGTAGGTAGCGCGGGGTAATATGCCGGAGTAGCTCAACAGGCAGAGCGGCCAAGAAGGTGTATGAAGGTTCGAGACCTTTCTCTGGCGATTAGGCGCAAAGCATGATTGCAACATGTACAGCACGGGAAACTCTCCTGCCCGTGTTTTTTTTGCGCCGTTTTTTATGACAAAAGGAGAGAGATAAAGGAGAGTAACGGCTATGAGCGAATATCAGGTAATGCCGGAATTAACGCCGGAAGAATACGCAGAATTGAAAGCGGACATACAGCGGCGCGGAGTGATGGTGCCAATAGAGTATGACGAACTCGGCAATGTTCTTGACGGTTATCACAGGCTGAAGATATGCACTGAGCTTGCTATAAAGGATTTCCCGAAGGTAATACGAGCAGGGATGACAGAAGCGGAAAAACTCACCCATGCGCGGAAGCTGAACATGGCCAGAAGGCAATTGACGCAGGAACAAAGACGCGCATTGATACGAGAGCAAATAAAAGCCACGCCGGAACAGTCAGACAGGCAGATAGCTAAATCGCTTGGAGTATCACACCCGACAGTCTCAGCACAACGAAAAGAGCTAGAAGAAGCCGGAGATGTGGAAAGATTTACCACGTCAACAGACACGCTTGGGCGCGAACAGCCGCGAACCCGCAAATCTTCACTAAGTACGCATGACACAGTAGCTCCCAAAAAGGACAGTCAAGCTGATATAGAGATTTCTGAATATGGAGAGACAGAGAAAATCCGGCCATGTTCTAAAAACTCGTAGCCTTATTCGGAAGTTTCAGCTCAATCGGAAGAAATTAAGCGTCCTCATGTCTCATACAATACTGGAAATAACGAATGGTATACGCCTTCAGAGTACATAGAGCTTGCGCGGGCTGTAATGGGTAGCATTGATTTAGACCCTGCGAGCGCGGATAAAGCTCAAAGAATAGTGAAGGCTGATACGTACTATACGCAGGGAACAGATGGATTAAGTCATGAGTGGTTCGGAAATGTTTGGCTTAACCCGCCGTATTCTTCCGAGCTGATAGTGAAATTCGTAGACAAGTTAATATCTGAGCTGGGGAACATTAAGCAGGCAATAATATTAGTGAACAACGCAACGGAGACAGAATGGTTCAGCCGTTTAGCAGGTAGAGCCAGCGCGGTATGTTTTCCGAAAGGCAGAGTGAAATTCTATGACCCTGATGGGAAAATCGGAGCACCGTTACAGGGACAGGCGTTGCTGTATTTCGGAGGGCAAGCAGAATTGTTCGAGGAGAAATTCAAGATAAAAGGTTGGTGCGCATTTTTGGGTGAAATACACGGACGCGAACAGAGGGAAAATACATAACAGGAAACGAGGACGGCAGATAATAGACTTCAGCGGAATACGCTACGGGAACATAACACCGACAGACCTTGATGGATTTTTCGAGAAGGAAAACAGAATATTTGTGTTCTACGAGTATAAATTGCCGAATGTGGAGAGGCCTAAAGGACAGGAAGTAGCATTGACACGAATTGTGGACGGATTAAGCGCGGCTGGTAAATCGGCGGTGCTTTTTTTGTGCCGTCATGACGCGTATAACCCTGATGAAGATATACAGGCAGACAAAGCCATAGTAGAAAAATTATACTGGAATAACCGCTGGCATACAGGGAAAGGATTGACAGTGAAAGAGCAGACTGACAGTTTTATGCAGTGGGCAGAATCATTCAATGACGAGATAAAGCAGGGGAGTAAAAAATAAAGCAATAAGCGCACTCCCTGCCCATAGCAAAAGCAAATGGTGTCCGTGCGTGTTTTTCGATGAACATAGAAATATAGCAAGCCATATAAATAATCAGGAATGGAGAGCCTGAAAGGAGAGTAACGGCCATGAGCGGAATAGTGATAAGACCAGATTATGAGTTGCCAGCGAATATTGAGGATTTGAGCAGGTTTGTGCTTATAGGGCGAGAAAAACTCGTAGCAGTGCGTGCAGAGATAAGAGCAATCGAGAAAATTGGACTTGCACATGCAGTGAGAGGGCAGAAACTCGAAGAGGCGCAAGCCATTTCAGAAGCAGTGCTTGACGCGGAAGTGCGTATAGGACAGCTGATGAGAGATATACCCAAGTCGAAAGGAAATCAGCATACCAAAGTGCTAATCGACAGCGGTGTCGAAAAGCAGAAAGCCAAAGCAGAGGTAATTCGAGAAGCAGGATTTACGCAGAAACAGGCGGAACGTTTCCAGCAACTTGCGGCACATCCCGAAATAGTAGAACAAGCCAAAGCGGAAGCCCGCGAGAATGACGACATAGTATCGCGTTCGCTGGTATTAAACATGATACGGACGCAGAAAAAAGCCGAGCAGATAGAGCAGGCCAAAGCCGATATAGCCCAACAGGAGACCGACAGCCAAACAGCAATGCTTTACATTGGAGACGGTATCGGCCATGTACCCAAAATGCCATATGACCTCCTTTTAACTGACCCGCCATATAGCACAGATGTTGACAACATAGACAGATTTGCGCAGTCATGGTTACCCAATGCGCTGGAACATGTGAAAACTACAGGGAGCGCATATGTGTTCATAGGAGCATATCCCGAAGAGCTGAGAGCGTACCTAAATGTGAAAATCCCTGAACACATGACAATGAAGCAGGCGTTAGTCTGGACGTACAAGAACACACTCGGTAATAACCCGAAAGACCGATACAAGCAGAATTATCAGGTTTGTTTGTTTTATCGTGGCATTGACGCGCCGGATTTGGACTGCCCTTTAACCAATGAGCAATGGGCGGTGCAGGAGATAAATGCGCCTGATGGCAGGATAGGAGACCGTTATCATGCATGGCAGAAGCCTATTGAGATTGCAGAACGTTTCATTAGGCACAGCACAAGGCAGAGAGAGACTGTGTTTGACCCATTCGCCTGTACAGGGACATTTTTGCTTGCAGCCTCAAAGCTGGGGCGCAATGGCTACGGGTTCGAGATAAACCCAGAGAACGCAGAAATAGCGCGTAGTAGGGGAGTGCGAATAGTTGAATGATGCAGAAGTGCTAAAAGACTTGGATAGAAGCCTGAATATCGTAGACGAAAAAATCAAGCCTATAGTCGAGAAGTTGTTGCCCGGCTGGAAGATGATGCGAGTAGAAGGAAGAGACAATGAAGTGTGTCAGGTGCTTGATATGTCATGCGGAGTGGATTATCTGCTAGTTTCAGGCGGTTGCGACATGATATACGGTGCAGCGAGCCGAGTGCAGTATGGAAAGAATTATAGGACGTTCACTGTACGTAAGAGCCGAGAGAGTGGAGCGACAACAGAATACGAAAAGAGATTACTAGCAATTCAGCATAAAGCGATATGGCCACATTATAACCTTCAAGCATATATAACTGGTGAAGATGTATCAGGGCTTGCAATAGTTAAGACTGAAGACTTGATAGATTTTATCAGTCGAGATTTAGCAGATGTAAAGCAGACGAATGCGGACAAAATTGGTCAGGCAGAATTTTATGTAAGTGGGATGATATGAAAAGCAACGGTTATAAGGTTTTGGAATACCGATAAAGTGTAGCAAGGATAAAGGAGGGTAGCAACGCTTAGAGCGAAATAACGACATGGAGCAAACAACGAAAGCAAAACCCAGAGGGAGGCCATTCCCTAAAGGAGTATCAGGAAATCCCGGCGGACGGCCAAAGACAATACCCGAAGTGAAAGAGATATTGAAGGCAGCTAGCCCAGACGCGGCACGTACATTAGTGGAGCTACTGAACAGCGAAAAAGACAGCATAAGGCTAGCAGCGGCACAGGACATATTAGACCGCACACAGGGCAAGGCGATACAAATGCAGGCAGTAACGCTTGACATAGATGAGGCGCATGACGTAACGACCCAGATACGGCGCATACTGCTGGAGCGGGGCAAATGACAGACACAGAGCTTAAAGAGCAAATTGAACGAGAAGAAGTAGCTATGAAGTCCCTTGTTTCGTTCCGGCAGGCGTTTATCCCTTCAAATGATGACGTGAAGCCCGCAGAGTTTCATAACGAATGGAGCGACATACTATTAAATGGGAAAGAACATTTTGCGGTGGAGGCATTCAGAGAGAGCGCAAAGACACAGATTGTTATACGAGCTAATTTACTCCACGCACTAACCTACCCGCAGGAATGCAGAAGTTATCTAGTAGTGATATGCGCAACCCAAAGGACAGCCAGTAAGAAGCTGATAGAAGTATCGCGAGAGTTTCTGAGCAGTCCTGCCATGAAAAACCTAGTGAAGGACATACACGAAAACTCCGGCTTGGCATTCGAAGTGAGCTATATCACAGGGCAGTCGGTAAGGATTGAGGGATACGGCAAGGGAGCGGCTGTTAGGGGTTTATCGTGGGGAGCAAAGAGGCCTGATTTGGTGATAATTGATGACCCGCAAGATGAAGAGGACGCTAGAAGTGAGGCAGTAACAGCAAGCGATTGGGACTGGTTCTTGTCTGACGTGTATTTTCTTGGACAGGCGAGCCGAATATTTATCATTGGGAACAATCTTGGAGAACGTTGCATAATGGAAAACATAATGCGTAACTCATCAAGGCTGAAATTCACGGTGAGAAAAATCCCAATACTGACAGCGGAAGGGAAATCAGCATGGCCTGACAAATGGCCATTAGACGCGATAGAGAAAGAGCGAAATGAATTTGCGGTGCTTGGAAAAACAGATTTGTGGTACAGAAACAAGATGTGTGAATGCATAAGCCCAGACAGCCAAAAGTTTAAGCGCGAGAATTTCAGGTATTACGAAAATCCCCCCGAATTAAGCACAATGAACATCTACACAGCAGTAGACCTAGCAATAAGCGACAAGCCGAACGCGGATTACTCAGCAATAGTAACAGTCGGGATAAACGCGGCTGGGCATTGGTTCGTTTTGGATGTGGAGTACGGAAGGTATGACCCAAGCACAACAATGGACGCTGTATTTTCTGCGGTCAAGAAGTGGAGGCCGCTCACGGTAGGAATTGAGACGGTAGCGTATCAGTCAGCATTACTGCACTTCCTAGAAAAGGAGATGCCCTCAAGAGGAATATTCTTCAGGATAGAGCCGTTAAAGGCAGGTAGTAAGAAGGAGCTACGCATAGATACGTTACAGCCAAGATTTTCAGTTGGTACAGTGTGGTTCAAGACTGGAGCTGTATGGTTGCCGGAAATGGAAAGCGAATTACTAGCGTACCCACACGGAGCGCATGACGACATAATAGACGCGCTAGCATATATAGAGCAAATGAGCGCGAAGCCCTATGAATATTCAAGATATGGAGGGGGGTTAGATGAGGATTGGAACCCAATAGCGGGGAGAATGTAGCCCTTTCAAAGGAAGCCCCAATTGAGAGGATAAAGAAATCAGTATTACACGACATAGAGAGAGCTAACAGTT
>CALAUZ010000179.1 GCA_937892105.1 uncultured Fretibacterium sp. | reverse complement strand
ATGTTGATATTACTTTTCGGGAAAATGGAACTTAAAGCAAAGGGAATGCGCTCAAAAACAGGTTATACAACAAATGCAAAAGTGCTTGAGACACTTGCGGAAGAACACGAAATAGCGCGTGATATCTTAGAGCAGCGTCATCTTGCTAAACTCAAAAGTGCTTATGTTGAGACTTTGCCGGAACTTAGAAGTCCGTCAGATAACAGAATACACGCAGCATTTAATCAAACAATAACTACAACAGGAAGATTATCTTCCTCAAATCCGAATTTGCAAAACATACCCGTAAAAACCGAATTAGGTAACAGGATAAGGGGCGCATTTACCCCCGAAAATCCTGAAAACTATATTATTTCTGCCGATTATTCTCAAATAGAGTTAAGATTATTAGCTCATATTTCGCGTGATGATAATTTGATAGAAGCATTTTGCAATGATGAGGATGTTCACACCTCCAGAAGTTACAGTGATAGACATAGTGAGTGAATAATGCTTACTCTAGTCCCTACACCAATAGGCAATCTCGAAGATATTACGTTGCGGGCATTGAGGGTATTGCGTGAGGCAGACCTTATAGCCTGTGAGGACACAAGGACATCAAGCATTCTCCTGAAGCATTACGGCCTAGATAAGCCCCTAACCTCATTTCACCTCCACAACGAGAACAACAAGACTCCGACTCTGCTCACCCTTCTCCGTGAAGGCAAGAACATCGCGGTAATCTCTGATGCAGGAACTCCAGGCCTAAGCGATCCAGGCTGGATACTCCTCAAGCGCGCTCAGGAAGAGGGACTCGGAGTCGACGTGTTACCAGGCCCGACGGCACTAATCCCAGCAGTAATCATGTCCGGCCTCAACACTCAGAGCTTCATGTTTGCGGGCTTCCCCCCAGACAAAGCCGGTGAGCGTACTCGGCTCTTCATGAGTTTGCGTGAAGTGGAGTGTACATTGTGCTTCTACTTGTCCCCACACAAGGCAGAGCGGCATATCTCAGGAATGATTGACGTTTTCGGGAATCGAGAGGCCTCATTAGTGCGTGAGGTCAGCAAAGTATTTCAGGAGGTCATTCATTCTGACTTGGCCGGACTCCTCGAGTGCGTGAAGTCAGGCGTGAAGGGAGAACTAGTGCTAGTGGTAGAGGGGATGACGCATGACGACGACACTTCATGGCAGGCAGAAGCTGAGGAGAGATTGACCAGCGGCGAGAGCATGAAGGACATAGTGAGCGCACTTAGCGAGAGATACACAGTAAGCAGGAACGAGGCAAAACGATTTCTATTGTGCATTACGCGTAAAGCATGACATTTTAGCTGGCTGTGAGTAAAATATACCCCAATTAACATTCAGGAGGATAACTACATTTTGGAACAAGAGAAAATATATTCTGTTAGTATTGGCGACTCCGAACTTGTCTTCAGGACAGGGAAGTTAGCCAAACAGGCAAATGGTGCAGTGTTAGCATCACACGGCGGAACATTTATGTTGAGTACGGCATGTATGACGGATGAGGCAAGAACAGGAATAGACTTTTTCCCCCTAGTTGTGGACTATGAAGAGAAATATTATTCAGCAGGGAAAATTCCAGGAGGATTCATTAAGAGAGAAGGCAAGCCAGCAGAATCAGCAATATTAGGTTCAAGAGTTACGGATAGGTCAATACGCTCACTGTTCTCTGATGATATGCGCAATGATGTTCATGTGGTCAATACGGTGTTAGCAATGGATCAGGTCTACCCGCCCAACATACTGGGAATTAATGCGGCAAGTGCAGCCCTAGCAATTTCAGGGATACCTTGGGGAGGTCCTGTAGGAGCAGTAAGGATAGGGCTTATAGGTGGAAATCTCGTAGTCAACCCTCCTGATGGAACAGGAGAGAAGCAGATGAACAGCTCAATGCTAAATCTTATAGTAGCAGGTCATGACGATGGGCTAACTATGGTCGAGGCCGGCTCTTACGAAGTGTCCGAGGAATTGCTAGTTGATGCACTGGAACTCGCGCATACAGAGATACGGAAGATTATTGCAGTTCTGCGCAAGATGAAGGAAGAAGTTGGCAAGCCAGAAATAGAACTCCCAATGCCGGAGAGTATTCCTGAAGTAGAAGAGTGGGTGCACGAGAACTTAGACAGCAAGATAGACTCAGCCGTCCGCATTCAGGAGAAGAAGCCTCGAGAACGCGCCATCAAGGAGGCCAAGGCCATAGCTTCAGAACATTTCTCTGACCTCCTGAAGGAAGACCCCGACAAAGCTGACTACATTAACCTCTACATCGACGGCCGAGTGAAGGACATAATGCGTGGAATAATCCTCAATGAGCACATCAGGGTAGACGGCCGCAAAATGGATCAGCTTCGCCCAATAACCTGCGAGACAGATATACTCCCTAGGGTACACGGCTCAGCACTATTCACGAGAGGTGAGACGCAATCATTAGCGATAACGACTCTTGGCATGATAGGGGAGGACGACCAGATACTCGACGGCATTAAGCTCAACGAACCCGCGAAGAGATTTCTCCTGCACTACAACTTTCCGCCATACTCAGTAGGAGAAGTCCGGCCTATGCGAGGTCCAGGAAGACGTGAGATAGGTCATGGAGCATTAGCAGAACGAGCACTATTACCTGTAATTCCCGGTGAGGATGAGTTCCCTTACGTTATCCGAGTGGTGTCAGACATTCTGGAGTCTAACGGCTCAAGCTCACAGGCGAGTATATGCGGAGGCTCACTCTCAATGATGAACGCTGGAGTGCCTATTCGTTGTCATGTAGCTGGAATAGCAATGGGTCTCATCAAGGAAGGCGACAAAGTCCAGGCTGGGGAAGCGCTGTTTGTGAACAAGCAGTACCCACAAGTGAAGTTTGCCTCGCCCGTCAGTGGTACTGTGACCGCTGTGGAGCGTGGAGACAGAAGAAAAGTGCTCAGCATACGGGTAGATGCTGATGCAACACAAGAGTATAAAGACTTTGGGGTTAAGGAAGTGGACAAGATGACCGGCGACGAAGTGAAGCAACTGCTGCTTGACGCTGGTCTGTTCGGTTACATCAACCAGTTGCCCTATGCCGTCTCCACCAATCCTGACACAGCTCCGAAAGCTATCTTCGTGTCTGCATTGCGCGACATGCCGTTGGCAGGTGACTTCGAGTATGAGGTGAAGGGACAGGAGGCAGATTTCCAGGCAGGTCTGACAGCCCTCAGCAAGATTGCAAAGGTGTATCTTGGAGTAGGAGAGGATTCCTCTCTGGCAAATGCAGAAGATGCCGAGGTTGTAGTATTCAAGGGAAAATGTCCTGCTGGCAATGTCGGAGTACAGGTGAATAACATAGACCCTGTAAACAAGGGAGAGGTTGTTTGGACTGTTGATCCTACCGCTGTTATCTTCTTCGGTCGTCTGTTCAATACTGGTAAGGTAAATCTTACCCGTACCATAGCAATTGCCGGTTCTGAGGTGAAGAATCCTGCATATTTCGATGCTGTGGTTGGTGCACAGGTAGAAATGGCAGGTCTCATAGAGGAAGGCAATGTGCGTGTTATCGTGGGTAATCCGCTGACAGGAAAGGTTGCGAGCGATAAGGCTACATGTACTGTCGGAGCACATTGTTCAGAGATTACTGCAATACCAGAGGGTGATGATGCAGACGAGATGCTAGGATGGATATTGCCTCGTTTCAGTCAGTTCTCTGTTAACCGTTCATACTTCTCATGGCTCATGCCAAAGAAGGGCGGCTATAAGCTGGATGCCCGCGTAAAGGGTGGTGAGCGCCACATGATAATGAGTGGTGAGTATGACAAGGTACTGCCAATGGATATCTATGGAGAATATCTCATCAAGGCTATCATAGCAAAGGATATAGACAAGATGGAGGCCCTTGGCATCTATGAGGTAAGTCCGGAGGATTTCGCTTTGGCGGAGTTTGTTGACAGTAGTAAGTTGGAATTACAGAAAATAGTTCGTGAAGGACTGGATATGTTGAGAAAGGAGAATGAATGATGAAACTAAGAAAATATATTGACGAGATAAAGCCTCAGTTTGAACCGGGCGGAAAATTCTCGGCGCTACAGAGTTTGTTCGATGGATTCGAGACATTCCTTTATGTTCCGAATACCACGCGAAAATCTGGTGTGAGCATCCATGACTCTATCGATTCAAAGCGCATAATGAGCATGGTAGTGATTGCTCTTATCCCTGCTCTCCTCTTTGGTATGTATAATGTGGGCTACCAGAATTACCTGGCAGCCGGAACGCTGGCAACATCTTCTTTCTGGGAGGTGTTCCTGTATGGCGCACTCTTGGTATTGCCAAAGATTATAGTAAGCTACGTCGTAGGCTTGGGTATTGAGTTTGCATGGGCACAATGGAAGCACGAAGAGATTCAGGAAGGATACCTCGTAAGTGGTATCATAATCCCTATGATTCTTCCTATCGGTTGCCCATTGTGGGTACTTGTGCTGGCAGTTGCCTTTGCTGTTATCTTCGGAAAGGAGATATTTGGCGGCACAGGAATGAACATCTTTAACGTTGCTCTCCTCGCGCGCGCATTCCTTTTCTTCTCATACCCAACAAAGATGAGTGGTGATACCGTCTGGGTAGCTACTGAAAAGTTCTGTGGTTTGGGAAATGATTTGCCAAATGCTTTCACATGTGCTACTCCTCTCGGACAGATGGCACAGAATGTTGCACCAAGTGCAAGTCTGATGGACAGCATCCTTGGTTTCATACCAGGTTCCATAGGTGAGACAAGTGTTATAGCAATCGCTATTGGTGCTGTCATCCTGTTGTGGGCAGGTATCGCATCATGGAAGATCATGCTGAGCGTATTCCTCAGCGGCGGTGTTATGGCATATCTCTTTGAGAGCCTGAACATGATGCCAGAAGGAGTTGTATGGTACGAACACTTCGTCCTGGGTGGATTCTGCTTCGGAGCAGTATTCATGGCAACAGACCCTGTAACATCTGCACGTACAGAAACAGGAAAATGGATATATGGTATCATAATAGGTGCTCTTGCCATCATCATACGTGTCATGAACCCTGGTTTCCCAGAGGGTATGATGCTCGCTATACTGTTTGGCAACATGATGGCTCCAACAATAGACTATTTTGTTGTGCAGAGTAATATTAATAAACGATTAAGGAGGGCTAAGGCATGAAACTGAATACTAATAATAATGTATATATCATTGCATATAGCTGTGTAATGGTAGTTATAGTGGCTTTCCTGCTGGCATTCGTAAGTAGTACGTTGAAACCACGTCAGGACGTGAATGTAGCGCTTGATAAGAAGAAGCAGGTTCTTGCCGCCCTGAATATTCGCGATTTAAGCGACCAGGAAAGTGAGGCAAAATATGCGGAAGTAGTATTGAAGGATGAGGCTTTCAAACTCAATAGTGCAGACTATAAGGCTGGCAATTATAAAATCTATGAGTGTCAGGTAAATGGTGAGAAGAAGTATGTCGTACCAGTATATGGTATGGGACTTTGGGGCGCTATCTGGGGTTATGTAGCTGTTAATGAAGATGGAAATACCGTCTATGGCGCATACTTCAATCATGATTCAGAAACCGCAGGCTTGGGTGCTGATATCAAGGACTCTAAGGTATGGCAGGACAAGTTCATCGGCAAGAAGATTTATGGAGCTGATGGCACTCCTGCGTTGAAGGTAGTAAAGGCAAGCGACTTAAAGAACCCTGAGAGTGAGGTTGACGGCATTACTGGTGCCACCCTTACTTCAAATGGTGTTTCTGATATGTTGCAAGACGGATTTAAGAAATATAAAACGCTTTTGAATCATGAATAAGATAAAGGAAGTATTTATGGCACCGTTGAATGTGCTCAATCCGGTGCTTGTACAGGTGCTTGGCATCTGTAGCGCTTTGGCTGTGACATCGCAGCTTAAGCCAGCTCTTGTCATGGGTATTGCTGTGACGGTAATTACCTCCTTCAGCAACCTCATAATTTCTGTTCTTCGTAACACTATTCCTAACAGAATACGTATCGTAGTGCAGCTGGTTGTTGTTGCTGCCCTTGTAACTATCGTATCACAGGTGCTGAAGGCGTTTGTCTATGATGTCAGCGTTCAGCTGTCTGTCTATGTAGGTCTGATTATCACCAACTGTATCCTGATGGGTCGTCTGGAGGCTTTTGCTATGCAGAATAAGCCTTGGTACTCTTTCCCGGCTGTAAAGTCTTCTGACGTACAGATGGTCGCTGAGGATACAATTCCATATGGTCAAAAGAAGGAGCAAACAGATACCGTGTCTACTATTGCTCAAGAGGATAGTAGTAAAGGTGTTAGTCGCAAGGAAATAGAGCAACTGGTTAAAGATTTCAAACGTTCATGCGGGGATTATCATGTGTCGCTCAAGGAGTGCAATCCTGAAGACACAGTTGTTGGCCCAAGTGTAATAAGACTCAAATTTAGACTTGGAAGAGGACAGTCACTTCAGGGATTGTCTAGTCATCTGGAGGACATCGGAAGAGAAATGAAACGTACCGGTGTAATTATACAGCAGGTACCGAATTCAGATGAACTACTCTTAGATGTACCTCGGTTAAAGAGAGAAAAGGTT
>CALAUZ010000178.1 GCA_937892105.1 uncultured Fretibacterium sp. | reverse complement strand
TTCCATATTTCCCAGAAGCTCGGATTTTCAGAGTCGAATCGGAGGCCATCCCAAACACTTTTGAGGCCGTCGATGAGGCTTGCAGAAAATTTACTGCACAGGGGTATGAAGGCGTTGTGCTCCGTCATCCAGAAGTGCATTATCACAATGGCAGAAGTAATCACCTGTTGAAGTACAAATTCTTCAAGGAGGCTGATTTGCGCATCGTCAGAGTTATTAACGGCGAGGGCAGGCTAGCAGGTACTCTCGGAAGTATGGAAGTTGATGGCACGGTTGAAGGGTTGCGCGTAAGGTCTTGCGTCGGTACGGGCATGACGGATGAGGATAGAAAAATTCTCAGTCAGGATTCTCACCTTGTCGGAAAAGTCTTGACAGTTAAGTATCCGTCAATCACTGACAAGCCGGATAAAAACGGTGTCTACAGCCTCAGATTCCCGGTAGTGATAGGGGTCAAAGAGGACAGATATTTTCCACAGGAGACCGTAACAGTCAGACAGGCCAAGATTGATTTCCCTGAATCCGCAGGCGTTGTCTACAAAAGCAACGGTATCGTTGAGGCGCGCTTTCAGGTTACGTTCACGGATAAGCCTTTGGGGAAATTGTCATACATTCCTGACAAGGCAACAATGGCGGGCTGGAAAGGCAGACTCTATCAGTGCAGGACTGTTGAGGAGGGCGTGCAGTTAATCGCCGAACTGAGACTCACAATTCCAAAGATTAGAGAGTTTGCGCAGTATCTGGGAGTGAGTCTGAAGGGATGCAGGTATCTCAAGACTGAGATAGTCAGGCGGCTCATCAATGCAAGTTTTAGGCGCAAAACTTAGAGCTTCCGCGTTGATGAAGGCAGTTCAAGTAAAACAGGAGGTGCAATGTGAAAGATTTATCCATGATTTCAGAGGTAATAGTTACGCCGTGCCTGCGGCGTGTTTCACGACCAAGCGAGGAAGTCAATTCACTTTTGGAGGATCACTGGCGGCTGTTGGATTTGTACCACGACGGCGAGGGAGTTTTGCTGTTCGTGCTGGGAAATACGATGCCGCAGGAGGAAGCATCATGAACAATTCGGAATTGCTTGCGTGTATCAGGTCATTCCGCCAGCAGGTCATGAGTGAACTTGACAGGCTAGAAGACGCATTGATTACAGCCGGAGATTCTCAGGCAGTACAGCCGATGCGGATTGAGGAGGCACAGAACGTACAGCAGGATGGCTGGATGACGGCCAAGCAGGTGTGTAAATGCCTCAAGATTTCGGAGAGCACGTTTTATGAGTACATCAGGCAGGAACTTTTACCGCCGGGATTTGAAGTCGGCCCGAAGTCTAAACGCTGGAGGATGTCGGACATTGAGGCGTGGAAACAGGCAAAGCAGCTCCCCGTCATTGAAGCTCCCAGAAGAAGAAGAGGCAGACCTTCACGCGTCATGAAGACTGGAGCGTTGATGCATGTCTGAAGTTGAGTTAGGCAAGAAGTTAGAGAGGCAGACTTTTACGCCTTACAGGGATATTGACCCGTTCGAGGCGGAAAGAACAAGGATAGTCGTTCATAAGCCAGTGCCCAAGCGTGTAATTGATGCCTGTTACGACGAAGAGAAGGGTGCACTTATCGCAAATGATGCTGAGGTTTGCCCGGTCTGCGGAACAAAGATTCTTCATGAGTCAGGGTGCGTGAGATGCACAGCTTGCGGTTGGTCGCGGTGCTGATTATGAACAAGCTAAAACGCAGACTGTTTGAGGCTGGGGAACATTTCCACAGAGTCAACAATGAAGCTTTTGAAACTAGCCGCAAATACATGCACTTGCAGGTCAAGATTAAGGAGTTGCGCGAGAAATGGCTCGGTTTGTGCTAGGTTCTTAAACCTCAGAACGGTAAATCCTACGGTCATTTGAAAGGATTAATCATGTTGAAGCAGAGAATGCATAACGCTTATCGTGATGTGCGACTGGAGAGCCGGAGAACTTTGAAGCGTGCTGTTGACCTGCTTGCGGAGACTAACAGAGCTTACAGGGAGTTAATAAGCCTGAAAAAGAAGCTCACAGAGATTAAGGAGGAAAAACTATGTGTAGCGCAATAAAACGCCCCCCTGTGGGTCAGGGGAGCACTGTCATTCACAGACGACCACTTTTTTTGGAAGCAAGACCGTCAGTGAACAGGGATATTTTACCAGATACATAACTGGTAAAGCAAAGCCGGAGGTGCAGGAATGAGTCGGCTCGATCGTGAAAGCATGAGGGCATGGATACCCTACGAGAACTCTGAAGGTGAGCTGCTCATCCTCAAGGAAGACGGCACGGACAGCGTAAACATTGTTGCTATGGTCATGACGGAAGAGCTTGACGATCCGAAAGCCACTGCAAGACTTATTGCCGCCGCTCCCGAAATGTGGACGGCACTTGTGGCCGCATCGGAGGCTCTAAGAGCTACTGAACACTTCATGAGCACAAACGGCTATGACGTTAAAGAATTGGCCGATATTGTCGCGGCAATCGATGAGACCCTCGATAGTATTGACGGCATAGAACAGGCAGATTAGGAGGCAGAACATGGCAGGAAGAACTCAGGACATCAAGACTGGTGCGGGTGCTTCCTGTCATGCACATTCAAAGTTTAACCGCAAATTTGGTGCTCGGTGCAGACGCTATGAACGCTGGCACAAGATACTCCGCAAACTCTCAGAGTTCGAGGGACTGGTCAATAACTACGATTCAGCCTCGCCAGATGAGGTTCATGCTCTCAGGGAAATTCATAGCTATTTGTACAAGTGCCAGATTGCGGCTAAACACTATGAGGAGGAATTAAGACCTTATGAACGGATTTCACGGTAAGGCTTATAGATACAAAGATAAAGTGATCGGAGTATGTAACACCCTTCAAGACGGAGTGTTCATGATAGGACACGCCACGACGGGCGGACACAAGCGCATGAAGGCACTGCCCCTGTTTGGGAGCATAGACGAAGCACAGAAAGCACTTGATGAGTTTGCGGCGGCCAGAGGATTGTCGGAGGTGAAGCAGTGATGAACACTAATGGAGAGTTCAGCGACGGAACGTGGGTTATAGATTGGGAGACTGGTTGCATCAAAGCAGTAGACGCGATCTACAGAGAGCCTATAGAGACAGCAATAGCCAGAGTCTATATTCACGACATTATGGAGAGACCTGATGACGAGGGTATAGCCAACGCAAGGCTGATTATGGCCGCGCCGGAGATGTACAGCCTGCTTGTCGACATTTGCAGAATAGATGACATGAAGGCAGAGGCCTCAACGAGCAAGAATGACCCGTTGTTCATGAAGGCATTAGTTGCGCAGGAGGGAGCATTAAACATGATCAGGGAACTCTTAGGCCGCGTTGACGGCAAGGAGGCTAATCATGGTTAAGCTGATACATTGCCCGTTTTGTGGAGGAGAGTATTTCTTGTTAGGCCATAAGGAAAACACAAAGCCTTCAAGACCGGTAACATGCCCTGATTGCGGGACAGTATGCACACTTGGGAAGCTGGAGAGTTACAGGAAACTGTCTCCCTGTGAGAAGTTCAGGAGGGTGCGATCATGAAGAAGGCAGCAGAGAGCGCGGCAAAATGGCTCGCTGATAAGGTCAAGGCTAACCCTAAGCTCAACCCTATTCCCTACCCGTTCTTCAAGTCGATCATCAACAAGCAGCTTGAATGGGCACTAAAACGCGGCGTAAGTCTGGACTTCGAGGATTTAGCTCAGGCAACAAGAGCCGAACTCCTCAAGGCAGGAATATACACTATGGCCGACAGCAAGGCTCAGCATCAGCCCGCCAAATCATCACATGAGGACTTACCAGATACAGGAGGAGTAATCCCCCCTTTATTCATACAGTTCAGCTCAGCGAGTGAAGCTATGTGCGCGATCACGATATTTGACTGGTTGCATAAAGTCTTCTCGAAGGCACATGCAGAGAAATACTCAGGGCTTCGACTTACAGCGAGTGGAACTCAGGAGGTTCATCATGCTTAAACGTACACCCGGTAAATGGACATGGGGTTTCTCGAAAGACCCTGAGACTTACGGCAAGCCCGGAATTTTCGTTGAAGATGATGATGGAGAGCCATTAACGCCCACAATAGGAGACCTTGAACTTATGGCACACGCTCCAGAAATGTACGAGGCATTATGGATGATTTCAGACAGCCTTACTAAGGGCTTAAACACAGGAGCATTCCCGAAGGATAAAAGCCTTGTATACGGCATCATGAAGGGAATAACGGCTCTGCTCAAGGAGATAAATGTTGAGCGTCAGGACAAAGCAAGGAGGCGCAAAGATGACTAAGGGAATAACAGGACTCAGGTACAGCCGTGATAACTGGTTCACCTGCGTGGATACGGCAGTGCTTGCGGATAAAGAATTATCGCAGTCAGCAAAGATAATTTTTGCGGTGCTGTGTATGCTTGCGGGCTTCGGACATCGCTCGTGCGAACCTGACGATGAGACTGTCCCAGATATTACTGGCATTTCAGCGGACACGCTCCGTAGTGCGTATCAGGAACTCGAAGACAGAGGAGTCATAGCCCGCGACGGAAAGGTAATCTATCTGATTGGGCATAATGCCTCCTGCTACAGTGAGGAGGGTGCATTATGACTGAACAGGCCTCAAGGAGACCGAAAGACGATCAGGATTTCTGGTTTGCCAAAGTAGACGCTGACGTTGTGACGGATAAAACGCTGTCCCTCACAGCCCGGCTTATCTTCACAGTGTTATGCACGTTTGCGGACAAGGACAAACGTGGATGCTGGCCGAGCAATGACAAAGTAGCCGAAGCCGCAGGTGTCTCCAAGAGTACGGTAATTCGAGCGTGCAAGGAGCTTGAAGCCAGAGGAGTTATAGCGCGCTCCGACCGTTTCAAAGAAGGCGGGCAGATCTCATCATACACGCACATAGTTGGGCATAATGCATCCTGCTATGACGGGGTAGCACCTACGACACCCCCCAGTAGCACGGATGACACGCCCCCAGTAGCACAGATGACACACAGAACGAGAATCAATGAACAAGATATTTCTCTTACGAGGGAAGCCGAACTCCCCGATACGGAAATTTTCCCGGTAGCCTTCGAGAATGGACAGCCAGTTATTCCCGACGAACCTACAAAGCCTCATACCCCCG
>CALAUZ010000177.1 GCA_937892105.1 uncultured Fretibacterium sp. | reverse complement strand
CCTAAATATCGATTTGTTCGAGTAACTTCTTGAAGTCCGTACCAGCTGGAATATTAAAGCCTAAGCCGTCAAGGAAAGCCTGAAGAGTTTTGCCAGCGATCTGAGTTTTTCCTATCCACTCAGCGAAGACTCTAACTAAAGCAGTAACGCTCGAGACAGCATTTTTAGACTGCTCCTTAATCTGAGTAAAGACCTCAATATGGAACTCTTCGACAGCAGACCTGAAAGCGGCCATAGTGTTAGTGAAGTTTTTAGCCTTTTCGTCAACGGCGGCCTGAGTACTGCCCCATTGTTTGAGTCGTTCCTCATTCTGTTTGAGGACGTCAGACTGTTTAGCGAGGTTAAGAGCGGCGAGTCTACCTCTAGCTCCAAATTCAGCGGTAGCGTCAGCGAGAGAGAAGCCTTTAGCCTGAAGTTCCGAGAATATGTCAGCTAAAGGTCTTAAGTGCCCCTGCATGTCCTTAGTCTCGACACCCATGATACGAGTCTTGCTAGCAAGTTTAGTAAGCACCATAGCGAGGCCAGTACCAATCATTTCGCCCGTAAGTCCTGAATTAGCGAGAGCCTCCATAGCGGCGACAGCTTCAGTGAGTTGCATGCTAACTGATCCAGCAGTTGGGCCGACATACTTCATAGCCTCAACGAGTTTAGGCATATTAAGTGCTGACTGATTACTAGCATTGTTGAAGATAGCGGTAACCTGAGTAGCGTCAGTCATGGCGAGTCCGAAGTTAGTGATGGTAGAGCCTAACAAGTCAGCAGCAGTTCTCATATCGACAGCCTGAGAGATAGCGAGGTTAGCGACATCGCTGACGGAAGCGAGAATGTCCTTAACATTAGTACCTCTTTGAGCGAGTACGGTCATAGCTTCAGCAGACTGTTTAGCTGAGATAGGAAGCGAAGCCCCCATTTCACGAGCTTTCTTAGTGAGAGTGTCGAGTTCTTCCCCAGTAGCTCCCGAGATAACCTTGACAGTGGTCATTTGAGCCTCAAAGCCGCCACCTACAGCGAGAGATGCACGAATAATCCCCTCCAATGAACTGCCAATACGTTGAACAGTAGCTAGAATACCTTTAAAGACAGAGCTGAAAGTGTTTTCAAGTGTAGAGCCAACCTGAAGTGAGAGCATAGCATTAATAGATTGCTGAACACGAGAAAATTCCTTAATAGCTTGTGAACCGTCTCCAGTGATAACGATATTCACGCCGTCATAGTTAAAGGGCATAAGTCTCACCTTCTTTGGAGAAAGAGTAAAAGAGTTCCTGAAGCCAAAGCGGAGGCATCAAAGCAGCATTGAGTAACTCCCGAGCGAAAGATTCAGGATATGTGTGTAGCAACGATTGAGGGTTAATGTGTGAGGCAACAATAGCTTGAGCTAACGGATAAGGTTTGTTGCCAAAGAGAAAAAATTTGCGATATAACCTTTGAAGTCCTGAACTTCACAAGCCTTAATGAGAGCCTCCCTAGACATAGACTCCGGTAAATTATCCCAATCCGAGAAGTCTGGAATAGCGAGCGTAAGGAGTTGAGAAGTAATGTCAATGGAACTGAGAATGATTTTGTCAATGTCAAGTTCAGCGAGAGAGACTTCATCAACGAAGAAGAAGCGAATACCTCCATCATTGTTTTTCTTGAAGAAGGCATGAGCGGCTAACTTACGAATGAACTCGCCAATAGGAGCGATGAGCTTGTTCTTCTGAGCGAGAGTAAGTTCTTTAACGGTGTAGTCATTACCAGCGATGTTGACAGTGATATTACTCTTAAACAAGTTCTTCATGATTAAGCTCCTCCATTAACTGTGTCATCATTATGTTCTGCCTGTTCATCTTCCTCGTAGACCTCATAAAGATTGTTATTAGAGTTCCTGCTGTCATCCGGAATAGCGATAACATCAAAGGGTATAGGGCTAGCGTTATCCTGATTAAGGAGCAGAGCAGTGAAAGAGCCCGAGATTTTGCCTTTAAAGATTTTGAGGCAACGGAACGAGCCATCGCGCTTCTGGTGCTTAAAGAGAAATTCGAAAGTGTTATCAGATTGGAACGTACCGACAGCGAACCCTCCTCCATCTCTAGCTGATGCGGAAGGGTTAAGAGTTTTGAGTGTATCAAGGTCAGCCTCAAGGAGGTTAAAAGTGAAATGAACCTCCTTATCAGTAGCGATGACGAGGACAGTGCCGCCTTCAGATTCCTTGATAGACTGAGAACTAGCCTGCTCTTCAAGTTTAACTTCACCTGAGAGCCATCCTAATTCCTTATCATCCACGTAACACCGACCGCCGCCAATGAGAATATTATTAGGGTCTCTAACCGCCATAAAGAATCACCTCTGAAAGTTAAATGAAAGCCGAAACAGTGAGTAAGAACTCGACAGCCCAAAGCTGAGAGTTAAGAGCGTCAATCTCATTGATGGAGGGATTGGCGCGAAGGATAAAGTTATGTTTGCCCCTGTAATCAAAGAAAATGGGCAAAGCGAAGTCGATAAAATCAACACACTGAGTGAAAGCCTCAGCCCCCCAAAAAGGAAGAGCAAAGGAGACAACAAAGTTAATGTCCGTGCCCTAGTTAGATTTACGGGAGAACTCGCCGCCCTGAAGTGCAATGCTAGCACACGGAGCGGAGATTTTAGCACCCGCCTGAATGATAGCTAAATGCTTGCCTGTAGCGTCAAGAATGAAGCGATTAAGTTCCTCATCATCAAGTATCTCCCTGACTAGGTCATATGCTTTCCTGAACAAAGAAATTAGCCTCCTAACACATTATGTTGAAGGTATTGCCTGAACAAGTTATTGATATGCTTTCGTTCATCCTGTGTAACGCCTAAGAAGGGTCTAGCCGGAATATGTTTACCTCCGAACTGGTGAATGCGGGCGTAAACGAGGTTAGAGCCAATGCGGACGTAATCATCAGTAGCCTCATACTGAATAGAGCGTCTGAGTTCGCCAGTATCCTGCAGTATCTTCATGTTGCCGTTTTTATGTTTTTTGAGGCGTTGTTTGACACGTGCTGGAGATAAAGATATCCATTTAGAGCCATCCGGAGATTGTTCCTTGTCGAAACGTTCTTTGATAGTCTGCTTCTGAACATACATGCCGACGATTTGCCACAAGGGTTTTAAGTGAGAAAGTCTGTCTGCATTACTCTGTAATAATTGATGAATCTTGTTGAGACCTTGAGAATGAATTTTAATCTTCATGATATGGAGAGTTCTTGAGTAGTCGTGGGAACGAGTTTTGCGCTTTTTGCACGAACTGGAGGTGTACTAAAGATACTTCCATTAATGATCATAGTTTGCATCAAATAGCTTACATCCTCGTCATATACCTCAGGGTCGGCATGGTCAAAAGAAAACACGACATCATGTCCATTAGTATCTTCAAAGGTTAGGTCTAATCTTGCCATATTATCACTTCCTAATTTTACTCGTCATAGAGTTCGCTGACTTCCGTCTTCTCCAAAACGTGGAGGCTACGGTCTAAGCACGGGATTAATGCGTCCACTATGTTGATTACCTTGTCCGCATCAAACGCTGACTTGTTCAGACTGCCAAGATTCACGCTGACTGTCTTCACTGCGCCTGTTGTTGTTGTTCCGTTATTGAGCTTCATTACTACTGAGATATTCTTGCATTCGGTTACTGCAGCCATTATTTCACCTCTTTACCATTTTTGAAGTTCATCATCAGTGAATATCCTATCGTCCGCCCCATAGAGCACGCCTGAAGTTGCCAAATCACTTGCAGTAAGTCCCTCATCAACGAGTGATGTGTTATCAGCCTGCACCAAGTAATCAAGCATAAGCAGAGCCGTTTCATACTTATCCCTGACGACTTCATCTTTCTCTGAGTAAGCGATAGCGGCAAAGTAAGCAGCAATTTTACTAGCAGCAGAGATTACAACGGAACTGGCTTGTTTTAAAGGTACAGAATAGGCTCTAGCAAGGGAGGCATTAACGAAAGCCTCAGCCTTGTCGATATGCCCCTCTAGAACTTCTTGAAATCGGTCTCCATAATCGCGCTCCATATTGAGCCTTAGTGTAGGTGTGAACTCCTGAATAACGTTATCGATAGAGCAATAATTCATGACTAAAGAACTTTAGCCTTAACGACCCCAAGATTGCTGACGATTACAGGCAATGGATGCGACTCAACGAAAATATCCATAGCCTTACCGTCCTCACTAGCTTTCATCTTGGAGAAGATGTCTCTAGCGACAATGGGAGGATTGCCCGCATCAAAATCACTAATAGCTCCATAGAAGAGCCTCCAAAGAGTAGAGTTAGTGAGGTAAACATAATCCTCGTTTAAGTACGGAACCGCTTTGCCTTTTCCGTCCTCATAAGTAGCGGAATACTCGAATAATTCTGCTCCCTGCAGTACACCTAAAGGGACAGCCTCACCCTTTGCAAGTTCAGTTTTATTCTGGAACAACTGAACGCCAGGCGACTTCATCCAGCCTTCAACATGATCATTGTTCATGAAAGCATCACCAGCTTTGCCTCCCATAATGATTAAGTCTGGAGCGAGCTGGTTATTACGAGATTTGAACTCTTTAGCAAGCTGCCTTAACTGGTGAATAGGATTACCTGATTTATCCCAAGCGTCAGCAGCAGTAAATTTAGATGCTTCAGGTAGGTTGTAGTTGAAGTTAAACGGCCTGCCTTCCTCACTTGTATAGTCAATCTCTCCGTTAAGGGCCTGAGCAAAGAACCATTCGACGCGGCGGTCAATGAGCCTGCGAAGTCCAGTCTGCTTAATGGCTACTGTCCTATCGTATGCAGTACCTTTGTCCTGCCTGCTCATGTTAAGCGGATTCTGTGAGGCTAAACGTATTTTGTTAATCTCTGAGGCCGTGATTCTGTCGCGAAGGTAAATCTGAGGCGGCACTACTGAATATCTCTTGCGTTTGCGGGAAATGTTCACAAGGCTCGGCGGGTCATTCGGGAAGCCTACAGGTGCAAGATTATAGCTGCCTTCCTCAACCTCAAACACACAAGCGTCATCAAGCATAGTCTGTACATTCTTTCCTAGTCTGGATTTGAGTATCAGAGGCTCATCTGTCTTGATGTTTTCGATTGCGGTTGTGAGAGTGAGAGGAGATAAAGTGCTGAGAATTTCTGAAAGGTCAAAATCGGTCATGTAATCAACTCCTATTCTTTCTTAAGCCTGCATGACGGTCAATAGCATAAATCCCCATGCTTCAAGCTGGAGATTCAGCCCTAATTTCTGTTCGTCAGTCAGTTCAGTAAAAGCCTTGTCGCCAACAAATAGCTTTGCTCTGTCAACCTTTCCGCACACACCAACTAGAACACTTGACGGAGTAGTTTCTGTAACAGCTTCAGAGCCTTCACCGGTAGTTATGGTTGTGCCAGTTTTCGCACTCTTATCGGCAACAATAGCCAGTCTGACACCCGGCAGGTCTGCCACTGCTGACATAATATCGCTCTCAGCTATTGGCGTATATGAGCCGTCTATAAGCTCCTTCATGATTGTTCCTGCTAATATAGCCGTACCCTCTGCATCAGAACCGTTCACGCTGACTGTTTTGAACCACGTAGATTCAGGTGCGCCCTGCCAGATACTTCCCTTTGCACGATACGTATCACTCACAGACACGCCGGGTAATTTTTCGTTTCCATACATTCAAATCACCTCCTTAAATTACACTTGCAGCTATGGCTTTGCCGCGTTCTATGGCCTTCTCAACATCCGAAAGCTCAACACTCGGAGCTTCAGAATTACCGAGCTGAGTCATAGGCATTTTAGGCATACCTTCAAACAGCTCATCAAAGAATTTCTGTGTAGGTATATAGTCCTTTGCGTCATCACTCAGTTTGATAGTCCTGCTTTGTTTCGCAAGCAAAACCGGCCTCACTTTCTCCACAGTTACAGGCGGAATACCCTTACTGATCCATTTATCGCATAAAGCCTTCACTTCAGCTTCGTTGCGGGCATTCTCGGCGCGTTCACGTTCCTCCAGCAGAGATTTATTCTGTGCTTCAATGTCTGCCAGTTTCTTGGCTGTATCTTCCGACTGTTCACGGAGTGTCTTCATTTCCGCGTCTGCCTTTGCCTTCTGAGCCTTCATGTCGCTCAACTGAAGGCGTAAATCTTCAAGTTCAGTCATATCTTCATCGTTCCTTTCTGGTTTGTTTTCCGGAATAACATCATCAGCCAGTTTCAAAGGTGCAACATAGGGATGTGCGGGCTGATTCACCAGAGCTGCACCCAATAGCACAGCACCTACCTTCTCGCCGGTCTTCTTGTCGTGATAGTCTTCATCGTATTCCGCTGACATGTAGCGATACTGCTTGTCATTAATGGCCTGTGCAGTCTCAGCATCAACAAGCATAGTAACCTCTAAGCCATCAGACTTAGCCTGAACTCCGATTATCTTGCCTGGAGATTTTGCTCCGTCGGAATGTCCTAACTTAACAGGAACGTCATACGCTGTACATTTGCCGAAGTTATCTGCCATTTCCTGAACCTTTGCCGGTGTTATAGAAACTCTGCCGTAACGTTTGTCGTAGAACTCTCCGACTGGCAAAAGGTTATAAATAAAGCGAGTATCCTGTTCACCAAGAGCAACGGGAGGCCCGCCTTCTACTAGTACTGTTTTGATTCCACTCATATTTCAACCTTCATTTTCTCGATAAATTACGGTAGGTACTCTCTAGGATATGGGGGGTCTGTGATTAGGAAGTCAACACTCTAATGTCCGCGCAAAATAGCTTGCACATGTCTTACGGCATATCTGCGCTGAGTTCATAGTATTTGCGCTCGGCTTTAGCTTCACTAAGTACCTTCATTGACGCTACTAACGGACTTACACCGTCCTCCTGCATACGTTCCACGACTTCAGGCTTCTTCATGGCGCGTTCCTCTCGCTTCGTCGGATTGCACACTGATACAGGCTTGCGAATACGCGGATATGTCTTGCCGTCTGCTCCGGTTGACATGTCTAATTTAGACACCTCACCTGCTCGCTCTAATTCTCTACGCTGATTCCCAACTGTTGATTGATGAACTCCAAGTGCTTGCGCTATCTGGCTGTCTGACTGTTCGGACGTAGCTTTGAGTTGCTCATGAATCAGCACACGTTTCTGCTCATGTGTCAAGTGTCTTCGTGCCATATTCAGCTTACGCGCATGTGTCTGCTTCTCAGCATCACTCATTCACGCTCGAATCACTCGCGGATAGTCCTTGATACCTAGCTCCTCACAAATCTTCAACCTGTGGTAGCCGTCAAGGACATTTCCAGCCTCGTCATACTCTATCGGAGGCACAAAAAACACAGGGCGGATAGATACCCTGTGTCATTCGTATTCGCGATTACGTTTCGTGCCCTTATCTTAAGCCGGATACTGGACTCGCACCAGTCGCGCTCCTCGTGAGCTACTCCGACATGTTAGAGCGCAATTCCACTCACTGAGACTAATGAGGCCGTCCCGTCTAGGGCTACGTTGATTATCATCTTCACTAGCCGCTTCTCTGACCTCGCCGTCATTAGCGTCTGTATCGCTAGAATACAGTAATTCGTTCCGTTCACTACCTGACTTCCTACATAAAGTACTGGCTCATAATCCGCTCCAACTAACTCTCCAGTTACCGCTGTAAATGCACTCTGCGCCTTCTGCGGTAAGTTCACGTGCTTCATTTCGCTTATGTCCCATGAACCTAGTTTACTCATGATTCTTTCCTCCTTAATGTCTTTTTGCTCCGAATATAGGCCTCGAACCCTATCTTTTGGCTTAATGTCAAACGCTCTGCCTCTTGAGCTAATCCGGCATGTTATTAACTAAAAGAGGATACGTACGGGTTTTTGATACAAGTACCAATCATCGCCATGTTCGCGCTTCATCTTCTCCGCAAACTCAAAGTCTGACATGTTCACTTCTTCGTAGTACTCCTGATACCCGCGATAAGCTGCATCCTCTTCTTCCTGTGAGTGATTCAAGTAGCTAAACTGCTTCATAACACCATCATTTATAGGCTTAAACCTCAGTCCCTTATCGCCGGGCTTTGGATACATATGTCCAGAATAAAATACTGCTTCAGGTATCCCCTTCGGATAGGCTTCACAGAAATATGTGCGTTCTGTCATATCTTCATTCAGTTCGCTATCCTTCAACCTAGCGCACAATTCACACCATAACGGACCTCTTGACATTATGAGATCATCCCTTTCGCTAATTCTAATCTTCTATCTCCAACTTGCTTTGCAACAGGACGCGGAGAGGGGTTGTTCCGATATTCAGTCCATGCTTCTGCTATAAACTCTTGAATATCAAAATTCGCATAAGCACTCAACGCTTGTATCATCTTCGTTGGAACAGTTTTGCCAACATAAATGGGTATAGTTTCTGTTGACATAGTGCCATCAGAATAACGCTTAAATAATGCCTGTATACTTGGATCTTGATATGCTTTGACCCTAAAATCTATCGCATGTCCTATCTCATGTGAGATTACTCCTCTTACACTGCCAGTTCCTACTGGATGAAAGCCAATTTCTTCTAACAATTTTTCCTTCTTTATCGTTTGTTGTATCTCTGAGCTAGAGTACCTGAAATGATTTAAACTTATCGCTTCTCCTCCATAACATAACCCAGCAGCATCGGCCTTATAAAATTTCCCATCTATATGTGTCTGTACTGCTGCATGTCCACCATACGCTTGCAGAGAACCAAAATTCGGTATTATTTCTTTCGTTTCAGCTAATTCTTGTATCATCTCATTCGCCACACTCAAATCAAGACCTGTGAAGTCTGCATAGATTGTAAGTCCTAAATCCACAGCTATCTGATTCGCTTCGGCTATTGTCTTCGCTATAGGTATACTCACTGCTGTTTTAGCTGAAATCTGCGTTTGGGAACTAATTAACTTAGAACTCCTCTTTATCCCGCTGTGTCCTTTAGGCATAATCAAGCCCCCAGTATCTTCATAACTTCCTGTATATCCTCTGGCCTCTGCGTCCCTGCTGGTGCTTCATCAAACTCATGGCTCGTTAGTAATCCATCTGGATACTCATAAACAGTACAGGACAAGAGCAGACTCCTACATCTCACGTGCAGAGGAGGCGTGTTCTCTGCCAATCGCGGGTCATCAAGCCTCATCACCAATCCATGCCTTGACTGGCACATCTCCGTCGTCCGGTCATCCATTATTGCGCTGAACTCCACGCCTATCACATCATCGTTGCTCTTCATTGAGCTTAGCCGTCCCAATGTATCAGCCCTCGTGATTTCCGTCCGCGCTATCGACTCTATACGGGATTCACTCATTCTCGACAATTCTGGTGCGCTCTCTCGTAACGCCTTCATTCGCTCTTGCAATGTTGAGCCTGTCTGCAATGAATTACTCATCACTTCACTAACTACTTCAAGCACTGAATCTCTCAGATTCCCGGCTAGCTCAGGCACATAATCTTCTAACCAGTCTATGGCTGCCTGCGGTATAACTGACTCCCATTCGCCTAATTCCTCATAGTTCATGAACTGTTCTAGAATCTCCCGCAGCTCGTCATCTGTAGGCGTATCTGCAAGTGTTATCCTGCCTTTGTATCTACGGCCTGTATATGCGCCCTTCAGTTCCAGAACATACAAATGATTTAGCCAACAGCCTTGCGCATAAGCCTCACGTAATGTTCTGTTTAGTCTTTGGGTAAACTCTGAAGGGATTTTAGGAGGATTCTCTATGTATCCTAATGATGCTTCCTGTACTGCCTGCTTTATCAGATTCTCTATCCATTCACGGGCTATATCTTTCAGCTTCGGCACTAACTGCTTGTATAGCCTTGACCACGTCCGAGCTGTCCTCGTTATCACATTCCGGCGGCCTGCTTTTCGGCTGATCGCGATTCTTGACTGTTCAAGCTGTTTTCTAACTGCCATTCAGGGCTCACAGCTCCTTCCTCCATCTCCGGCAATCCTAACGTTTCTCTTATCCATTCTCGGTCGCTGTCTGGGAATATCACTCCAGCCTGCGCCAAGTTCAGCAGCATACTACTCATTGCTAGCTTCTCACTCATCGGAGTCTCGTCATTCACCATGAATGAGCCGTAATCTTCCTGTTCTCCGAAATTCCACTCAATTATCGGTCTCCATAACTGTTCTAACTCCGTATCTATATAGTCCTCTGCTAACTCTGCTGCTGTCGCATTGAATAACTCTGCATGTACCTGACCTAGAGAATATGAACCCCCATTCTCTCCGCTTCCCAGCAGTGAAGGCAGAAACATCGCACGATACATCATCTTGTCGCACTGCTCCTGAGCCGCTATGTATCCTCCGCTCATTCCCCCGTTCGTTGACGCTATAGACCGAATCTCCGTCTTGGTGTCTGTTACTACATGGGAACGCGAATTTAGGTTCGATAAGGCTGTATCTAGCTCCTTACGCGTCTTCTTATCGTCCGCCAATGCGTGAAATAACGGCGTGCCAAAACTCTCTAACGCTACTCCCCACAGCTTCGGGATCGCATTCTTAAACGACCACCAACGATAGCACCTCCGCAAAAGACTTCGCCCATATGGTGTCGTGTTATCTCCATACGTCTTGATTATGCATTTCCCCTCTGGTATCTCAATCTCTGACATCCCGGCCTGCTGAACTACTGCGCCTACTCCGTACGAATTATCATCGAATTGCTCCATCTTGAACTGAATACTTGTCGGCTCTAGTATCTGTATTGAGGATAATATCCACTTCCCACCGTCATTCTTCAATGTGAACTCTCCGACACCAAAACCATACACAAAGCTATCACGCAGAATGCCTCGCCGGGCCTCTATCATTGTGCCTCTGATATTCTCTATAGAGCGGTCAACAAGTTCCTTGATTTTCTCGTCCTTGTGGCTATACGTGCCAATTCTGGATACGATCCGACCTGTCAAATACTCTATACCTGTCCCAATCGTTTCATCATTCGAGAGCATTTGCTTGTAGTAGCTTCGGAACTCGTCGCTGTTCGTTATTGGACGCGTTAAGGCCGTCAATAGTTCCGTAATGATTTGCGAATATCCGTATCCTACTGAACTGCTGGCTTCCTTAACCTTCATTTTCTGCTTTGCCGCCAAAATCTAACCTCCCTTCTGTTACTTTTTGGTATCTATTTATGATGATGTCGCAGTATTCGGGGGATAGCTCCATCATGAGACAAGTTCGTCCGGTAATCTCGCAGGCAATGAGGGTAGTTCCTGATCCTCCGAAGCAGTCGAGGATGACGTTGCCGGGCTGAGTGAAGTCCTCAAGTATGCGGACGTGAAGTTCTACGGGCTTTTGTGTCGGGTGAACGCGGGCATTGAGTGTTTTATCACCGTCTGAGACATTACCATTGAGCTTGAAGGTGTACTTGCGAATACGGGTGCTAATGTTAGTCCAAGCTAGTTCGCCGTCTCCAAAACTGAGCGTTGGGGCATTTTTGCACTTGTCCCAGAATAACCAGCCGCAAGAAGGAGGCAAAATATCAGTGAAATTCTGTCCTCCCCAGATAATGTAGTAATTGCACACTCTGCGTAACAGCCGGTAATGTTCCATGAACATATCTCCGTTATTGTCGCCTAAAACTAGTGCGTAAGTTCTGCCCTTGCTTCCCAGCTGCCCAGTCTTGCGGTTGACGATGTTGATTCCGTATGGCGGATCAGTGAGCACGAGGTCGAC
>CALAUZ010000176.1 GCA_937892105.1 uncultured Fretibacterium sp. | reverse complement strand
TGGACTGCGGCACAATGGTTGTGGAACGCGGCTATGACAGCAAACCCAATCGGGCTGATTATTGTGGCTATTGCTGGTGCTATTGCTATCGGTTACTTGCTATATAAGAACTGGGACAAGCTCAAAGCATCGTGGAACTCATGGACAATTAAAGACATTTTCGCGGTGATTAAGGATTATGCGTTCAAAGCATGTAATTACGTCAGGGAGAAATGGAATGAGTTTTGGGCATGGTGGGACTCGTGGAAATTACCTGACGTATTCGCGGCTTTAGGCGGTTATATAGATGATGGTATAGCTTATATCAAAGGGAAATGGAACGAGTTCACTGATTGGCTATCATCATTAAACCCGTTTAAGGACTGGACTCCTCCGACAGTTGACGCAGAAACAGCTAAAGCTATGAAGGCGGAAAACTTGCAGAAATACGGAACGCTTGATTTGACTCCGGCTTACATGAGAGGCAATCAGGTTAAAATTCTGCAGTCTACAGAGCAAATACCCCAAGCGAAAACTGAAATTAAAGCGGCTTCTACGGACACAAAAAGTACCGCGAATACTGAAGCAAGCACTAAAACAAAATCAGTGCAGACAGTATCGGAACAAGAAATCAAAAAACAAATAGAGAATATAACGATACTAAACAGCATGAGCGAAGGTTTTTCCCAGCGTGTAGCCGAAATGACATCGGCATGGCAGCCCTTCAAGGACTCACTCGGTGAAGGCTTCCGGGAGATATACACAGTGATGCAGGGTATATCAGACAGTATACATAGCATAGTGATACCCGCCGTGAATGAGTTAGTCAGCGCATTAAGCCGAGTCGCAACAGAAATCACAGCGATTGTGCAGGCCGGAAATCTTGAAGTCCAAGTGTCAGCACCAAGTCTCGGAGGAAATACACCCGCGCAGTATCAGCGGACATTCGGGGGACGTAAGCGTGCAAATGGCGGCATTATCACACGTCCTGAGATTGCACTAATCGGCGAGGCAGGAAGAGAGGCAATAATCCCACTTGATAATCAGGCACGGGGTATGCAGTTATGGTTTGAAGCTGGGCGGGAGTTAGGTATGTTCCCTAACGAAACACAAGATTCACCGTTTGGTACTCCACTGTGGAAAGCCACAGATGAGACACAAGGAATCTCATTCGGCACGTCAAGTACGAACACCAGCACTCAGGCAGTATTTTCACCAAGCATTAGCATAACAGTGAACGGCGGAGAACCTGAGTCAAAGCAGAAATACAGTGAAATGTTCAGGGAGATATTCGAGGATTTATTCATGGAATTTCAGGACAAAGTGCAGAGGGTGGCGTTTGAATGAGGACGTACAGGACACAGCAGGGTGATACGTGGGACATTATTGCCCTCAGAATGTACCCAAACTTAGGCGCGGAAAAGCTCACCGACATTCTCATTGAGGCCAATCCCAAACATATACATACAGTGATTTTTTCTGCGAACATTGAGCTGAATATCCCTGACGTTGAAGTCCCAGTAATCACGAGCCTTCCCGCGTGGAAGAGATAACACAATGGACGGACACACAGCAAGACACGCACAGGTCAGCCTGATATACGAGGGCGTGAATATTTCGCGGGATATTGCGCCGTTCCTGATTTCGTTCACGTACACGGACAACGCGAAGGATAAAGCTGATGACATTTCCCTGACGCTTGAAGACAGGGAGCGTTTGTGGTGTGCGGACTGGTTCCCGACAAAAGGCGACAAGATACGCGCAAGCATAGTAGTCCACAACTGGGAGACAGAAAGCAGAACAGAGTCCCTTCCATGCGGGACGTTCGAGGTAGACCAGATAGAATGTTCCGGACCGCCCAACCAAGTAACAATCAAGGCGATATCAACTCTAGTCAGTAAGCCCATGCGTCAGGAAAAGCATACGAAGGCATGGGAGAATGTACAACTCTCAGCAATAGCCGGAGATGTCGCCAACAAGAGCGGATTGCGTCTGTTTTGGGACTGCAAAGATGACCCGTTATTCGAGCGTCGCGATCAGGTGGAAACGTCAGACCTTGAATTTCTTTCAGGCTTGTGCCGTGATTATGGTATCGCGGTCAAGGTTACTGACACGCAGCTTGTTTGCTATGACGAGGAGGAATATGAGGGGCATTCATCTGTCGGGGAGCTTTCATTCGGGGACAAGAAATTGTTGAAGTGGAACTTTTCGAGCAAGACCGCCGGAACGTATAAGGGCGCGAAGTTGCAGTACCATGACCCTGTGAAGAATGAGACTCATGTTGTGGAGGAGTCAGGGGACGCGGAGGGTACAGGCCGCGTTCTTGAGATCAACCAGAAGGCCGACAGTGAGGGCGATGCTAGGAAGATAGCCCGCAAGAAGTTACGAGCCGCGAACAAGAAGGAAATCACATGCAACATAACATTGATGGGAGACCTGCGTTTTGTTGGCGGGAGCAACGTAACAATATCAGGCTTTGGGGCGTTCGATGGTAAATATGTCATCGAGAAGGCGACTCACAGCGTGGGTGATTCATACACAACTAAACTGGATTTGAGTATGGGCGGTGCATCGAAAAAGTCAGCCCGCAAGAAGAAAGCGAACAAAAGCAAGAGCAAAAAGTCAGGGAAAAATCCAGGACGGTTAATCTACGAAGGCAACAATGTTTACACAACGCGGAAGGTGCAAGATACATGACAGAGAACAGCACAGAAGCTGGTGCGCATGGCCGTTTTGGGTATGTTTCAGACTATGACCCTAAGAGGCACATGGCACGTATACAGTTTCCGGACAAGGGTGATTTGGTGTCATCGTGGATTCCTGTTGCGGTTGCAAACTCAAAGAAGAATCGGGACGAATGCCTCCTGGATATTGGGGAACATGTTTATTGCAACATGATGGGCAACGGCCTTGAAGCGGGTGTAGTGATTTGCTCAATCTATGACGACACGAACAAACCGCCCACAGGAGATGCAGACATTCGTAAAACCACGTTTAATGACGGTACAGAGATTTTATACGACAGAAAGAACAAATTGCTGAAGATAGATTGTAAGGGGGATATAGAGATACATGCGAAGGGCAACATAACTATTATTGCAGACGGAAATATGAAACATCAGGCATCACAAATAGACTTGAATTAGAAGGCCGCAAGAATGTTAGTCCTCACGGCCTGATATTATGCTAACGGTAGAGAGTTTTACGCTTGGCCTTGCGTGTAGTAATACCAAGCCTCTCCATCAAGCCCTCTTGAAGTATCTGTGAAAAGCTGAAATGCTGTGTCTCTGCTTCCTTCACCAGCCAAGCTGGAACGGTACACATTTTGTTAATGTTTTTATTGCGCATACGTTCACGGAAAGACGGCATTGAAACATCAACGAGTACTACGGCTTGATTTGCGTCATGAGGAATGCTGAGTATGTTTGAAGGTTCAGGGATTTCATCACCGTCATCTTCCATGTTGTACAGGTGAAGTCCCATAGCTTCACGGGCATTCTTCATAGCTTCTTCAGTCGAGAAGGCACAAGGCATACAGCCTGGCAAGTCTGGGAAATCAATGGTTATTCCATCATCAGCATAGTCGAATACGGCAGGATATACGTAGTAGTCTTTTGTACCTGACATGATAACACTCTCCTTATGTTAAAATCCTTAAAAGGGAGCGGAACCCTTTCATCTGAGTCCCGCCTGTTTTAGAATACTTGCAACGCGTTTTTTGGGGAGAGTCTTTACCGGGTGCGTTATCGTTACCTTGCCGGGTTTCGTTGGATGTATGAAGTGGTAATGATCTCCCTTTGTGTTTTTTAGTTGCCAGCCGTCTGCTTCAATTATCTTTATCATCTCGTATGAGGAGTAGCTTCTGACTGGTATTTCTTTTATGAACTTCACTTCTCTTTCGTTGGAATAACTATATTTTAACATGAATTATTATTTGTTACAACATAGATTAGGAGTAATAATAATGCCCCCAGTAACACGAAAAGGCGATACATGCACAGGGCATGAATGCTGGCCGCCACGCAACAGTACCGAAGGCAGTCCGAACGTCAATGTCAATGGTATTCCCGCACACAGGCAGGGCGACTCATGGGCAACACACTGCTGCACGCACCCTCTATGCCCTCATGGTTGCCATGATGGAAGTCTCAGGGCCGGAAGTGCAAGTGTATACGTCAACGGCAAACAGCTCGGAAGAATTGGCGACCCTGTAGATTGCGGCTCAAGTGTCGCAACAGGAAGCGGGAATGTTTTCGCAGGAGGATAGACGTGATTGGCTCATTCGGTGATGTGGTATTCGAGGTGTCTTCTGACAGAATACGAACCTTCCGGGACTTCCAGATACAGAGGAGTGCGAAATATTCCGAACACGCGATACACGGGCGCAAGGGACTACTAGAGTTCAGCGGTCTTTCAGCCTCAACAGCAAGCCTCAATATCAGATTGGACGCAGGACTTGGAGTAAATCCCAAAGAGGAGCTGTCTACCCTTCATGACATTCTGAACAACCACGAAGCTCTGCCCTTTATTCTTGAGGGTGAACCGCAGGGCGATGGTCTGTGGGTGCTTGAGAGTATCGGTGAGAACTATGAGATTATCGACAATCACGGCACGGCAATAGCTGTGGAGGTCTCACTCAAGCTGAAAGAATATATCGAGGTGTCAGCGAATGGAAATTGATATAACGGCCTCGCAGGAAGAGATAAATTTTGCACCTGACACAGTAACGGAGGAAATAATCCAGAACGTAAGGACAATATGCACAACGCCTAAATACAGCGTACCGATGGACAGGCTGTTCGGTGTTGACACGGAAATTCTTGACCGCCCGACACCAAAGGCAATGGCAGCAATACAGGCTGGAATCATACAGGCCGTGAGAAAGTATGAGCCGCGATGCAGAGTAAGGAAGGTAACATTTGAGGGCAACAATGACGGCAAACTTGCAGTGAAAGTGAGGATTGAGATTCTTGAAGAGTGATTTGTTTCCGGGACTTGAAGACATAGTTTTTGCGGATAAGTCAGCCGATGAAACCGAAGGCGAGATTATAACGTTCTACGAGACATTCACAGGCCGGACTTTGGCAAAAGGAGACCCGATACGCTTGTTCCTTGAAGCCCTAATCCTCATAGTCATACATCAGAGAAGCCTCATAGATTACGCGGCCAAACAGAATTTGCTGGCCTATGCTGAGGGTGATTACCTTGACCATATAGGGGCATTACTGGGAGTAACGAGGCTTGAGGCATCACCAGCGATGACAACTCTGAAGTTCACGCTGTCGGAGGCTCAACCCACAGTAATCACAATACCTGCCGGAACGAGGGTATCACCAGGCGGGGGAAATATATTGTTCGAGACTATGCAGGCTGTTGATGTTGCAATCGGAAGCACCGAAGCTATGGTTACGGCACAATGCACGGTTACAGGGATACAAGGCAACGGTTTTGTTGCAGGACAAATTCGCCGGCTTGTTGACCCATTTCCGTATGAGATGTCAGTAACTAACACTACAGCTTCATACGGAGGAACTGACAGGGAGAATGACGAGAATTACAGGGAGCGCATACAGATATCTCCCGAAAGTTTCAGCGTTGCCGGGCCTCGCGGGGCTTATGAGTACTACGCACGGTCAGCACATAGTGATATTGTTGATGTTGCAGTTGTCGGGCCGCCGGATATTGAGCCTGGCTATGTTGAGATTTACCCGCTGATGACGGGTGGAGAATTGCCGTCTGAGGAGATACTTGCGGCTGTGCTGGAGAAGTGCAATGCTGACAATGTGAGGCCATTGACCGACAGCGTGAGTGTCCATGCTCCTACAGTCGTGGATTACACACTCAACGTAACGTACTACATTGACCGCTCAAAGGCTACGCAGTCTGAGCAATTACAGGCGGCAATCGGGGCATCGGCGCGTGAGTGGGTAACATGGCAACGCTCAAAGCTGGGACGCGACATTAACCCCTCAGAGCTGAATCACAGAATGATAGCCGCTGGTGCAAAACGCACAGAAATAACATCCCCCGCGTTCACGGTGTTTAAAGCCTCAGAGCTTGCAGTGCCAACGTCAACAACAATAACGTTTGGGGGGCTTGAAGATGGCTAAGGAACTTGAAGCCCTATCGCTGAGGGACATAATACCGCCGTCAATCTCAGGCGACAAGAACATAAAGGCGATAATCGGCGCAACAGACCCCCAAATGCAGAAAGTCTCCCAAAGTATCAGGGAGGCTTTTATTGTATCGAGGATTAAAGAGCTGCCCGAAAATGTGGTTGACCTACTTGCCTGGCAATGGCATGTAGATTTCTACGAGCCTGATTTGTCGATTGAGACAAAGCAGGAATTAGTCCTTGACGCAATCAAATACCACCGCAGGAAAGGCACAAAGTCTGCAATAAAGAGTGCGCTGGAAAAATTAGGGTTTGTTCCAACTATAAAGGAATGGTTCGAGATTGGCACAAAGCCTCACACTTTCGAGGTTTACGGCCATTACAAGGACAATGATCTGAACGTGGACTTTCTTGGCCCGGATACAGACGAGATTTTGACTCGCGTTGTTGAAATCACCAAGCCGGCACGCTCAAAGCTCCTGAGCCTTATAGTTGCGCCGATCCCGATAGACATGAAGGAACATACATGTTACTGGGACAAGTGCATTTGGGGACACCCTAATATTGAGCTTCATGACTGGGGTTTATTACCGCTGCCAGTATTTGAGAATGACCCTGCGGCGGGGATTGATTTTGTTCATGGTTTCAACATTATCAGCGACACTCAGTTATGGGATATGTCGATATGGGGCGGAACTCCTTACAGGGAACTTGTATACGTTAATAGCTTCGAACGTGGCATTCTCGCAGACCTTCAGCGGGAAAGCACGGCTACTTGGTTCATACCTTACAACTGGGGCAATTTCTCATGGAAGGATTCTGAAAGGTATTCCCGTGATTTTGAGCTTGATTTCCAGCGGGACACAAGCAGTGTTGACGCTGACGTAAGACCTCAGCCATTGGGAATGCTCTATGTTATCGGCATGATTGCAAGCCTTCAGCCTTACTGGGATTTTTACACGTGGACACAGCACGGAAACTGGGGAACTCCTTATGTGGAGCTTTTGTGCGCTGAGAGCTTCGAGCGCGGTATTCTCGCTGGCCTTGAACGTGAAAACACGGCTACTTGGTTCATACCTTACAACTGGGAAAAATTCTCATGGGGGGATTCCGAGAAGTATCCCCGCGATTTTGAGTTTTCCTTCCAGAGGGGCATGGACATTAACGCCGGCATAAAGCCTCAGCCTTTAGGGACATCTTGCGTTGTCAGTATGCTCGCAAGTCTTCAGCCATACTGGGACTTCTACACATGGACGCAGCACGGAAATTGGGGCGAGATTTTCGGCGTTCCGCGTTTTGCGCCGGGCTTTATTCGCGACAACAAAGCCTCTGTGCAGTGGAGTGAGGCTGAAGCTCCATATGCGAAATGGAGCAGCCACAGAACTTGGGGCAATTCTACGTGGGACAAAGCTCCAACATGTGCGGGAACATGGGAAACAAGCTCATGGTTTGATTATTTTGAGGAGGCATCATAGTGGCGATTCTAACTTATTCAGCACGGACATTTTTGGCTAAATATTTGCTCACTCACCCTTTGTATCTGGCTATAGGAAAAGGCAATCCTTCATGGGACACTACGCCTGAAGCTCCAGATTATGAGGATACTGACTTAGTGAGTGTTATCGGGTATAAGAAGCTGACGCGCTCATTTTTTGTGAACGAGGACGACAATGGTGAAATAGACCTTCCTGGCGGACGTTATTATTCTGCATCAGAAACACCAACACGGCACGTCTGTTTAGAGTTTCAGTTCAAGTACGGCGAGGC
>CALAUZ010000175.1 GCA_937892105.1 uncultured Fretibacterium sp. | reverse complement strand
AGCAGCTGACTCTTAATCAGCGGGCCGTGGGTTCGAGTCCCTCACAGTCCACCAGATAATAATTCGGATAAGACCGATGATATATAGAAGACCCGTTTATGAAGCGGGTTTTTTGTTATGTATTCTTTTTCTTGCAAGTATTCATTTCATCTAGGGGCATATCTTCTACTTTATAATAAAGGCTTAGGTGTTATGAATATTTTCCATTATGTTTATCTTTATCATTCTTTGTACATATATAACCTTTTTCAATGAATTTCTTTGACTATGATGAATACAGGGAATAATGTGGTATTAAAGGCTTGAAACAGCTGATGAAGAATAAATATCAGTTTACACGGTTAGCTTTATCGATAACTTTATGGCGGAATATTGCTGATACACTGCACTAGTATTTGACTTCGTTGTAAAGTGTGTTAAGGAAGCCAGTTCAGACAATCCGTATTGATACCGACATGCTTTATAGTTTTTATAGACAATGGCACTTGAAAAGCGGATTTAATAGCCTTTTGTATAAGCTCTCTAAAAGAACTAAGGAATAGCTAACCTATCGTAACATTCCTTATGAAGAGCCTCATTGCTAATAGTTATCAGGCAAAGAGGGTAAGTTCTGATTATGAATAAACTTTCAGTAACACGTGAGAAAATCAGACATCAAGTCATCATATTAAGGGAATATATAAAGCTAAAATAACAAAGTTAAAATTCATGTTTCTTCTGAAAGAACTGATGTTGCCACTAGTTAAAATGCTACACGGTATCTATATTAGCTAGTTAAGACTATCAAAACGTTTCAGTGGGGTCTCACTACCTCCAGAAACAATCATTTATCGCAATTAAGAGTATTCATCCGCGAAGAATTGATTGAAGCTCAGGAAAGAGCCTGTCGAGAATATGCCTAACACGAAGGACTTCAGATTATCGAAGTTTATGCAGACAGAGCTAAATCCGGTACAAGTGCAGAACGTGAAGAGTTCCAGAGAATGATAAAGGATAGCGGAGAAAAGAAGTTCCGTTACTTAATCGTTCATAAACTGGATAGGTTTTCACGTGATAAGTACGACTCCGTGATTTATAAGCGCAAGCTAAGTCCAAACGGCGTAAGGATAATCTCTATAGTTGAGAGCCTTGACGACTCGCCGGAAAGTATAATGCTTGAAAGCGTCATTGAGGGAATGGCTCAATACTACAGCAAGAACCTAGCACGCGAGGTTATGAAGGGACTGCGTGAAAGTGCTTATGACTGTAAGCATTTAGGCTGCATTCCCCCTCTAGGCTACGATGTAGACCACGCCACGCAGAAATACGTAATCAATGAGGCTGAAGCTAACATAGTGAGGCTGATATTTGAGAAGTATCTTAGCGGCTGGGGCTACAAAAAGATATTAGACTACCTAAATCATATGGGGTATCGTTCTAAGCGCGGTCGTTGTTTCGGCAAAAACAGCTTGAGTTCTATCCTTACGAATGAAAAGTATGTAGGCCGTTACATATTCAACAAGAGGCAGGAGAAGACAGTTGAAGGCAAGCGTAATCCAACACTGAAGCCAAAAGAAGAATGGATAGTGATTGAGGGAGGCATTCCGGCAATTATTGACCAAGAGACTTTTGACGCAGTGCAGGAGAAGTTAAGCAGGAATAAGCGCAAATCCTGCTCATTCAAAGCAAAGGAGACATACTTACTTTCAGGATTAATCTTTTGCGAAGAATGCGAAGAAGCTATGCACGCTAACAAGCATTTAGACGGCAGGAAGAAAAGCAACTATTCTTCATACTGTTGTCATGGCCGTAAAAATAAGCGAGGCTGTAAGAACAGAGAGATTAGGCATGATTACATTGATAGCTTTGTACTTGATGAGCTGTATAAACGCTTATTCTCTAAAATATCGTTGCAGAGGCTAACTGAAATGCTCAATGACTATAACAGGAAGGCAGCCTCAGAAACAAACAGCGAGCTTGACAAGGCCAAAGCAGAATTAGCGAGAAATCAGCGGAAAGTCTCAAGCATAATCAAGATGGTAACTGAAGCAGGGATTTCCATCGAGACAGTGAAAGCCGATTTGATGAACCTAGAACAGCAGAAACAATATCTCGAAGGTTACATCAGAGAGCTAGAAGCTGAAAATAGAGCTAACAGTATATCTGAAGAGCAGGTAAGAGAGATAATCCGTCAGTCTGGCGAGTTCATCAGAACGCATAACGTTGTAGAGTGCCGGAACTTCATAGACAGTTATATCCAGAGGGTTATCGTTTATGATGACAGGGTAGATATAATCTTCAAGGTAAATGTGTTCGACAAAACAACAGGAACAGTAAGCCAAATGAAGACTGAAAGCACAAAGGAAGCACTAGAAAGCAGCTATTACGCGAAAAAACGGTCTGGAGCTGGTCGGAAAACGTGCGGAAAATCTGAAGTACAACCAGCAGTAAGTTTTTGATATGACTGAAAACATCTGAGATTTGGGCTGACAGGCGGAGTTTTACGCAAAAGGTTTAGAGTTGTTTCCGAGAAATGGGGAATGCCTCTTTTTTGTCTCTGCATATAAAAAAATACTTCCCAGAAAATTTCAGAGAAGCATCTTGATTTCTATATCTTACCGACCTATAACCTCTAAGTCGTGGGTTTGTCTGGTGGAGATAAGGGGATTCGAACCCCTGACCTCTTGAATGCCATTCAAGCGC
>CALAUZ010000174.1 GCA_937892105.1 uncultured Fretibacterium sp. | reverse complement strand
GGCAGCCAGACATTCGACACCCGACACTAATCATTACAGAACTATTCTTCCAGGTCATGCGTACACTCCTCCTCCTGAATTTGACGGAATAAGTCTGAATATTAATACTCCCCTGAAGATTGAAGATGTACAGAACATAAAGGGAATAGGGAGGCCGTTATCGAGGCTTATAGTTTCACATTGGGAGGAAAGGGACGCTTTATCGTGGAAGTCTGCCCTGCTGAAGCTGAACGATGAGAATGCTGATGTTCCCTGCCGGATTATAACACGTAACAACTATCTTACACGTCTGGATTTTGCTTTTCCTGAGACACATGAACTTGGACATGACGCTCTGAAAGCCTCGAAACATGGAGTGCTTCTGCCGTTGCTCAAACGCGGAAGGGAAAAGATGCTTCACGAGATTGACGCGAAGATTAAGCGTGCTGTGAAGTCTCGTGAACGCCACAGGGACGGCCTCATTAAGCAGCTGAAAGAATGCAGGGACGCGGAGATATTCAGGCTGAAGGGCGAGGCTATATTATCGCACATATACGAGATACCCAAGAGGGCAGAGAATGTTGTGCTGACGGACTGGGAAGGAAGGGAGCTTTCTATCATTCTTGATCCTGAACTTACGCCGTCAAGGAATGCTGAAAGGTACTTCAAGCGTTACAGGAAGGCGAAGGGAAATTCGGAGGAGATACAGGCGGGACTTGACGCAATAAATTCTGCGATACGGGAACTTATGGAACAGCACGCGATGTTGGAGGCGATTGATGACCCTGAAAGTTTCACGCAGTCGGTAAAGGATATAGCGGAATGGCTTGCTCCCGAACCAAAGAAGTTACCGCAAAAGCACAGGAAGAAACAGGAGAGTATTCCCCCGCATTTGAGCATAAATTATGAGGGCGTTAATATTCTTGTCGGACTTTCGGCAAGGGGCAACAGGTATGTTACTCTGAAGACGGCTAGGCCAGATGATATATGGCTTCATGCCCACGAAATGCCGGGTGCTCATGTGATTATTCGAGGTGTTAAGCGCGAGGAGCTGGAGGGGGCAAGGCGTGATGTTCTGGAGTATGCGGCTTCGCTTGCGGCGGGTCATTCTTCGGGGAAAGAGGCGGGGAGTGTCCCTGTTGATTACACCGAACGAAGGTATGTAAGGTCTGTGCCGGGTACTGTTGCTCTGGTTACGTACACTAATCCGGGAACTCTAAGGATTATTCCCGCAAAAGACATATAGCATTTCTTCAGCTTCTTTATTCTTTCCTCTCTCGATAAATGAAGTGAGGAAATTTTTTATACTATCAAATGATAGAATTTCTTGTGAGTTTGTTCATTAACAAGAAGCATAAAATCCCGTGCTTGGTATAATTCCTACGACTTTTAGAAATCAGAGGTGATTTTTTTCATGAGAAACAAAATTTTTGTACTGTCGTTGTTCATGTTAATGACCCTGACTTTAGCAGCCTGGTCTGAACCTTACGCTGAAGGTGAAGTCCTCGCAGTGTTCCGTGTCCCTGAAGGCGTAAGCATTTCTGCGGCAAGCGTAAGTGTTGCGGAAACTGTCAGCAATATTGGCGCGTCTGTTGCCGAAACCTACGAGACGTTATCGGAGATCGACGGGAAAATATTTGCCCTCGTCCGTTCATCAACAAAATCAACTGAGCAGCTCATCGCCGAACTCAAGGCACGTCCTGACGTAATCACTGCATCACCCAACTATTACGCTCAGAGGCAGTCATTCAGTGCGGCAAAAGTTCCAAATGACCCAAGCGCAGATTCATGCTGGGGTCTCGAAGCAATACACGCTCCCGAAGTCTGGGAACATACCATCGGAAGCCGCGATATTTATGCGTGTGTTGTTGACAGCGGTGTCTACAAGCACCCTGACTTAGTGGACAATATAGCAACGGAATACGGCTACAATACCCAGACTGTGAGCGGAGAATATGACGTGAGCTTCGGAAGCTGGGACGCTGATTTAGCCGGGCATGGGACTCACGTAGCAGGGACAATTGGCGCGGTCGGCAACAACGGACTCGGTGTGGCAGGCGTGAACTGGAACGTGAAAATTATCCCTGTTAGAGTGTTTGACAATGCGAATGATTATGAGACTATCAGTTATGAGATACGCGCTCTGAATTACATTGCCAGCCTTCTCCAGAAGAACCCAAAAATGAAACTCGCCGCCCTGAATTTCTCACTCGGCGCATCACTTCCTGTAACGCCTGAGGAAATGCAGAATGATGTCTACTACATGGCCTATCGTGCTATAGACTCCCTCAACAGGACATTGATTGTCGCTGCGGCCGGAAATTATGGCGTTGAAGCCGGAGCAGCTGCGCTTTTCGATGACCCTGTGTACAGCGGTTTCAAGAAGGGAATGTATCATTATCCTGCGGCATTCACCGGGCTGGACAACTTTATTGTCGTGGGGTCTATAGTTTCGGACGACACAGCGGCAGTTTCCACGAACTGGGGCGAGAAAGTAGACATAGCAGCTCCGGGAGTCGACATTCTCAGCACCTATTCACCCATTGCAATCACAGGACAGGACTCGGCCATGTACGCGACAATAGGCGGCATATCAATGGCAGCGCCTCACGTTACGGGAGCGGCGGCACTCCTCATGTCAGCATATCCTGACGCAACACCCGGACAGATCAAGTCAGCACTTCTCAACGGCGCGAACAAGGACAAGAATCCTCTCGTGTATCCTTACGCAGGCAACGTGAAAACATATGTGGAGCGTGATACACAAATAATTGACTTGTATATAGAGTCAGGCACTGTCCCTCCTGCATCACGTGATGAGTTAATCGCGGAAGTTACACAGGTATATGAAGAAATGTACGCTCCCTACAAGCAGTTTGACGGGAAAGCAAGGGTAAGCCGGACGGGACTTCTTGATGTTAAGGCGGCATATGACATTCTCGAAAGGAGCAGTGGAGGTGCAGGAAGCGGATCATCATCGGGTTGCAGTGCCGGTATTCCTGCGGTAGTTGCGGTTCTTGCGGGTTTGTTCATTGTAACAGGCATAAAATCCCATGCGTGATATAATTTCCACAACTTTCACAATATAAAGGAGTTGTTTCTCACCATGCGTAAATTTCTGGCTGCGTTAATGCTCGTTTTTATGCTGTGTTCTGTCGCTATGGCAGATGATGACGTAATCAAAGTAGGGGTCTTCAACTGCCTTACGGGACAAAATGCTTTCGGCGGACAGCTTGAGCTTGAAGGCACACAGCTGGCACATGAGCTGTTCCCTACAATACTCGGCAAGAAAGTTGAACTCGTAATCGTTGACAATAAGTCGGACAAGGTAGAGGCCGCAAACGCTGTAACCCGTCTCATCGAGAATGACAAGGTGAACGCGATAATCGGAACATACGGCTCATCACTAGCAATGGCAGGCGGAGAAGTTGCGGAGAAGGCAGGAGTTCCCGTAATCGGAACATCATGCACAAACCCGCTTGTTACGGACGGGAAGAAGTATTATTTCCGCGTATGCTTCATTGATCCGTTTCAGGGAGCAGGGGCGGCAACGTATGCGTTCAGAAATCTCGGTCTGAAGCGTGCGGCTACCCTTGTTGACATGGCCAATGATTACAGCGTAGGTCTGGGAAAATTCTTCCGCGACAGCTACAAGAAGATGGGCGGCGAAATCGCAGCGTCATTATTCTACCAGTCAGGCGATACAGACTTCACTGCACAGCTTACGGCACTTATTGACGCGAAACCCGACATCGTATTCCTTCCTGCGTATTTTGCGGAAGGTGCAATCGTTCTGAAGCAGGCGAAGGAGCTTGGCGCAACGTTCAAATTCATCGGAGCGGACGCAATGGATAACCCCGAAATCGTAACGCTTGGCGGCGATGCGGTTGAAGGCTTCATGCACACGACATTCGCGTATGACCCCTCAATGCCTGAGATGAACGAGACGGCAAAGGCATTCACAGAGGCATGGAACAAGGTTCACCCCGACAAAGCTCCGAACGTGAACTGCGCTTTGGGCTATGACTGCTACATCATGCTGAAGGACGCAATCGAGAGGGCTGGAAGTGCTGAACCGGAGAAGATCCGCGACGCTCTGGAGACCGTTAAGGATCTTCCGACAGTTACGGGAATGACGACGATTAACGCTACCCATGATGCAGAGAAGGATATGGGGATAGTGGAAATCAAGGACGGCAAGAAGACGTTTGTTGGAATAGTTGTTCCTGAAGTGTAAAGACGTAGAAAGTTCATTGCAGAGCTGGGAGTTAATCCCGGCTCTTTTTTTGTGTATAATTGCTTCAAGTCAGGGGGAATGAAAATGGCAACATCAAGTATTTTCCATAACGTTATATTGAGAACGCCCGAACAGGTTAACGCGTTTATCAGGGCAGCAGAGGCTTCACTTGCAGATCCTTATGTGAGACCTGAAGGCCCGATAGCAACAGTAACGACAGATCCAGAAGAAATCCGCAGAATGTTTGATCTGTGGGAGAAAAACAGCGGAGCGAAAAAATGAATGTGAGAATAAGAAATATCCTTGACGAAATCGAAGTCAACGGGGAAGATAGAGTAAAGCGGCTTTTATCATTGTTCTCGTGCGAAATTAATCCCTATATAGGCTATGGGAGTTTCCTGGTAACCTATGGAGATGCTGTATCGGATATTAACATCCATGAGCTTATGAATTACCACAAAGAGAGTGGAAAGATAGGAACAATGTCCCTTTACAGCTTTGGGCATAGCAAGGGCGTAGTGGAATTAGGCAAGAGCGGTTCAATCGAAGCATTCCGAGAGAAATCCGATCTTGATGAAAACCTTATCAATATAGGCTATATGATTTTTGAGCCCGCGTTGTTCGATTACCTGCATGGCGATCATATGGCACTTGAGGGTGATCCACTTTACAGGTTGGTCAAAGAGGATCAGCTGTCCGGCTATGTTCACAAAGGGTTTTGGCAGTGCATGGACACGCTAAGAGAGAAACAGAAGCTTGAGAAGTATTAGGAAGAAGGAAATGCGCCGTGGAAAGTGTGGGAATGATGGATTTAAGCTTTTATAAAGGGAAAAGGTTCTGTTTTAAAGGTTCTTGGATGTCTGTGATGCTTACAAATGTCGGTACTGAAGTTATTGGTTATTCGAGTTGTAGTAAAACGGAGGCCAGTCTATTTGATCTTTGCGGGGTGAAAGATCAGATTACCCATATCAAAGGTGATGTCCAGGAACTCAATCATCTACTTGAAGTTTTCCGTACCTATCAGCCTGAAATCGTTATCCATATGGCCGCTCAGCCCATTGTGAGAGATAGCTATAATGATCCGGTAGGAACGTACTCTACCAACTTCATAGGAACGGTGAACATCTGCGAAGCTGTCCGCCAAGCTCCGTTTGTTCGTTCATTCTTTTAATGTTGCAACTGATAAGGTATATGAAAATAAGGAATGGGAATATGGTTATAGAGAGAATGAGCCGCTCGATAGTTATGACCCATCCTCCAACTCAAAGTCATGCTCAGAACTTATGACTCATAGTTACTGTATATTTACTGTGACACAAGACTTTGGCATCTCAAAAAAAGAATTCCTAGTAATCAACATAATATTAAAAAGGAATTATGTCACACTAATATTTGCAGTTATGCATTGGCTTAGTGAGCTGGTTCGTTATAATCCTGAGAAGTTTGAACTGCTGATGGGGACAAAGCAGAACTGGCTGATTCATGATTTTGTTGATAATGCCCCCTATCACTATATTGATGAGATATCATGCGAGATTACTTAAGATAGTATAACAAAAAGTAGAACAGAAGTATTATCAGAAACTAAGGGTAATTTTAACCAAAAAGCTTATCCTGAAAATCCCATTTCGTACTTGCATAGTCTAGGAAAAAAGGAAATATTTCGTTTTATATTAACACACCTAGACATAGATCACATGGACGGATTTAAACGATTATTTGATGAATTTAATGTCATGAACTTTTGGGACACAGAAAACAACAAGAAAATTGAAAATTTTCAGGAATGTGCCTATAAAAAAGATGATTGGACAGAGTATCAAAAACAAAGGAGAAAAGCCTTATATCCTATAATGGGGCTAGAAATATGTACTTCAACCGTGACAATAATGGCGGAGATGGGGACTATCTTTAAATTTTTTGTTCCACAAAAGAATTAATAGAACAAGCTAATCAATGTGGTAACTATAATAATGCTTCATATGTCATTCTTTATAATGAATTTGGAAAGAAGATACTATTCCCTGGTAACTCAGAAGATGAAGAATGGGATGTTCTCCTTGAAAATTATAAAGATACTCTAACAAATATCGATGTGCTGGTAGCTCCGCATAATGGAAGAACATCTGGCGGTAATGATGAATTTCTAGTAGTGTCGCAAAAGTGTTGTTAGTTTTCAATTTAACCTTATGCTGACTGCAATGATGCGATATCAACAACTCTTTCAAGCCACTACCCTTTTGTTCGTCACATGTCCTGATTTCCTCCTCTGGCTCCAGTTGCATGAGGATGAACTTTGATATATGAAGCATCGAGCATTAAGCACTCAAAATCAGGTTCTTGAATGAACATATTGAATAATTTTGCCCATACACCTTTATCTAGCCAACGACAAAATCTACGATGTGTATTTTTCCAGTCTCCATATTCTGGAGGTAAATCTCTTCAAGGAGCACCAGTACGCAAAATCCAAATGACAGCATTTATAAAGCGTCTGTTATCCTGAGCAACTCGTCCCCAAGCCCCGCGTCTACCCGGAAGATGAGGCTCAAGCAATACCCACATTTTATCTGAAATATCATGTCCTCTATTATCTTGTGGCTCGTTTATACCTCTTTTTTCTTTAAGGTTTGATATATTTTACCTCTCTTGACGACACTATCTAAACAAGTTCAAGAACGAGGGAAAAACGTATAATGATATGCCTGAATCATACGTAATATTCATCTGCACGTTCGACCCTTTCAAGCAGGGAAAGCATGTCTACACGTTCAGGAATTTCTGTTGCGAGGATAAAAATATTGCGCTGGCTGACGGCAGTACCACAATGTTCCTCAATGCTTATGGTCAGGACAAAGCAGATCCGAAGATGAAGGCATTTCTCGATTTCATCATAGGGAAGGAATGCGAGGATCCGTTCATTCGGGAATTAAAACACGAGCTTTACATAGCAAAGCACAGCGCACAATGGAGGGGAGAATATATGAGAGCTTTAATGGAACGCAATGAAATTACAGCTAAGGGCTTCGAAAAAGGCATCGAGATAGGCATAGCTCAGGGCGAACGCAAAAAACAGCTATTGACAGCAAGGCGAATGATTGACGGGGGCTTAGATGATAACGCTATATGCATGTACAGCGGACTGTCTACTGAGAAAATAAGGAGACTAAGAACGTGATAATGCATGATAACCTGCAAGCATTCTAATATTGCTCATTTACAACACCGATAAACATTACAGGATATTCTTCACAGACAGGAGGTTTTATCAAAAATGGCAACAATGAGCGTGTCAGGTATAATTTCCGGAATGGACTGGGAAAGCATGATTGATGAGATTATCACCAACGCCGCTGCACCAGCTCAGCCCCAAGTCAGCAAAAAAACTAACCTGACCAACAAGAAATCTCTCTTTGAGGAAATGAAGACAATGATGAACAGCCTTCAATCCTCATTATCTCCCTTAAAGCTGCCATCTACATATAAGGCTAAGACTATCGACATTGAGCGTCTCGACAAAAATTCTTCCTACAAAGGCGTACTCACTGCTACAGTCAACGCTGACGCTGAAGTCAACGTCTGGGACGTTACCGTAAAACAGCTCGCAAGCGCACAGATTAACCGCTCAAAACAGATAACAGGTTCTTCCCTCGCAAGTACACTGAGCGGTGTATCTGGAAATACTATGTACGTCAATGCAGGCGGACAGAAAATCGGTATCGAGGTAAAGTCCAGCGATACTCTGGAATCACTAAAGTCCCGCATAAATACTACCCTCAAAACTCTTGAAAGCCCCATATACGTTACCGCTTCAGTCGTTGACAACAAGCTGATACTCAAGAGCGACTACACAGGTCTCGGAACTATGACGGCCACTGAGACAACGCGTTACAACTATTCCTCCGGCATAAACAGGCTGAGCAACATAACAATCCCCGAATCTGCCTATGACAACGTGAAAGTTACTTCCGGCACAAACTCATACGTCATACACAAGGATTTCGAGGTCGCAAACGGAAACGAGATCCGATGGAAGCAGTATGACAGGGGAGACAGTAATCATCTTGAAGTCGGACTCGATGGCGAGGCTAACATCAACTACAAGATGGCCGCCGGTGATAAATACGAAACGACAGGCACTTACGGTGATAAGGAAGCGGAAATCTCAGGCTTTGACCTTATCGACAACGGGACTCTCGCAAGCAGGGCAAAGATTGTTGACGATAACGGCAACGAATATGTTTACGGCAAGGACTTCATGATAAAAGATAAGAAAAAATAAACAAATGTGGCTTGAGGAAGAAAAAGCTACGACGAATGAGCCGAGTAGCTACACTGTGAGTTACAGCAAGACAAATACAGCGACATACTCAACAGGCAATGTAAGCAAGGGCGCGACAACACGGACGTACACTGATGAGCCGGATTCGTATATCGTCAAGTATGATGACAGGGCTACAGGAAATTATGATGTTCCAATCTCTAAAGTAGGGGGCGTATACGACTCGTTAGCTATTGACTATGACGAGCTGAACACGCGCTACACCAGCGAAACAGGCAGTGGACTTAATATCAAGGCTATTCCCAGTGCGACGAGCAGCGATCCGAATAGGGTACTGTATTTCCTTGACCCTGCAAATATTTCTGACTTCAAGTTGGCAGACGCAAACGGCAACGAATACGTCTACGGCAGGGATTACGTCATAAAGACGAAAGATAACAGTGCTGATACAAGTAATGGCAACTGGCAGATTGTCTGGGGCAATACCGGCGGTTCAAATATCGGTGGCATTGTTAATGCTTACAAGACATACAAAGGTGTGCCGGGTACAATTAGTGATGTTGCCGCAGTCCCTTCGGCTGGTACACAATTAGACTTCACTTTTGCCTACGACTACGACTACTCCCTCACAGGCCGCGTGAATGCTTCAGACAACGACAAGACCATTCACACAGTATTCGGGTCTGACATTGAGAACTTTAACCTCGACAAGCTCACAATCAGGGGCTACGCAAACGGCACTGATTACGAGGTAGTTGCGGCTGCTGACGGCCAGTATGAAATCTCGTGGATAGAGAAAACCAGTACGGCACCTTCACGCGATGACGCATTAACTGACGTGCAGTTCACATCGCTTCAGAACGCATACAACACAGCGAACGGCACAAGCGCAATCCCGACAGTAACACTCACTGACGCTAACGGTGTACTCAGAACATACCTTGACCCTGCGGACTCTTCACTGTTCAAGATGACTTCAGGCTCAACAACATACGAGTACGGCAAGGATTACGTTATCCGCGTGAATGATGACCGCACAGGATATGTCGTCTCATGGGCAATTACTGAGGACGCTAACAATGATGGAACGACTGACATCAACGACGCTAATACAGCTGTAACCACGTACACGCAGTATAAAGAGCTGAGTACATATGGAATGAAGGCATCTCCGTCAACTACAGCAAGCTATGCACTGGCATTTAGCGGGAACTATACTACTGAGGCTTCAGGCAGCGTGAATAAAACCGACACCAATAAATCCCTCGCTACAGTACTCAGCGATGTAACGGTGGACAGTTCCGACTATGCTTCAACGCTCACAATCACTGATGGAACAAAGACATACGCATACGGAACTGACTGGACTATTGACGAAGCAGGGAATATTACGTGGATTGAGAGCAACACAGGCAGACCCTCAGCGTATAATGTCAGCTTTACGAAGCCTGTTGCCTCGTTTGATGTATCAGCAAGCGGAGGATCAAGCCCTCAAATCGGCGGCAGACACACAAGTTCTGGAGTATGGGTGGACTGGGGGCTTGGAGCTTTCTTCAATGCTACAGAGAATGCCGATACAGACCCAAATACAACTCTCGAGAGCGTATATCAGACCAATGAAGGCACTCTCCCTGTAATTGAGGGCAGCAGGGGAACAAGCTCAAATCACTTTAAGTTCTTCACTGACGGAAGTAATTTTCATGTCTATGTTACTGATGCAAGCGGAAATGTTACGGAGCCTTACACTTACGGAGACGATTTTGTCATCAGGTCTTCTATGTACAATTCATCAACAGAAGGGCCGGTAGTTACAAACCTGTCGTGGGTCGCTTCGGACGGAAACACACAGGGCTTTTACCCCTATTATGACGCTACAGCGACACATGACGGCCCTCCCAGCGGCGCATACACGGTAGCGTATACTCACACGTATTCGGCTTCCGGCAACGAAACAGCAACACTCACCGCGCTTCTGGGAACAAGCGTTGCCGAGAGTGATTATTCTGATGTTGTATTGACCAGCACAGACGGCACAAAAACATATAAGTACAGCGCGGACGGAACTGATGATACTGCTGATTACACGATAACAGATGGCAAAATAGTATGGCTTCATGACGAGAGTCCCAAGCACCCCACAGGCGCATACACGTTCTACTACGATGCATTCGCAGTGTCAACAGACGGGACTGACACCTACACCACAGGCACAACGTCTCAGGAAGTCTCAATCGCAATCTCCGACAACGCAGGCAAAATCGGCGGCGACAAAGTGAGCTATGAGCAGATTCTCAAGTACGCAGATATTGCGCCAACCTCCTCTACACCGCAGGACAAAATCGACTCCTCGCTGGAAAATTTCTTCACCCTCACTGACTCCAGCGGCAAATCATACATCTACGGCACTGATTACAGGATAATTCAGGGGGATAACACTGACGCTACATCGGGCGAACACACAACAAAAATCGAGTGGATTTCCGGCGGAAGTACTCCTGCTGACGGTACGGGCTTCAAGCTGACATTCACGGGCGGCGAGACTATTTCCACAACACTGCAGCGTTCGGCTAAAGACGCGGCGTTCTCACCTTCCGTTACGCTTGCTGACATTGACGATGACGCGACTGTTACCATTACTCAGGGAATGAAGACGTACTACGAGGGAGTAGACTTCAATCTCGATAAAGATGCTGACGGTAACGCTATAATCGAGTGGATTTCGGACGATAACGGCGGATACGAGTGGTTCTACCCCGAAGCTGGAACAAGCTACACCGTGAACATCACCGACAGCAACGGCAATCTGACATCTTACACGGGCCGCAAGAACTCTTCCGACACTCTGGACATGGCCGATTTGGGAATGACGACAGCGAACGGCTCAATCAGCTTCCAGTATGGCGACGGTCTGTCCTACAAGCTGAATGCTCCATCACAGTATGATGATGACGGGAATATTATTCCAGACACTGACGGGCACGCGGCGATAAAGGCGGCTTACGCAACCGACATCACAAAGAGCGGTACTGCGTTCAATTTCCGCTGGCTGACACCTCCGCTTACATCACACAGTAATCTGCCCTCGATGAATGATGATATTACGGTGGAGTACGAATATGACGCAAACACGTTTGACCTTGAGGACGATTCAGACGGTGATTTGCTTTACGCTCTGGGTTTTGTGAAATCCGACAAGACGACTTATGACGATTACACGGCGGCTAAGAACGCGATACTTGATGTTGACGGCGAGGAAGTAGAGAGGGACTCCAACGACATAGGCGAGGATTACGAGAACGAACTCATAAAGGGCGTAACTATGCACCTGAAGGGGATAGGTGAAGTATCACTGGACATATCGCATGACGCGGAAAAAGCAGTTACGTCGATACAGTCATTTGTTGAGAGCTACAACGACCTGATGTCATGGATGAATACGCGTATGACTGAGAGTCAGGTTGACGAGGACACAGCGGCAACGATAGACAGTGATGATTTCCGAATGAGGTGGGGGCTTCTTCACGGAAACTCACTCCTCCGAAACACAAAAAGCAAAATGCGAACTCTAACGTCCCAAAATTTCACGTTCTCATTCACTCAGAGGAAAAGCAGCGAGGAAATTTACGGCTCTATGTCATTCAACGGTCTGAAAACAGCGTCAACGCTCAGGCTTAGGATTGGGACGAAGTATGTTGATGTTACGATAGACCCTACGGACACGCTTGAGACCATCGTCAAGAAGATCAGCGATGACACAAAGGGCGGCGCAATGAATGACATCTACTATGACGAAAAGGGCGAGAAGCTTGGTTCTCCGCTCCTGAAGGCATATGTTGAGAATGACAAGCTTGTGATACAGTCAACCAGCAATGACGAAATAACGATGTCAGGTTCAGCGGCCATGAACGCCTTGAAGATGAACTACACCTACAAGGGTCTCTACCAGATAGGTCTTGAGTCAACGTCGGAGGATTACGGAAAGAGCGGCGAACTGGAGTTTGACGAGAGCGAGTTTATGGAGGCACTGGAGGATAATCCTGACGAGGTACAGGCATTGATGTTGAAGTTTGTTGACGGTTTCAGCACGTGGACAAAAGAAATGCTGAACAGTTCTGCTTCCGGCGAAACATCGGGAACATTGACGCGCGAGATCGAGAACATTCAGAGCCAGATCGACAACATCAACGACTACTTGGAGAAGTATCAGGAAAGGCTTGACCGAATGGAGGAGAATTTGCGGACGAGATACGGGAATACCGAGACACAGTTTGCGAAACTCTCACAGCAGGCCAACTCAATCGCGGCAATCTTGAACCAGCTCAACGGCACATCAACCGGCGGCGGTTACGGTCAGACAAGCTCGTAGGCATAACAGTAATTTTGCGGCACCCTCTGGATTTTGGGGGTGTCATTTTTTGTGTGCAAGCGTCAAAAGAGTTAATGCGTTAATGATATAATTTGACTTCAGAAAGGGTCTCAGATGAGAGCAGAGCCTGCCGTCAATGGGGAGTCCTCTCTTTGCCGCCCTCTACTGGCTCACCAGATTTGTCCTGCTATTGTGGGATAGATTTTGTAGGTAGGCCGGGTGTTTGAATTTTCGTTTTCTAGGGAACAGTTCCCTTTCACTTTTCCTTATTCTACCACATTTCATACTTTCGCATTGAAACGTATTAAATTCTTTTACTTGTTTTATACTAAACATATATGATAATATCAAAACAATTCTGAAGGAATAAGACATCGATTTTCGATGAATCAATTTTGGGGAAGCACTTTCCTCTGACCGCAGCGTAGCATTTAGAGACTTTATGGTCTCCGGACTAGATGAACTATGACGGGCCAACAGAAAAGGTGTAGATGTAAAAAGCAGTCAGGAATGCGAAAAATTCGCGGACTTGATAGAGGTGTGTAGTACGCCAGCAGTTTTTAACTTGCAAAATTCAGAGCATAGATATTTTTGTATGTTTTGAGTAACTATACATGCTACGCGTAAATCTGATAAAATTACCAGCAAATTCAATCTATTTCAGGAGTGATAACAATATTATGTTGGCTCTGATTAAGTTAAGCCCCGTCCTTGTTCTCGGCATTCTCATGAACTCATCAATAGGCCCGGGACTTGATATCCTTCTGGCGGCTCCAATCTCTCTGGTCTACGCAATGTTGATAGGCATGATATTTTCCCGTGTCCGCTTCAACGACCTCATGGACTCCGCAATCGAAAGCATGAAGCATATTGTCCTGGTGTTCCTCATACTTCAGCTCGCATACGCCGTTGCAACCTGCTTCATGGAGACTGGAGTTGCTGCCGAGATAATCAGTCTCGCACTCTCTCTCGGTCTCACCGCAAAACTCGTCGCTGTTACAGCACTCATCGTTACAGCAATCCTCTCAATCGCAACCGGCACTTCTTGGGGAACATTCGCTGCGTGCGCTCCAATATTCCTCTGGCTGAACCACATTGTCGGCGGAAGCATCGTCCTCACAATCTCAGCGATTGCTGGCGGCTCATGTTTCGGCGACAACATAGGCTTAATCTCTGATACTACGGTCGTAAGTTCAAGCCTTCAGGGTGTCCAGATTACTGACCGTGTTAGACATCAGGGCGTATGGTCGTTCCTGTGCCTTGTGTGCGGAGCTTTGGCGTTCTATTATGCGGCTGTGAACATGGGACTTCCCGACACCGTTGGCAACGCTAATGAGGCTATTGCTCAGATACCATCGTCTGTCTGGGAGGCTCTGGAAGAAAAACGCCCTGCCGCTGTAACTCTGCTAAAGCAGGTTCAGGCGGGAGGATTGTCGCTCTACATGGTCGTACCTTTAGTGATAGTCCTTGTGCTGGCAGGAATGGGTATCAACACGGTTATATGTCTCGGTTCAGGCATAGCTGCTTCACTGGTATGCGGCTATTTCGCAGGGACGGTAACGGACATCTCAAAGTTCCTCGATATGGTGCAGTCAAGTTTTGCTGACGCTGGAAGCTGGGTTATCGTCATGATGTTATGGATCGGCGCGTTCGGAGGGGTAATGAGAAGAATGAATGCCTTTGACGCAATAGCTGTCATCGTCATGAAATGTGTCAAGAACGTAAGGCAGCTCATGTTCGCGAACGGTCTGTTGTGCCTCATCGGGAATGCAGCACTGGCTGACGAGATGGCTCAAATAGTTACGATTTCCCCCATCATCAAGGACTTGACCGAACGCAACGTCAAGGGAGACAGCAAGGCCATGTACAGGCTGGCTCTGAGGAACGCAACATTTGCCGACGCTATGGGAGTATTCGGTTCTCAGCTTATCCCATGGCACGTCTATCTCGCATTCTTCATCGGAATTGCTTATGCCGTATACCCTGTGGCAGAAGGCACTGTCAGTATCGTTGACATAATCATGCATAACTATCTTGCGTGGATCGCGGTGCTTTCAATGCTCATTCTCACTGTTACAGGGCTTGACAGGTTCATACCGCTGTTCTCGCTCCCTCGTGAGCCGGAAGTACAGCTCATAAAAGACTAGTTTGTAGGGGGGGTTATGCTTTCAATTTTGAAACTTAGTCCCATCGTAGTTCTTGGCGTACTGATGAACTCAACCATAGGTCTTGGACTCGATATACTTATCGCGACACCTCTGGCCATGCTCTACGCAATCGCAGTCGGCCTCATCTTTGCACGCGTCAAATTCTCAGACATCATTAACTCTGCTGTACATAGTATGCAGGGTGTCGTGCTTGTTTTCCTGATATTGCAGATGGCTTATGCGGTCGCTACATGCTTCATGGAAACGGGAGTAGCAGCAGAAATCATAACAATAGCCCTCTCACTCGGAGTAACAGCAAAGCTCATAGCCGTAGCAGGTCTCATCGTAACCGCAATACTCTCCGTAGCGACAGGAACTTCATGGGGAACATTCGCGGCATGTGCGCCAATATTCCTGTGGCTTAATCACATTGTCGGAGGAAACCTGGTTCTCACCATTTCGGCAATAGCAGGAGGCTCATGCTTCGGCGACAATATCGGCCTTATCTCAGACACAACAGTAGTCAGTTCAACTCTTCAGGGCGTGGCAATCACCGACAGAGTACGGCATCAAGGCGTGTGGTCTCTGCTTTGTCTTGGACTTGGTGCCGTTGCTTTCTACGGGGCGGCTGTGGTGATGGGGCTTCCAGACACGGTTGGCAATCCTGCTGCGGTAATCGCTGAAATACCAGACTCGGTTTGGACAGCATTGGCGGAAAAGAGACCTGCGGCGGTTACATTGCTAAGGCAGGTGCAGGCCGGCGGGTTATCATGGTATATGGTGCTTCCTCTGGCTGCGGTGCTGGTGCTTGCGGGTTCTGGCGTTCACACTCTGATATGCCTGAGCGCAGGGATATTCGGGTCGCTTTTCTGCGGACTTTACGCGGGGACTATTACTGATGTTATGAAGTTCATCGCTATGGTTCAGGCGAGTTTCTCTGACGCTGGGAACTGGGTTATAGTGATGGTACTCTGGATTGTGGCATTTGGCGGAGTGATGAGCAGCATGGACGCATTCGGGGCGGTTGCGAACCTGGTCATAAAGTTTGCGCACAACGTGAGGCAGTTAATGTTCTCGAACGCTATTTTGTGCCTGATAGGGAGTGTCGCGCTTGCCAACGATTTCGCGGAGATTGCCACCATCTCACCCATCATCAAGAATTTGACCGAGAAGAACGTCAAAGGCAGTCCCGAAGCAATGTACAAACTTGCGCTGAGGAATGCTGCTTTTGCCGATGCTATGGCGGTTTATGGTTCACAGTTAATCCCTTGGCATGTCTTCATGGCGTTCTTTATGGGGATAGTTTATGCTGTCTACCCTGCCGCTGAAGGTACAGTAACAATCATGGACGTAATTACACATAACTATTTGTCGTGGATTGCTGTGCTTTCAATGCTCATTCTCACAGTTACGGGACTTGACAGGTTCATACCTCTGTTTGGTCTTCCCCGTGAACCTGAAGTTGAGCTGGTGAAAGGATAAGGCGTGAAAGGGAAAAATTTTCTGACCTGATATAATCTTAGCAGGGCTTGCGTTTGCGGCTCTGCTTTTATTTTATCTCGCGAGGCATATAAAGAATGGTGAAGGTAAAAATCTGCGGTATCTGCCACGAAGCTGAAATAGGAATAATGAATGAGTTAGTCCCTGATTATGTCGGGTTCGTCTTCGTCAAGAAGAGCCGTCATTTTATCGCTCCGGAACATGCAGGTTACTTGCGCTCGATGTTACGTCCCGGCATTAAGTCTGTCGGTGTCTTCGCAAACGAGGCGTTGAAGAACGTTGCATTATGCGTTGAAGTTGCCGGCCTTAACATGGTTCAGCTTCACGGCGAGGAAACGGGAGAATACGTTGCGGCATTGAGGGAATACATACGCTGCCCAATCATGAAGGTCTACAAGGTCATAAAGCCGATAGACGCTGAGAAGGCCATGTACTCCACAGCCGATTATGTCATGCTTGACGGCGGAAACGCAGGGGACGGTAAGACGTTCGACTGGTCATTGCTTGGGCGTGTCAGGCGAAAATTCTTTCTCTCAGGCGGATTAACTCCCGAAAACATGCAGCAGGCGTTACTGCTTGACCCGCAGCCTTTTGCGCTTAATGCTAGTTCAGGGCTTGAGGCCAACAGAATGAAGGATTACAGGAAAGTGATGAAGTTTATACTCGGAGTAAAGAGCTTCAAGAAGTCAGGGGCAGTGAACAAGTAATTATGCTTCAGGTTTTCATTGCTGGTATTCTGTGGGGCACTATAGGCGTTTTTGTGAAGGGTCTTGGTGCTTTGGGTGCTGACGGTGCATTAACCAGCTTTCTTCGCATGTTTTCAGCGTTCGTGATTATTCTTGTTCCGGCAGTATTAAAGCATGGAAAGAATGTAATCATACGCGACATGAGGTCATTAATCTTCTGCGCGCTTCTCGGAATTGTCAGCAACGGAATGTTCAATGTCTTCTATACCGCGTCGATAAGGATTAACGGCATGGGAATAGCCTGCGTCCTAATGTATACCGCTCCTGTCTTTACGGCTACAGCGTCATGGATAATATTTCACGAGAAATTTACGGCACTGAAAGTATTTGCGCTAATCCTGAACATCATAGGCTGTGTACTCACCGTAACAGGAGGGAATTTCTCCGGGAACAATATATCACTTTACGGGATACTCGCTGGATTGGGAGCAGGTTTCGGCTATGGAATGGCGGCTGTTTTGGGAAGGCTTGCGGGCGAAAAAGCAGACTCCTTAATCGTCAGTCTTTACAGCTATTTCTTTGCGTCATTGTTCCTTTTGCTGTTCATGAAACCTGATTTACCGCTTGCACTCGGAAACATGAAAATTATCGGGCTGGGATTTCTATACGGTCTTATTCCTACATCTCTTGCGTATATAGTGTATTATAACAGCCTGAAAGTCATAAAGGACACCGGAAAAGTTCCTGTCATTGCCTCAATAGAGCCGGTTGTTGCGGTTCTTGTGGGTATGCTGATATATAATGAAGCAATGGGGGCCGCGAATTTTATCGGGGTTGCAGTTGTGCTAATATCAATTATTATAATGGTAAAGGCAAAATAAATTTTACACATACAGGTGATAAACAAGATGTCGAAAATTGCAGTGGCAGTACTGAACCGCAAAGGCGGAGTTGGAAAGACAACCGTAGCGGTTATACTCGCAGAGATAGCACTGGTGAGGCATAACAGAGTCCTTGCAGTAGACCTTGACCCTTCACGGAACTTTTCGGACGCACTCGGTTTCATGAAGAACTACTTTCGCAACTCGCTCCGAGTGAAGACCACCCTCGAAGAATCAGACGCAGATGCCCCAGAAGAATGGATAGTGATAGACTGCCCGCCCAATCTCGGTGATGACTCAAAATACGCGATTGATTTCGCTGATATTGTCGTAGTTCCGGTAAGACCCGATTTCTTCTCGCTCTCGAACTTGGGCATAATGTACGCTACAGCCAAGAAGACCGGCAAGGAGAAGGCACAGTTGCCACTGGTGAAAGTCGGCTATGACAGTTCGGTAATGACGAAGATAGCCAACCAGCTCATATCAGAACGTGATTACCCTGTTGCTGAGGAACTTCCCCTTCACAAGCATATACCATACAACATAACGTCAGGTCGCGTGTGGTCAACGGGACTTATTGCGCGTTCCCGCCAGCCATATGAGAGGCTTTACGACAAGATACAGAAGGCAGTGGACAGGTTAAACAGCGGAGTAGTGGACATTAACGAGGTCTGGACAGACAGGAAAGAGGACGGCGGAAACGATGCGGATATTTAGGGGACTGGAGAACATTCACGCCGTAATAGACCGCCACGAGGCAGAATGGCGCAAGGAACAGGGCGAAGAGCCTGAACGCCCCGCCCCTATAAGCCTTGAGGAGGCAGTACGAAGGAGGCTTACCGCACAGCCTGACGCAGGATCGGGAAGATTTTCGGCGGATAGATTTCTTGGCGGCAACACTGAGCCGGTGAAGCGTGAAGAACCCGTCAAGAATGAGCCTGAACCTCTGCCATCGCCAGAGCCGGCATTAGAGCCAGAGCCAGAACCGTCATACGATGTGCCAGAACCAGAAACATCACCTGAACCAGCAAGCGCGAAGCATCATTCATGGCTGTACAACGAGGTCATGAAGGCTGTCAACGATGCAGCGTCAGGAGACCGTAAGAACACGAAGGTAGTTGCGGTATTTGTGCCTGTGTTGCAGGAAGGCAGGGAAATTCCGAAAGATGTTGATGAAGTTCCGGCAGACGAAGGGGAGAATGTTCGAGCAATAGAGATAATCAGGAACAAGGACGGCAGACATTCTAGGCTTTACGACGAGGTTATGAGGGCAGTTAATGACGCGGCGGAAGATGGTAAAGCTGGGAAGATTGTGGCTGTATTCGTTCCTGTCGTTCAGAATGGCGATGAGTTTGGGGAACTTCCCGCTGACGAGACGGTAACACTATCCCCCGTCAGCGAAGACGCAGTGAAGATTGAGGCTGTACCTGCGCCTGTTCCTGTACCCGAACCTGAAGCAGAAGCAGTCCCAGAACCAGAACCAGAACTTGAGCCTGAAGCAATGCCGGAAGAACCGGAACAGGAGCTTTTGTCTGAACCTGAACCGGAAGCAGGATCGGGAGATTTTGACCTTATCCCGGAAGGACAGGAAGAACCTGACGCGGAACTTGCAGGAGCATTCAGGGAGATGGAGGAGAAACTGGACGAGGATTTGCAGGAGGAGTATGAACACGAGCAGGAGCAGGATTATGTTTCGGAAGAAGCTGCACCAGATGAACCAGCGGAGGAACTTGCAGAGATAACGGAGGCTGCAGAGGAAGAACCAGAACTTGAGCCTGAAACGGAAGAAGCTGCCGAGCCTGAAGAAGAACCAGAATCCGAAGTGTTGTCCGAACCTGAGACAATGCCTGAGCTTGAAGCAATGCCGGAGACTGAGCTGGAAGTTGCAGAGGAAGATGAACATCAGCCTGACATTATCCCCGAAGAAACGGAACAGTCATTAGAGCTTGAGGCCGAACCGGAAGTCCCGGACGTGCCGGAAGAAGATACGATGTCGGACTTTGGGCAGGAAGAAGACGAGGTTATTGCAGCGGGAGAGCCTTTGCAGTTTGAGGACATCAACAGCGATACAGTGCCGGAAGATGTGGTTCTGCCTGAAGAACTGGAGGACGATGAAGTTTTCGAGGGTGCGGAATTTGACGAGACACTGACGGAATTACACAAACCCGATGAAGAGGACGAGGAGACTATAATCCTTGAGGAACCTGAAGAGCTTGAAGAGGAAGATGATGAAGAAGACGAGGAGATAGAGCTTCTGCCTGACCCGGTATAGCGTAAGAGCAGCGAAAACTATTCCTCCGCATTAATCTCGGCATTAACGGAGGAATTTTTTGCGCCCTTTGCCGCAACGTATATCTCCTGCCACTGCTCAAACGTCAAATCTTCCGCCCTCATTCCTCCATAACCCAGAACATCGGCAAATCCCTTCAGATTGTTGGCCAAAGTCTTGCGCCTGTGCGAAAATCCCCTGTGCAGTACCTCGCTCCACAATTCATCGCCGGCAAGGTCAAAATTCTTCACGCAAACAATCTCTGTTACCGCCGAGTCAACATCGGGAACAGGCCGAAAACACCCCCGTGATACATTCCGCACAATAACTGCCTTCCCCATTGCCTCAACAGCAACTCCCAGAGGATAACGTTCCTTAGTATCGGCAGGCGCAGTTATTCTCATGGCCGCTTCCTTCTGTAACATGTAAAGGTGATACGTCAGACCTTGCGGGGCAAACTTCAGCAAGTTCCAGATTAACGGCGTTGTTATGTTATAGGGTATGTTGGCGACAACTTTATTCGGGAAAGGCGACAATGACGCATAATCATACTTCACGGCATCTCCCCAGTGAAGCATGAAAGCAGGGTTATTCCCCGACAGCTCCTCAAGTTCAGTCCGCAATCTATGATCCAGCTCTATAGCATGTAAGCACTTCACACCTTCCGCCAGAATTGCACGCGTAAGTACCCCATGTCCAGGCCCAATTTCAAGAACTACATCATCATGTGAGAGATTAGCCCTCTGTACCATGCCAGCCAGTATGTTCCTGTCAATGAGAAAGTTCTGGCCGAAACGCTTTAAGGCCCTCATATGTTCCGCGCAAGTACCGTATTGTTGCCGCCGGAAGCCAGAGCCTCAGACATCGCGTCATAGGCAGCTCCCACAAATTCCGATACACTCGCATACCCTCCGTCATTAAGGTCTGCAACTCCGGCACTCAGCGTTACATCTTTCGACTTCTCCCGTATTTCATCGGCAATTACTACAGCAGAAGCTCCCGAACAATGAGACAGTATCATGAACTCGTCCTCATTCCTGCGGGCTAAGACACTTCCTTCACGTTCAGCGAGAAATTTCTGCATTGTCCTCACGAAGCCGCGTATTACCCTGCTCGCAGCCATGTAGCCTCTAGCCTCGTAAAGAAGCCTGAAGTTATCCACCCTAATCATTATCAGGCTTAGATGTCCGCCGTCATATATTGTTTCGCGCAACTGCCTGCGTATCATGTGTTCCATTCCCCTGCGGTTCAGTATTCCCGTTGACGTGTCTACTGTGAGAAGCCTCCGTAACTGGTCATGTGTCCGCTGAAACTCCGTAATGTCCTCGAACGTAAGCATTACAGCCTGCGCACCGTTCCATTCAGAGGGTGTCGCATGTATCCTTACGCGCCTTAAACCGTCAATCTCCGCATCACCTGGTATCTCGTTCAATTCCTCGTCAAGATACGGAACAAGGTCAAACGGGTAAAAGTTTTCCCCTGCCGCAACATCTGGCATTGTGCATTCAACGCTGCCGGAACGCTTCATGATGATGTTCATGATGTCGGAATTGTTTGCGGGTTCAGCAAGCTCTATGATGTTTCGCCCGACTAAATCTGCCCTTACGCATGACGCAAGAAACTTGTTGACCGCCATGAATACACCGTGTGTGTCCACTATACCTGCCCTGAATGGTACAGAGTTCAGAATTTCCGGATTGCTCTGCACTACGGAAGGCATATTCTGCGCCGGCGATGATACTGTTTCGGAAGCAAGCCTCAAAACTACCCCGCCTATACCGTTCGCGTCAACTTTGAGGGGTGAAGCCGTAAGTTCCCAGATTTTGCCGTTCTCCGATATTTCTATTGCGTTTGTATCGCCAAGACATGCCGCAGTCATGGCCTCATGTATTCCCCTGTCCAGCTCCGTAATCATTGGAGGGTAATTCCTGCCTTCATCGCATTTGTGGCCGAACAACCTCGCCGCTACAGCCTTGTATCCGTGAGTAGCATAAAGCAATTTCCCCCTTATGTTTATGACACAGCAAAGAAGTCCCGGGCAGCTGTCCAGGACTCCGCTCCATACACTCATAGCGTTAATCTGAGTAGCCGTTCGGGTGAGACTGGTGCCACTTCCACGCTGTTGCAATAATATCCTCCATGCGGGTTATTTCGGGCTTCCAGTGAAGAATGTTATGCGCCTTCGTACTGTCAGCTACGAGACGTGCAGGATCTCCCGCTCTTCTTGCGCCAATCTCTGCCGGTATAGCATGGCCTGTAACCTTTCTCGCCGCGTTAATCATCTCCATCACTGAATAACCATCGCCGCTTCCCAAGTTGAAGATGCTGCTCTCGCCGCCGGAACGCAGGTATTCCAGTGCGAGAATGTGTGCGCGCGCCAAATCCTCAACGTGTATGTAGTCGCGTATGCATGTGCCGTCTTTCGTGGGGTAATCATCGCCGTAAATGGTAACATGTTCCCTTTTCCCGAGAGGCACTTGAAGTATTATGGGTATTAAGTGTGTCTCGTTCCTGTGGTCTTCGCCGATTGTTCCGTCATGCCATGCCCCCGCAACGTTGAAGTAGCGCAATGACACATAACGTATGTCATGCCTCCTGCTTACCCAGTTCATCATCTTCTCCATGATGCGTTTGCTTTCGCCGTAGGGATTTGTCGGTTCTGTGGGGTCCGTCTCAAGGATTGGTATGCGCTTTGGTTCTCCGTATGTTGCGGCTGTTGAGGAGAATATTATGCGCTTAACGTCATGCCTCTTCATGCCCTCAAGAAGGCTAATCATTCCGCCAACGTTGTTGTTGAAGTATTTTAGGGGGTTGTCAACGCTCTCGCCTACAAGGGAATACGCACAGAAGTGTATTACTGCCTCCACCTTGTTCTCAGTGAATATCGTGTCGAGTAATTCAGCGTTCCTGATGTCGCCCTCGTAAAACTTTATGCCCTCCGGAACCGATGACCTGTGTCCAGTTTCAAGGCTGTCAACGACGATTACTTCCTCTCCGTGTGCCGTGAATGCCCTGACGTTGTGCGAACCTACATAGCCTGCTCCTCCGCAAATTAATACTGACATGCTCTTCTGCCTCCTATCTTATTCTGTTGGTGTTAGGTATGGGCCTGAATATAACATCTCCCATATCCATGTCAAAACTCTCGACAAAATTCTTCTTCCTTTTCGTGTGAATATCATCGGGCTTCTGAACCTCCGAAGGCTTCACAGATTCGTATATGCTCTGTGATACTCCTTCAGGCTTGTGCAGTCCAGTCTGTTCAACTCCCCAGCGTTTCAGGACTTCCTGAGCTGCCTTCCCCGTGAACGCAGGATAAGCCTCCCACCAAAAATCCTTTCCCGCAGCAAAGAATATTGCACCCGAATCCATGCCAGATCCCCTCGCTGCCGCCAGCTTCAATGGCCGCAGTTTCCCATTTACGACATCAGCCGCCTTAATCCAAGCGTAATCGCCGCCAAGCCAAGAATTTCCCGCAGGAATGTCTGTTATGCCAAGTTCAGGGGCATTAGACCTGAGATAGTGCCTCGCTGTTGTGTATTTTTCCACAGAGATGCCAACCCATACTTCGTTTTTGACACGCTCAAAGCGCACGTTATTCTGCCAGTTTCCCGGAACATCAGAAAAGTATCGGATTACCTTGTTCATGGCCGGATTAATCTCACCGTTCATTGCCGTAACAGCAGAAAGCGCGTACAGCCCTCCGATAACCCTGTGTATTTCAATATCAGGGTTTATTTCAGCGGACAAAGCGGATAAAGCGGATAAAAAAGCGGCACACATGAACGCTGCAAGAATTAACATAGTGAAAAATTTACGCATAGTAGTATTTACCTTCCCTCTATTGATTGCTTAACAGTAAAAGGCCCTCTCCTTCAGTAATATGATATACATTCTGGGGCATAGGCTTTTCCGGCTTCATATCACCCGGTATAATCAGGAATACCCTTCCTTTTTCTCCCCATAACGCGTTGATAACGTCATCACTCGCCGCAAACTTCCTTTCCTGTACTCCCGGCGTAAAATCAGCGTCTATAATTCTGGTGTTCCTGAGAGTGTAGAAGTACATTGACGGGTAATTTACTCCTTGTTGCAGGATAATATTATTCCCTTTCACGGCTTCACGAAGGTTCATTCCTACACCACGCGCAGAATATATCCCTGCCGTAAGGTTGAACACTCCTGCAAGAGGCATGAGACAGATTAGTGCTGAAGCTGAGACGTTACGCGCCCATTTTGAGGGCTGGCGCGTCTTAGTGTAGTACCATGACGCAAAGAGGAATAGTCCCTCTGCAATCCCCCAGGGAATAAGCGACAACATAGACGCTTGGACAACGGGAAGATTTTGGGACGTGAAAGGCAGCACCATATATAGCAATGGAACTATAATGAGAGTGTTCATCATGACAGCATACCTCATCGAGGAGAAGTGATGTTGTGCCAGCCATTCATCAATTTTCCGCCCCAGCAACGCCGACAATGCAGGGACACAGGCACCCAGCGACAGTATATCCCCTGACAGCAAGGCCGCTAACCCGAATACGAATGCCCATACCATCATGAAAAGTTCTGGCGATTTCTCAGCAGGAGAGCTTACAGGGAATACCTCATAGAATGCCCGCAAGATGAAGCCGTGAAATGGCATGAACCCCGCGAAAACAAACACTGCAACGCCCTTAATGCCTCCGAAAGTGTAAGCATGTTTCTGGCAATGCATGAAGTATATGATTTCGGGATTTGTTATCATGAGGAGAATGAAATATATTCCTGAGACAGCAATAGTGATGATTACTCCGCCCGGCCATGTGAAGAAGCCGCGCATTAAGTCCCAGTCTTCGGATATTACGCAGT
>CALAUZ010000173.1 GCA_937892105.1 uncultured Fretibacterium sp. | reverse complement strand
GCTACTTGGTCGTTCAGGTTTACTGGCATTCCGCGTTTCATGCGTTTCTCGAAAGTCTCGCGTTTGTGAAAACCTCTGTAGCAGTGAGCGTCTGGAGTGCGCAACAAAGAAAATTCGTTCCCGCCTGTGTTTTGCGCCGACACACGCAGCTTCAAAATCCCAAATCCCGACATCGTAGCCTTGACGCTCCAAATCGGAACAAACTGTGTCAGCCGCGATACTGAGTATTCCAGGTACGTTTTCAGCGACAATCCAACGCGGTCTAAAGTCTCTGACCACGCGCGAAAATTCCGGCCAGAGGTAACGGGTATCGTCCTTCCCTTTTTTGTTTCCTGCCACACTGAAGGGCTGACAAGGGAAGCCTCCGTAAATAACATCAACTGTCTGGAGCAATCCTGCATTGTTGAGAGCCTCCTTACTGAGATTGTGAATATCATTGAAGATAGGTATATTTGGCCAGTGCTTAGCGAGAACCTTTTGGCAGTACGTATCAATTTCGCAGAAAGCTAGAATGTTCCCGCCCGCCCATTGGAACGCCAAATCTAAGCCGCCAATAGAATGCCTGAGAAAAGGCTTAACCCGAAAAACTCAGACATGTTTATCACCTTCCTTCTTGGAGTGAAAGAAAAACCCTGCCAGAGAGTTACTGACAGGGCAAAGCGTGTGTAGAGTTAGAACGGTATATCAGGTTCATAAGCAGACGGTTCTGGAAGGCTGTCGTTGCCTGTGCCGTACCCGTATGGTTCGTTGCCTGCGCTGTAGCTTGGTATATCTGCGTTGGAGTAGCCTGAGCTTTCGTTTCCTGCGCTGTAGCCTGAGCTGTTTTTCTCTTTGGGTGCGAACATTGAAACGAGTATGCATTCGCTACCCTCTTTGCGGGTGATAGCGGCGGGGTTGAAATGAGCCTTTAGCATCAAGAAGGGATTTTTGTCTCCCGCGATAATTGAGCCAATGTTTTCCCAGACAGAACGTTTGTTACCTTCGCGGAAGTATTCACGAGTAGCCACGCACAAGTCATAGAGTTTTCTGTTGTTTGAGCCTGACTGATTGAAGGAGCTGTAATCGGCAATGCTGTCTTTTGGAGCGAACAAGGAGACGAGAATGCTCTCTGAGCCGTCTTTGCGCTTAATGGCAGCAGGGTTGAAGTGAGCCTTGAGCATGATAAAGTTTCTGCCCTCGTCATTCTGTAGTATTGAACCGATATTCTCCCAGACGGATTTTTTGTTACCGTCTTTGTCAGTGTATTCGCGAGTAGCCACGCACAAGTCGTAGAGTTTAGTCATGGTTGTTATTTTCCTTTCGTGTGATTTAGCAGAGCACCCATACAGCCACAGCCCAAACAAAGAACCAAGACTGCATAGTGTCTGACATTGGATAGTTAAGAGCGCACCAAGCGAGGAAGCCTGTCAGTATGTATCCTCCGAACCTAGCAAGTCCTTTCATGCTGTAGTTGCTAGCGAGTTTGCTTTCGGTTTTGTTGTCTTTGTCGTTGTCGTTCATGGGTATCACCTCCTTACGAGTTACGAATAGCCCTGATAGCGAGAAGCGAGCCTTTGTGCTTAGCAGTGTATTCTTCAAGAACGCTTGTAATGATTTCGGACATGGAGCAACCTTTTATGGTGGCAATGTCTCGAATGTCGTCTAGCAGAGCTTCAGGGATGGAGTAAGCGCGGTGTTTTTTGTCGTCAGCTGGTGGTGCGTTATCATTGTCGCCGTCAAAATCAAGTGGCAGAGTTAAGCTGTCATCCTGCTGTATTTCGTGAGCTTGCGCTGGAATATGAGAGTGTTGCGGAGAGTATCTTGGCCAATTGAAGAAGTCTGCGAGGGTATTGTATGTGTTCACGCTAGGAATGCTTTTGTTTTTTTCATAAGCGTATATAGTGCTGTGGACGCACCTTATGACTTTACTGAGTTGCCTCTGAGATAGGCCATGCTTTTCCCTGTAGTCCTTGAGCCTGCGTATGTAATCCATAGCAATATTGTCATCAGATATATTAACTGTAGCGTGCAAAAGAACTCCTCCTCCTTTAGTGAATATGTGAGTGGTTTTATTTGTGTGCGGGTATTTAGTCCGGCCTCACCTCCTTCAGAGCCTCTATTACCGCGTCATAGTTATTGTGTGGTAGCAGGCAGTTAGAGCAGTCTTTTATGCCGTTCGGGAGAAATTCAGGGTTGCCCGGGCAGTGTTCCATGTGATACAGCGGGCAAAAGCAGAACAGGCAGCTGAAGTTGTCCTTGTCGGCGGTCTTGTGGCACGGGAAGTACTCGCATTCGGTGTTGCTGAAGAAACGTGAGCTGTTATTCATTGGCGTTCTCCTTCTTGTTCATGGTCTACCATTGTGGAAGAAGCATGTACTGTTCATAGGGAGTTACTTCCTTTCGGGTTATTGCTCCGTCTGACGTTCGCGTTACTATTGTGGCTATTCCGGCGTTCAGGATTAACCTGTAGCACATGAAGCACGGTTTTGCGTCTATTATTGTTGTTCCGTCTGCCTCTAAGCCAGCAAGGTATAGAGTAGAGCCAATCATATCCCGCCTTGACGCAGAGATTATTGCGTTTGCCTCTGCGTGTACGGCTCTGCAAAGCTCCATCTTTTGCCCATGCGGGATTTGCTCTAGGGTTCTGTAACAATAGCCCATATCACAGCAGTTATTATCGCCGCGCGGTGAGCCGTTGTACCCTGTAGCTATGATTTCGTCATCCTTTACTATGACCGCACCGTATTTTCTGCGCAGACATGTTGAACGAGTAAGGACTGCCTCTGCTATGCTCAAGTAGTACTCATCTTTATTGGGGCGCATTTGTCGTCTCCGTGTTGTCTAGGGTCATTTCTGCTCCACATCTTTGACAGTACTTAATGCCATTCTCTTTTGGTGTTCCGTCCATTAGTTGCCACACTTCATGACACTCTGAACACTCCCATGCGTTTGCGTCTTCGTCATCATGCTGTAGCCATCTGCCTTGTGGACGTGTTTCTGTCCTCTTATTCCAGAACTCTATCGCGGTTTCAAGAGTAGCGTGTCCGTCAGTTTCAGTCCAACATTCTCTGCACTTAATGTGTACCCACTGGTCATCATCTTTGTACGGCTCTGCTTTCCCACCGCAGAATGGACAGGGCTTTATCTTCTCTGGTGTATCCTCTTTCACTCGGCACATAAGCTCGTAGGCTTCTAGGTCGCCTTCACTTGCTCTTTTCTGGAGCAATTCGTACATGTCTTCTACTGCGTCAGTTAGCTTCATGATTGCTTCTCCTTTCCATCAATATGTGCCAACAATTTCTTGCACTCATTAGACAGTTTCAACAGGCCAGCAAATTCGAGGTCTTCTGCACTTTTCTTCAACATTTCATACATCTCAGGAGCGGTGGCTATCAGGCGGGCATTAGCTTCATTTTCTTCCTTCAGCCCGTACAATATGCCCAGTTTTTTTACATTCTGCTTCTAGGCGTATCAAGCTCAAGTTGCCTCTTTTCATATACATGGAGTAGTTCCACTTGCCTTGTGTGAAGTCTGTCATGGTTCATCACTCTCCATTCTTGAGCAGGAAGCTGTTGTTAATGACTTTGAAGGAGAGCCAATCATTTAGAGACTTTGACATAATCGGCACAACAGGACGAATAACGATACCTTCTTTTTTTCCGCCGCAAGGATAATCACCCTCAGCCCTTTTCAGCAGAGCGTCAATATCAGGGTATTTAGCGGGCAGGTCAAAGCCAGTTTCTTCAACAGGGACGTGAGGCAATCCCAAAGCGTTGCAGACTGAGAGCATCCTGTGAAGGCTTGTGCGTGTTCCATCCTCAATAACAGTGAATACATACCACTCTGGCGCATTAAGTTTGAGCCTGTTACGCTGTATATTAGGAGCGCAGTACTCACCTTGAATTACTAGAGATGTCAGATGTTCGTTTTCAGCGAAAGCTCTTGCCTTCATGCCGTATTCGTGTTGCAGGACAAACTCATAGAAAGGGCCGCTGCTGTACTCGAAGCTATGTCCAGAGACATAGAAAGTATCCGTATACTGGTCAATGCCGATGGAGTGTGAAGAGCCATCCATTTTTGTGGTTATGTAGTAGTCAATCCCAGCAAATTCATTGAGTAACTCCGGCATAACCTGAATGCGTGTCTCTTCAGTGCGTGGTATGCAGCAAGGCCTTAGCCCTATAATTCTGCCGTCATTTGGGTCTCTCTGCTCTTCCAGCCATTCAGCAACGTCAAGCAGCGCAGTAACGTCATCGCCGATATTTGGAGCGGATATTTCATGAAAAGCACTGACAGGGAGCAATAATCCCTGAGAGATAACGCCTTTGAATTTTTGGGTTCTGAGCCTGAAGCCTTCCATATTTGGAGAGCTAACGAACGAGGATTTGCGCAGAAACTCGAAGGTATCGCGAACGGGTAGTACGCTCCCAATCTCAAAGTAGACGGCCAAATCGCCAGCTTGAAACTGGTTTTTGTTGACTACGCATTGCCAGCCTAATACGTGGGCGAG
>CALAUZ010000172.1 GCA_937892105.1 uncultured Fretibacterium sp. | reverse complement strand
AAAAAGGAATATCCCGTTACGATTTGGGGCGCGACGAGTTCGTCAAAAAGGTGTGGGAGTGGAAAAAGGTTTACGGTTCGCGGATAATCGAGCAAATGAAGAGGCTCGGTAACTCTTGCGACTGGAGGCGCGAAAGATTCACGCTTGATGAAGGACTCTCGCGGGCAGTACGTGCTGTGTTTGTCCGGCTGTACAAAAAAGGACTCATTTATCGCGGAAAATACATCGTCAACTGGTGTCCACGTTGCGCAACAGCAATCTCTGACCTTGAAGTCGAATATGAAGATCAGCCCGGAAATTTCTACTACGTTCAATACCCTCTAACAGATGCAGAAGGTTATATCCTTGTAGCCACAACACGCCCCGAAACAATCATAGGCGATGTAGCTATAGCCGTTCACCCACGCTCAGAGAAATACAAGCACTTAATCGGTAAGCACGTCAGAGTCCCATTGACTGACAGAATCATACCCATAATTGAGGACAATATGGTTGACCCGGAATTTGGCACGGGATGTGTGAAGATTACGCCCGCTCATGATCCGAATGATTTTCTTGTTGGACTGAATCACAATCTCGAACAAATACAGGTAATCGACTCACGCGGAATCATGAATGAGAATGCCGGAAAATATCAGGGCATGACGATTGAGCAAGCTCGTGAAGAATCCGTGAAAGACCTTGAAGCCCTCGGATTACTGTTGAAAACGGAGCAAATCACACACTCTGTAGGACATTGCCAGCGTTGTGGGACGACTGTTGAGCCGTATTTGTCGGAGCAATGGTTTGTGAAGACGAAGCCACTTGCTGAACGCGGAGTGCAGGCTGTGAAGGATGGCCGAATCAAATGGACTCCGGCGCAATGGGAAAAAACATACTTCAACTGGATGGAGAATATACGCGATTGGTGCATATCTCGCCAGCTTTGGTGGGGACATAGGATTCCCGCGTGGGAGTGCAAAGACTGCGGGCATATAACGGTCGCTGAGGTTGACCCATCAGAATGCGAACATTGCCACAGCCATAATATAGAGCAGGAGAGCGATGTTCTTGATACGTGGTTCAGCAGTGCATTGTGGCCGTTCTCGACGATGGGTTGGCCTGATGACAAACCGGAACTTAAATACTTTTACCCCACATCACTAATGGTAACGGGCTTCGACATAATATTCTTCTGGGTTGCCAGAATGATAATGATGGGGCTTGAGTTCATGGACGATGTACCTTTCAGGGACGTATACATTCACTCGCTCATAAGGGACGAACACGGTAAGAAAATGAGCAAGACAAAAGGCAATGTTATTGACCCTCTCGTAATGATAGAGAAGTACGGTGCAGACGCTCTAAGAATGACATTGGCCGCGCTCTCAGTGCAGGGAAGGGACATACTTCTTTCGTCAACAAGAATTGAGACGTACCGCTTCTTCATGAACAAGCTGTGGAATGCCTCACGTTTTGCATTGATGAACCTCGATGATGAAGTTCAGGAAATTGACCCATCACAGCTCCAGCTCCACGACAAGTTCATACTGACACGCACTCAGGAGATGGCCAGGAATGTCCGTGAACAGATTGACGCTTACGACATTGGGACGGCGGCAAGAGGTCTTTATGATTTTATATGGGGCGATCTTTGCGACTGGTATGTTGAGATGAGCAAGCCGGCATTGAAGGGTGATGAGGGGGAGGCACGAAAGAGGACGACACAAGGTGTTCTTGAACACGTATTCAGGACAGTGCTTCCTTTGCTGCACCCGTTCATACCGTTTGTTACGGAGGAACTTTGGGCTGCGTTCGGCTTCAATGACGACTACATCATGCGGACATCATGGCCTGAACCCGTAAGCGCGTACATCTTCGAGGGAGTTACGGACGACATGAATGTGCTTCAGGACGTTGTGAGGGCACTGCGTAACTTGAGGGCAGAGGCACACGTTCCGCCACAGCAAAAACTGTCGAGGGCAGTAATCCGTGTGAGTTCAGGAACGAGGCCGGCAGAAATTCTCGGAGCGTCAGTGAGCCAGATACGCAACTTATGCCGTATTGACGATGTAATTCTGGAGGAGCCATCGGGTGAATGGAATTATGGGCCATCGTTATCGAGTGTGAGCGGTGAAGCTGAAGTGAAGCTGCCTGTTGGAGATGTTCTTGATGTTCCGAAGGAGATTGCCAGACTAGAACAGGAAATAGCTTCGATTGGGAAGGCTGTTGCGTCAAGTGAGGCGAGATTGGGGAAGGCGGATTTTGTGTCTCGCGCTCCTGCTGAGGTTGTGGAGAAGGAACGCGGGAAGGTTGCGGAAGGTAAAGCGCAGATTGAAAGGTTGAAGGCAAATCTCGACAGTCTGAGCAGGTAAACATCATTCCCCTTCGCTGAAAAAGTGAGGGGGAATTTTTTACGCAAAATGACATATTCTTGAAAAAAAAAAATGTACACTATAATTACGCAGGATTAATTCCCAAATAAATATCACAACATGAAAGAGGGTATTTTCATGAAGAAATATTGTGCAGTTTTCTTCACACTTGCTATGCTCTCTGTAACAGCTTTTCTCACGGGCGGTTGCGGCGGCAGCAGCAGCGGTACTTCTGGCGTTGACGAGGCATATTATGAGCCTCCCAATCTCACGGAAGCACAGCTAATTGAACTTGCGAGAACTCAGGTTGCCTCCAGCGATTTTGACCTCGAAGAACCAAGCGCGTCATTCTCAGCAGATGCCAGCTTCACGGCAGCGGATAATATTGCAAACCTTGAGGAATACCGCTCCAGAAGAATTTGGTATGAGGCCGCCAATCTCTTCGCAAGCAACAACTGGTACTTAGGCGGCAATCAAGGCCAAATTTCAACAAGCATTACCCAGCACCCGCAGTCAGACGGAACAACAATTACCATACGTCAGTCAAGATACCTCTATGTGTACAGATGGACGAATCCTGATTATGAGGTTATTGATGAGCGTCTCTCCAGCGTTGTCAAACAGCACAAGTACACCAACTCAGGCTGCCAGCATGGTGTTCACGGCACTGACTGCGTTGGACTCATCTGGAACGCGGCCAATAACGCCGGTATAACCCTCTGGGCAGCAGAAGGCACTAACCGCCGGAGATGGGGGCCTTCAACACTCACTACAGCGAGCAAGTGGACGGCGTGGTTCAGTAATGCTCAGGACGTTTCAAGCGAAATAGGAAGATCAAAGCCAAAGCCTGGCGATATAGTATCGTGGGGAACTGGCCATGTAGGAATTGCCGCAAAGGTCAAAGACAGCGACAATGACAGGATAGTTATAATCCACTGCACAGGCAAGACAAACGGTGATTACACGTGCAGTGAATACAAGACGGCTGGCGAAACTTCTTCCACGCTGAATGAGGCTTACCCGGTAAACGGAGTTACAGCGCATGAATATAACGTGAACAGCGGAATTACTGCTTTCGGCCGCGAGTCTAAACGTTTAAGGCTTTATGTTGAGGCAAATTCTGGACAGCAAAATCAGGAGAACCAAAACCAGCAAGACAACCATAACCAACAGAATAACTCGCCTAGTAATCCTACAACGGGTACGATAACGGCAAATTCCCTCAATGGCACGTGGACAGGAACGGGAAGCGGAACAGGCACTAACAGAGGCATAACTGCACCAGTTACTACGGAGCTTCGCTATACCTTCAGGAACGTCAACGAGGCTGCTGGCACTGCAGAAATTGACATATACGACAGGACTACGAACACTCAGTACGGTGTAGACATTCAGAGGGGCGTTAATTACGGTAACCAAACGGGAGGCGGCAGGAACTTTAGCGTAACACATTCAGGAACAAATCAATGGACATTCCACGCGAATTATTCTGACGGTGAAGACAACATAACGATAACGTTGACCTCTCCGACGACAGGAACACTTCGGCTTTCAGGGGTAGCGTGGGACGAGGATAACCCTTCAGACCGCACTACATTCGACATAACCTGCAATATAACGAAACAGTAACACACAACAAAGCCCCCTCACCATCACAGCAAGGGGGCAAATACTCTCTATATCTCCCGCGAAATCATATGCCTCACTTCATGCATTGAGATATTATGGTGCTGTGAAAGAGCCTTCAAGTCCTCATACTCCGGCACCTTCCGCAATGTCTCACCGTCAAGCTCCGTAACCTTCACGCGGATTTTCCCCAATGAAGTTTCAGCTTCCTCAATCTTCCAGTCCAGCCTCAACCTGTCATACTCCTTCAGCCTTACACCCTGTGTCGTTGTGTGAGTGAGTATTATCCTGCTGAGTTTAATTACGTCATCAGGCCGCGAAAGACAGCACAGCTTCACTCCCGGCCTTCCCTTCTTCATGTATATGTTCTCAAGCCACACATCAAGCGTTCCAGCCTCAAATAGTTTCGCGCAAACTGGCTCATAATCCTGCGGGTTCATGTCATCAATGTTGCACTCAATCAGCGTCAATTTCTCACGCACAAGTCCATCAACTTCTCCGCCAGTCTCAAGCATTACAGCCCTTAACGCGTTAGGCATTTCCCCGCCATCACGATTGCCGAAGCCGAAACCTGACGCAACAATTTTTCCTGAAACCGTCTGCAAGGCACTTCACCAGTAATGCTCCCGTTGGTGTCGTCCGTTCCATCGGTGAGCCTGACGAGTACACAGGAAAGCCATGAAGAAGGTACTCTGTTGCAGGCGCGGGAACAGGCAGTACCCCGTGTGCGCACTCTACAGTTCCTGAACCGACATTTACGGGTGAACATATCACTCTTGGCCAGTTCAGTGCTCCCATGAGAATGAATGCCCCCGTTATGTCAATGATGGAGTCAACAGCCCCAACTTCATGAAAGTGTATCTTGTCTGGTGTTGTGCCGTGAACATGTGCCTCAGCCTCAGCAAGAAGCGAGAATGCCCGTATCGTCTCACGCTTTATACGCTGGGACAGGCCGCTCCCCATAATCATGGCCTCAATGTCCGACAAGTGCCTGTGATGGTGATGATGTTCATGCCCGTGCGGAAGATGAACATCGAAATTCATTCCGGCTATCCCGTTTCGTGTTGTATGCTCTATGACAAGTTCGTACTCGTCCGGGTCAAGGGCGTGAATTTTCCTTATGCCATCTTTCAATACTTCAGGGACAGGGACAAGGTTAAGCATTGCACCTATGAACATATCGCCAGCAATTCCCGCAAAACAGTCAAGATATATTGTTCTCATTACGTTACATTAAACCTCTTTTCACTCTGCCTGACTGTATTATAATTCACGCATGAAATTTTGTTGGGAAGTGAAGCATTTTGACCGCAAAACTCTACTACGATGATTTATACGCGAAAGAATTTGACGCTGAAGTAATATCCCAGTCCGAACTCAACGGAAAATATCATATCACCCTTGACCGCACTCTCTTTTATCCCGGCGGAGGCGGACAGCCTTGCGACTTGGGAACTATAGGCGGTCATGAAGTCCTTGAAGTCCTCGAACACGGTGAAGACATCATACATGTCATTAACGCACCAATAGAATGCGGCAACGTTCACGGTATTCTGAACTGGGAACGCAGGTTTGAACTTATGCAGCAACATTTGGGTGAACATCTCTTTGCCGGAAGCATTTGGAACCTTCACCACATTCACACGGATAGAATGAGGATTGAGGGCGATAACGTCTCGATTGACACCGACATTCCGGCGGACATGAACGCAATCCTTGAGGCAGAGGCGGCAGCAAATGAAGCTGTCTGGCAGAACATACCCGTTGAGGTGATTTATCCTGACATGGCCGAAATTCGCGCACTCGCAAGGAAACTTCCCCCTGAAAACGCAATCCCTCCCGTTCGTATCGTTAAGGTTGAAGGCGTTGACTACGTACCATGCTGCGGGCTTCACGTGTCTTCAACTGGGCAGGTTGGTATCGTCAAAGTCATATCCTGCGAGAACCATAAAGGCGGCTCAAGGATATATTTGCGTTGCGGAAGGGCGGCTTACAGGTGGATTTCGTCAGTGCATAACGAGGTAAGGAAAGCTGAAGCTGAATTAGTGTGCGGATATGATGGAATTAACGGGAAGATTGCAAGCCTGAAATCGCAGATACACGACCTAAAAGTACAGAATGATGCTGCTATATCACGTTTCCTGAAACCTGTTGCTGATGAATTGGTGATGAATGCAGAAATTTCTGGCGGACACAAAATCATAAAACACGTAATGAAATCGTCTGGGCAAGATGAATTGAAGCACCTTTTCCGGCTAATCACTGAGAGTAACCATGACGCTGTTGCAGTACTCGCAGGGGAAAGTGCTGAAGGCGTGTTCCTCATGATGGGCTGTAATAGGGACAACAAGAACGTTGATGTTCGTCCGGCGTTCAGGAGGGCAATCGCAATCCTTGAAGGTAAGGGCGGAGGAAGTGCATTCAGTGCGCAGGGTTGGGGGAAGAATGTTAAGGCTCTGGGTGAGGCAGTAGATGAGGCTGTGAATATCCTCACACAACCATGAACACTAAAATTTTATCCTTCTGCATTCCAGTATATAACAACTCTGAGGGTATCTCAAAAATACTTGACAACATTCTTAGCTGTGATAATGATTGCTTCAACGTAATTGTTCGAGATGACTGCTCAAAAGATAACACGCAGGAAGTTCTTTCGCGTTTTCATGATGAACGTTTAAGCTGCGCCAGGAATACCAGTAATCTCGGCGCACACATGAACTGGCTTAGAACACTTGAGGACGGTACGGGCGAATATCTTTATCTTGTCATGGGAAGGGATAAGCTGTACACAGAGAGCATTCCGCGTCTCATGGAATTTCTGGAATATGCCCGCGATAATAATATATTCTGCCTGAGATACAATTTTTTTGCGAAGAAGGACTCGAAAATTTATTCCGGCATAAGTGCAATGATTAACTTCATCGGCTTCAATCACCCTACAGGAATAATCTTCAGCCGCAAAGCCTTCCTAGAAATCCCTGAAAATAACCGCGAATGCTACTTCACTCATTCCGACATGTATCCCGAAAATTATGTCATGCGAGATTTGCTGCTCAAGGGGAAAGGCGCAGTTTTACGCAGCGGAGTTTACAGGGGCGAAATTGTTATGGCCAACATGAAATCTCAAGTTGAGAACGGAGGGGATATATCAGAATTGTACTATGCACCTGCAAGACGAATAAAACAGTTTTTCGAGTTTGTTGATATGATTGACGACACAGGGAAATTTACGCGTTATCAATGCAACAGGTACTACCGCGAAAAGTTCAGAGACCTCCTCGTAAGCATAACTAAGGCGTGGAAGTCGGCATGTGAAAATGAGTGGTGGCAGTCGCATTACGGCCAGAATGTTCGTAACGTAAACAGACGTGAGATGTTCGGCAATGTCATTCAGGCGGTGAAGAAGTCGGCAGAATATTTCCGTGCGAAAGGAACTTACAGCTTTTCACGAATGATGATTTTTCACGAATGATGATAATGAAGTACCTTGCGTTAAAGAGGTTTCGACGTATCCTCATGAACTCATGATAAAACAGAAATTCCCCCGCCATAACTCTAACGGGGGCTGTTATTCTTCTTCAGGAACGTGCAGGCTGCTGTATCCATATTGAAGCGGCCTCATTCAATGGCAAGTCGATAGTTTGATGGCCAACTTTGCAGGTAAACGTGTCATTCTCCGCTCTAACCAGCGTAACTTCCGCTCCATTCGCAAAACCTTTCTTCAACAGCTCCTTACGCAAAGGCTCATCAGCTGTAATCCTCAGTATCGCTCCGTCTGAACCAGGCTCACATAACGTCAATGGAACAGGCACAAGCAGTACGGGTTTCTCGATTGCAAGGAATATCTCGTCAACCCATGGCTGATGTTCTGCCCTCGCCTTTCGGAAGTATTCCAGCAAAGCATAAAGCCTTTCTTCCGTTACGGGGTCTATGTAGTGTTCCATCGAACAGGCCATTTCCGATGAATGGTCGCGGTCAAGCCCCAAGAGTTCGTGAAAGAATGCCCTGAACCCTTCATGCCGCCTGAATACCGTCATTCCTCTTTGCCTTCCTGCTTCGGTAAGATGAAGGTTCCCATAACGTTCGTGTTTTACCAGCTCAAGTTCAACCAGCTTCTGTACCGTCGCCGTAACTGTTCCCTTCGTTATCTTCAGACGCTCGGCAAGAGATGTAACCGTAACGCTTCTTCCCGTACTTTCAAGCAAAAACAATTCTTCCAGATAATCCTCAATTCTTGGAGACAGCATAGTTTCTTCTCACCTCAAATTTTTCTGTATGTCTTCATGTCCCGATTTCACTGCAAAAATCCATGACACCATCAGACCCGTAAACACTGTGATACTTCCCGATATCCCTGCGGTTAGAACAATAGTTACCACGCCGGGCATGAGGAATGGTATGTGTAACGCCTCCGCTATGTATGGACTTCCGGCAATTATGATTAAGCCTCCTAGAATTATACCCGTTAATGCACCAAAAATTCCCGTGATTAATGCCTCGTTTAACACAATCATCGACAGCTTTTTCCGCGTAGCTCCTATAGCACGCAGTATCGCATTATCCCTTCTGCGTTCGCTGAGAGTTAGGGAGAAAAGCAAAGCAGTAATTATCATTGCGATGAACCAAAGTATTATAAGGGAATATTTTACGATGTTCGATACCGTAACGAGTGCTGAAGATATGTTAGCAACAAATCTCTTGCTGAATAACGCGTACATTCCTTCAGGGTTCAAAGCTTTGTTGATTTCACGGGCAGTTTTAGCGGTGTCTGTTCCAGGCTTCAGCTTTAGCATGATTACGGAGATTAGGTTATTGTTGGCGGCGAGCTTCTGAGGCTTTATGCTGTCGGCAGCATTGGCAAGGGTTATTATGGTGTTCCTGTTCATGAATACGGAACTGTCGAAACCCATTCCTGTGCGTTCGAGACGGCCTGCAATCTTTAATGGTATGTTGAAGAATACTATTTCGTCCCCTACGTTCCCGTTGTTGTGATAACCCAGTATAATCTCACCATCATTGAGAGGACGTTTGAGCGTGTCATTGAGCCATGTTTTTACGATGAAGTCGCTGTCGAAATCTATTCCCATTATCTGAACCGGATACGAACAACATGAAGCCCTGAGCGTTGCCATAAATACTTGCGGGGATATATTGGCGATGTCATCACGTTTCAAGGCTTGAAGTTTCGCCATAGCATCATCAGGAAGATAGAACGCACTGGGTTTTCCAGAAAGCAGAATGTTATCAATGTGAGGGTTATAGCCTTCCGGAACAATCATTATGTCTGCCCCTAATCGTCCGGCCATGCTCATTGTACCGTTCGAGAGGCTGAGGATTAGGGTTGTTCCGGCAAAAAGCAATGCTGACAGCACAGCTCCCGCCATGATGAGACAGAAGCTCCTTACTGGGTGATGTGCGATGTTCTTTCGGGCTATGGCGTAGTTTGAGAGAGAGGTCATAGCGTGGCGTAATCCTCGTAAATTCTCGGCCTGTATCCTAGTTTTGCTGGTTTTAGGCGGCTTGTCTTCATATGAAACTGCTTCGTGATTTCCTCTGTCTCACGCATAAAATAATCGGTAACTTCTTCGGGGGTCATGCCATCAGTTTCCTTTTGTATTTGTTGCCTGATAGCATATACTTCGGCTTCAATCGGATCCATATCTCCGAGTTCATCTTCCACGAAAAAATTGCTCATAGTAATCAAATACCTCCTTTGCAGTGAAAAACATTATTCCACCTAAATCTCTGCGGCTGTTCACTTTGGGAATTAATGCTTTTGTCTTACCCCTATTGATGTGATGGAAATTATACGACACAATGCCATCAAGCTCATAAAGAGAAGCTGCTGCAATATGTCGGCTGTCTTGCTTTTGCGAATGAGGAATTATGCCACTGTTCCTGTATTCTTCTGCAAGAACATCAACTTCTAGCTTGGGGTCAAGCAGTATTATCCCATACTTATCAATCAAGCTGAGCATAGCGTTACGCTTGGGCTCTTTTGCCTTGTCCAGCTCGTCAGTAACATATTTCGATGTGTACCCTACGAACTTCCCGTCTCTTATTGCCTCAAACAACCTCACAACGTCCTCATGGCCTGGACGCTCGTCAAAGTACCAGTTAAACGTTGTAGTCTCAAGATATAGCCTTAACCTGAAATTTTCCCACACAAAATATCAGCCTCCTTTCCGCAAAGTTTATCACGCGCTCACTTTCCCCCTCAGCTTCAACGCCTCACCAAATGTCGCCGTCTGGTCAATATCATCAACAATACGGCCATGTTCAAGAATTATTTTGCGCTGGGCTACATCTCCCACTTCAGGGTCATGCGTAACAATGATTATCGTTACCCCTTCATCGTGAAGCCTGCGGAATATATCCACAACAATATCCTCGTTCTCCTCGTCAAGGTTTCCTGTTGGTTCATCTCCAAGCAATATCTGTGGCGAATTTATCAGTGCCCGGGCAATACATACCCTCTGTTGTTCGCCTCCCGATAACTGCGCCGGTAAATGTCTGGCTCTGTCCTTTAACCCAACCTTCTCCAATGCTTCCATCGCTTCGTCCTCGTCAGGCATACTGTGATAGTATTGCGCTACCATTACATTCTCTACCGCCGTAAGATAGCTTATCAGATGAAACTGCTGGAAAATTAACCCTATCTTGTCCCGTCGTATTCGCGTCAGATTTCCGGCGTTCTCTCGGCTTATGTCCGTTCCGTCCAGTATTACGCTGCCTATTGACGGCGTATCCATACAGCCAATAATGTTTATCATCGTCGTCTTTCCTGAACCTGACGGACCCATTATCGACAGCCAATCCCCTGCGTTCACACTGAGATTTATATCCGCAAGTGCCTTCAAGTTCCCATATATCTTCGACACATTCTTTAACTCTAATATCTTCCCTGTCATCTATATTACTCTCCCTTCAGAACTATTGCAGGGTGTATGTCCATTACTTTGCGGACTGGTATTATTGACGCGGTTACGGTTATTATTATGAATACTGCTATCGTTATCGGAATTAATGCCCACTGGAAGTTTATTCCCCGCCCAAATACATTCAGGCTCACCCTCAATGCAAACTCAAATCCCAGAAATACTCCCAATGCTCCTCCGATTAATCCCAGAAATACTCCCTCGCCTAGCAGCTCTCCCATAACAAGTCTGTTCTCTGCTCCGAGTGCCTTCTTTAACGCTATCTCTCTTCGTCTCTCAGCTACCATTGCTGTCATCGTCGTATACACCGAAATCATCGTTATAATCAGCACAACTGCTGTTACAAGAAGAACTAGTGCCTGTAATTTTCCCAGCACTATATCCTGAGACTGCGTTAGTCTCCTCACCGCACGGGGCTGTAACTCCGGAATTTCTGCCTCAATACGCCCTGAAAGTTCTGTAAGCTCATTCGCGTCCGCTACTATGCTGCATTCAACAACATCTGCCCTGAACCTGTCCCCTATCATCTCGCATAGCATGTCTATATCCGCAAAGATAAATCCTTCTTCTGCTCCCCCCGTTGAGACTATACCCTTAACCGTGAGCTTCCTGTGAAAGTTCTGACGCGCAAGGTCTCTCTTCTGGTTCTCCTCCGCCGATAAATCCTGGCGCGATGCCTCCGCCTGTTGGCCGTACTTCACTCCCTGAACCGTGAATGTATCCCCTAAGTTAAGCCCCAATGTCTGCGCTATCTCATGCCCTACCATTACCTGCGATGTGTCCTGCGAATTTCCCCAGCTTCCCTCGATGTACCAGAACGGGCTGTTCTTCTCCGCCTGTTCCAAATCCGTTCCGGCTATAATGTATGGCTGTTCGTTGATTTTCACTGTCTGGTATCGGTATGGTGCCATTCCTACTACCCTGTTTACCCCGACAAGCTCTCGTAATGAACCAAGTGTTTCTCGCGTTATCTTTGCTTCTCCGTTGGGAAGAACTATAAGGTTCGCTCCGTATGACCTGAACTCACGCCCTAATTGTTCGGGAATGTCGTAGTATATCGTTACGAGGCCGGATAATATCGTTGCCCCTATCGCTATTGCCAACACAGCTATGATTAGCCTGGACGCTCGGCGTATCAGTGAACCGGCTACCATTCTGAAATACATTCTCCTGCGGCTTCCGTGCCTGTTGCTATTTACCATGAAGAACCTCCGTAGGCTTTAAGGCCATAAGGTAACGTATTGCAGGTATGCTCCCGATTAACGTTACGAAGAATAATATTACTGCCACAATGAGAATTACCATTCTCGCAATCTCTATATATGACCCGAATACTGTCTGCCCTATTATCTGCGCAAATCCTATCCCCATAAAATACCCTATTACTCCTCCCGCTAGTCCCGTTATCATTACTTCCGAAAGCACTAGCAACACTATCTGCCAGTTGTACGCCCCTAGTGCCTTCAGAAGTCCTAGCTCCTGGCTTCTCTCTATTACACTGGCCGTTATAAGGTTCGAGATTGCAAGGGCTGAACCTATCGAACTTAGTATCGTGATTAAGACCATTAGGAGTGTAGTCTTGTTGAGGATAGTACCTTCAGACTCCGCTACCTGTCTCACTGGCTTTGCTACCCCGTCCCTTATCACTTCCTGTATCTGATGGCATATCGCACTCACATACGCCGTGCAATACCACGTCTCGTACTCGTCCGGCGATAAACTGGAAGGGTCTTGCGCCGCTTTTCGTGCCAAATCGTTATCCGGTGTCGTTAGGGCTGAAACTTCTATGTTCGATACACGCCCCTGAAGGTTCATAAGCTTCTGCGCAGACGGTAACGTCATAAGTATCTTGCTGTCAGCCTGTCCCCCATCGTTGAAGATACCCTTGACCGTGTATGTATCAGAGCGTCCCTCTGATGTAAGCGTTATCGTGTCGCCAATTTGAATATTGCGCTGCGAGGCCAGAAGATGTCCCAGCATTACCGCTCTATCATCGTCCTCGTTCAGCCATTCGCCCGAAATTTCCCACCACGTACGCAGAGACTTCAAGCCGGTGTCAAGCTCCTCACCAGTTGAGAGTACAGCATGTTTCTCAGGCCATGTCCCCATGATTGCAGCGTCGATGTTCCCGTTCATCATCGCACGCCCTTCAAGCATTGGCGCAAAATCTAGAATGTTGAAACCCCAAAATATCGTCTTCAGCTTCAGTACATCATCTTCATGAAGAAACTTGTCGTTCACCCCTCTCCCTTCGAGACCGTACAAGTCGCTCATTAACGCCGCGTCCTTGTGCCTTACTGTGATATTTGCTCCGTAGACTTTCAACTCACGGTTCACCTTGTCGCCTACTCCAAGCATGACATTCATCATAGCCGTAGAAAGCGATACTCCAAGAACAACAGTAAAGGCTATCATCAACATTTTGCTTTTCTGACGTATGAGCGTCTTCGTTATCATTCTCCAAAACATACGCTACTTGAACCTCCTCTCGTGCTTCTCCAACTCCTTAACGTCAATATATATCCTTCCGCCCTTCAGCTCATACTCAAACGGAACAGGATTACAGCCTCCCTTGAAGCCGATTGTGTTCTTGTTCATGACAACATCACAGCGTTTGCAGATTACTTCATCGTCGCCACGCTCGTAATATCCCGCAGGCCCGCATATATCACATGCATCAAGTCCAACACCGTAAGCTGTACCAGCAGGCTTCTTCACTATGAGAAATCTAACGTCATAACCTCCTGGCGTAACATACGAGAATTTGTGAAGATGTCCGTCCGAAACGTTTACTAGTTCTACGGATATTATTCCGTCCTTCAAGCCATAGGGTTCGGGCTGAACTTCTACAGGCGGCTTGGTGTCGTAGTAATGCAGAACTGTAACCGTAAACACTGCCATCGTTCCCCACAATAAAAGGCTCAATGACCATCTGCGGCAATCCCTTAAACGTGCTTTCTCCTTCCTGAGCATTGCACGGTTTGGGAAAGTTCCTTCGGGCTTAATGTGTGTGAGTATTACGAATGAAATCATGGCCAGCGCAAGCACTGACTGTGCGTAAAGGAATGCGTTTGGATTAGCGTCCCTCCATATCATAACGTCAAACACTGATACTCCCCATAACGTATCAGATATCTTCAGTACCTTCAGCCTCTGTAACGCCGTAACTGCACCAACACTATATTCCATCGCAAATACCGCAAGCGACATCAGCATGAATACTTCACTCTGCCTCTGAGTGTTCAAGGAAGAATGAGCCTCGTAACTTCCAAGTATAAGCAGAAGGCACAAGCATATTCCCATAGTGAAGCCTAGAGCGCGCAGCATTGCGTTTGTGCTTATTCCTGCCTCGCCAAAATATACAAATTCACGCGTGTATTGCAGAACTGGCGGCACAAGATATGCCAGGGATATTACGATTAGGACTGAGAGAATGAGACTGCCCGAAAGACGCAGAAACTTTCCTCCCAGCAATGACGACACACCAACAATAACCAATGACGCTGCGGCAATGACTGCAATCGTAACTACCAGCCGCCTGTTGAACGCCATCAATAACAGGTTCATTCCGCGAGGGTCATACATTCGCACGCCAAATACTGCAAAGCCGGCAATAATTCCAATCAGTGAAGCTGTAACCGTGAATTTTCTGCGTGAGAAACTGAATATTACACCGAGCATTAAAGCAAATGCCGCTAGATTATCCGTAACGGAAACTAGATATTTAAGAATTGCCTATCCCTCCCTTGCAAAAAAAAAACGGGAAGCCAGCGCAAAGCCTCCCGCATAATTCCAGAAACAGTTTTAGTCGCTGAGCTGTTCTGCCGTGTAGTTCCAGTTGAAGATTACTGTGTGGGTCTGGAAGAAATCCTTTGCACCCTCTTTGGCGGGTACTCCTGTCTCTGGGTCTGTGTGGAGAAGGTAATCTGTCGGAGGCTCGATTACGAAACGAAGCTTGTACTGTCCAACAGGCAAACCCTTCTTGATGTTCGCGCCGTAATGAGGGCCGTCGTCTGCGTTCATGGGCATGAATGAACCGTCCATTACCACTGTCTTTCCGTCCATCTTGAGTATCTCGTACTTCACTGTGAGATATGCTGGCCAGATGTCCTCGCCGTTGCCGAAACCATAGGCTATCGCGTACATGGGCTGAAGGTGAATGTCCGCCTCAAGGTGCATGTCGCTGTCTTCCTTTGAGGGGTTCTTGCCGGCTGGGTACATGTCTACTGCCTGGAAGTATACCGCCGCTACGTTGTAAGGGCCTACCTGCGTTTCGCCGATGGGTATCTCCTCGAAACCTGCCTCGCCTGGCTTCACTGATACTGCCTGTGCCCCGAATGACGCCGCTGAAAATGCCATAACCAGAAGCATTGCTGCAATGATGCATTTCTTCATAATGAATATTAACCTCCTGATAAAATTTTTGTACTGCCTGTATAAACTCCCTGCATTACTTCGCAGGGGATTTATCCTTCTTCCTGAATATGTGCGGGAGCATTATCCATACCGCCGCTATTACCAGCATTATCTGAGGGATTAAAGTCTCTGCCCTGTCGTAAATACTCAGTATCTCGATAGAAAATCCTTTCATCGCAGGAATTACTGTTCTGCCGGTTATGACATCGGCTTCCGTAAGTTCTACTACTCCCTTCCCCATGAATGATATGCACATTAGGAAAAGCAATATGCTCGTGAACATGAAGAATGCACGTAACGGCAGTTTCACGCTGAAATACCTGAAGCACACCCACACTATCACCAGCACAAGAACTCCAGCTCCTATACCATAAGCGATGTATGCGGGGTTGCTCATTCCTCCCGTGAATGCTGCGGAGTAGAACAGTATGAGTTCCGCACCTTCCCTCATTACGGCTATGAATGCCGCAAATATCAACGTCCATTGTGATTTACTGTCGATTGACTGCTGGACTTTGCCGCTGATGTAGTTTTCCCATGCTATAGTGTCTGCCTTCGAGAGCATCCAGTTGCTCACGTAGAAAAGTACCGCCACCGCAAGAAACATCGTCCAGCCCTCCAACAGTTCACGCGCAACTCCGCTCTGTTCGCCCATGAGAGCTTCAAGTGCCCATGCAAGAACGATACTGGCCAATATTGCCGCGAATGAACCGAGATATACTCCCTTCAACATGTTCTTGTTCCCTGTCTTTATCAGGTAGGCTACTATCGCCGCGATAACCAGGATTGCTTCAAGACCCTCTCGGACTAGAAGACCGAATGCCGTAACAAACGTAAGCCAATCCCTGTTCACTGGAGTTTTGGGTGATGTCTGTACGCTTGATGATGGTGAAGGTTCACTGGCTTCCGGAGCTACTGGAGAAGATGATGAAGCAAGAATGGGACGGGGGACTTTCGTGTCTGTGTATATCGCTGAACCCATGCTGTCAGGGTCGCTAATCTCTGCCATTCCATCGAGAACCATTGCGTCTTTGTAGACCTTCAGCTTTAAATCCTCTATCTGCTGAAGCAAAAATTCTTTGTCTTTATCCTGATTGCCTAGCAAAACATGTTTGATGTCCCTGAACTGTCCCTCAATGTGGTTTACTCGTGCCGCTGAAATCGCATACATTACGGTGCTTTCAACACCCTGTACCTCGTAATACTTGAAGTATGCATCGTTGACGTGAGTGTAAGCGTCCTGGTACTTGTCGGACTTCACATCTTCGATTGCAGCGTTAAATTCAAGTGCCATATCCACCGCAACTCCGCGCCAGTCATCATACTTCTTTTTCTTTTTCGCAGCCTCCGCGCTTTCAGAAAACGTGAAAACTACAGTTAGCAACAGTAATAACAGCCCTGCATAATACGCAAAGCCCTGCCTCTGTTTCAGCAAGTAAGCTCATACTCCTTCTGTCTTATGTCTGGAAAATTATATCAGCCAAACTTTATTGATGGCGTGAATTTTACCAGTGCTTAAATCTGTGGTCAAGTTTTTTTGTTACTGCATACAAACTTTCACTGTGATTACAGTATTATAGGGCCAGGAAGCACTCCGCGTCCCTCAAGTGTAATCATTGCAAGGGTTCTAAGGTTGAGAATGTCCTGTTCAAGCGTGAATGACGGCATGTATCTGCGCACTGCTTCTAGGCCATGAAGTTTGCTGTCCGTAATTCCTGAGAGCGAAAATATCTTCTTCAGCCTGTAATTTCTCGTAACTCCTCTGACCGTTCCTGGATTGCTCACTGAAACTTTTATCGGTGATGACGTAATGTCAATGTCAATTTCACTGCCGCTGTTGTAATCCGAATGAAGCATGGCGTTGATGAAAATCTCCCTGAATGCAAGGGCACACCTATCCGATAATGCCGAAGCAATCCGCGCTAGTATGTCTGTACATGCCTCCCAGATGTTCACTGCCCCAATCTCTGCGTGCCCTCCGGAATAATCCAGCCTCGCACAAACCTTCACAATATCACCAAACATTAACGCTCCAGCAAACGTAAGATACTTCCCAGAATATACCCCAGTCCTTCTCAGAAACTCATCGCGCGTATAATCCTTCAGCTCCCCATGAAGTGCCGTAACACGTCTGTGGAAAGCGTCAATACATTGTCCTCTGAGTGATACATTGTCCACAGCGTAATCGTCCCGTGAAGGTTCAAGGCCATCTCCCGCCATCACTGACATTGCCCACGCACCAGATATTACGTTCTGGCACTCTATGCGACGGTACACCCTGCCGTTTAACGATGCCGGCCTTTTGTGCCATGCTAAGGGTGGAACATATATTGTGTCTGGAGGCTCAATGACGTATGGGACTTCTTTGGGCAGGGAAAGGCTCAAGGGGTCAAAGCCATCGCATATTATTCTGCCTCCCGAAGAGTTTGCAAAAGCACAGACAGTTTCAGGGATACGGTGAATATTATCCCTGCCGATAATCTCTGTGTCTTTGTTCCAGCAAAAATCCAAGCTCAGAATGATTTAACGCCTTCCTGAAATTTTTTCGCATATTATAATTGAACGCAAAAATTTTCATCATTAAAAGGGGCTGAGCAGCATTAAGACATTTCTAATAGTTGACGGACACAGCCTGGCTCATAGGAGCTTCCATGCCATTGCCACAAGGCTCACTGCAAAAGACGGAACTCCTACGGCCATGATATACGGCTTCATGAACATGCTCTACAAGGTTCAGGACAACATTCTCCCAGACTGCACAATTATAGTGTTTGACGCTCCTGGAAAAACCTTCAGGCACAAACTTCAGAATGACTACAAGGCTAACCGTCCTCCAATTCCTGATGACCTGCGCCTACAGCTCCCATTGCTTCAGGAATTACTGCGTTTGTGCGGCTTCAACGTTGTTATGCTAGATGGCGTCGAAGCTGATGATGTTACGGCATCTCTGGCAAAACTGGTCCACGATGAAGGCCATGAAGCTGTGATACTGTCATCTGACAAGGACTTGTTACAGGTTCTTGGCGATGGGATAAGAATGATGCGTCCTGTGAAGAACGGGATATCAGGTGCAGAGGTTTATGACGCAAAATCCTTCATGAAGGAGTACGGCTTCAATCCCGCGTCAATGCCTGACTATCTCGCAATCACTGGCGATAAAGCTGACAACATCATGGGCATAGCAGGAATAGGCACAAAGGGTGCAATGAAGTTACTCGCACAATATCCCACGCTTGAGGCTATATATGCTTCACTTGATACGTTCACGAAGTCAATGCGTGAGAAACTTCAAGCAGCGGACAGAGATAAAGTAATATGGAGGCGCGACAGCCTAACTATGCTTAAAGATAATCTTTTCGAGGGCAAATCCGATTTTCTGAACGAATGCCTAAATGCCAGAGCGGATTTCAAGGGTGCAGAGGAGATGGCATTGCATCTTGAACTAAAACGTGTACTCAAGAGGCTAGGCAGCAAACAAGCACCATTTCCGAGAGAATTTTCCCCAAATGGAAACGCCATGCCAGAATGCGTACGTATAACCATTGACTACAAGGGAGAGTATAGAAGCAGGCCTGAAAAATTTACGGGAGTAGAGACTGTATGGGACATTAAGACGGCATATTACCTTCTTCACCCAGACATAGCGGCATTGAAATTCGCAGGAATAATCAGTAACTTTGAACACAGTGAAGACCCTTTAAAGGCTAAGAATGATTTAGCTTTAAGCCTTGAGGCAGAAATAGGAGGCTATGAAGGATTGTTAGATGTCATGAATGATATAGACGTTCCGCTTATACCTGTACTCTGCAAGATGGAAGATCATGGCGTAAGGATTAACACAGGGACGTTTGAGCTTCTCCAGGAGGAACTGGAGACCAGAATATCTGAGATTGAGCGGCATATCATCACCATAACGGGAGTGCGGATAAACATAAATTCTCCCGTACAAGTTTCATGGCTGTTATTCGATAAACTGGGCTTCACCCCTGAAGGCAAAACCAGAAATAAAGCATCATATTCAACGGAGGCAGCAGTTCTTGAGAGGCTGTCAAAATCTACAGACGGTCAGGTTCCAGCGTTAATTCTGGAATACAGGGAGCTGTCGAAAATGTTGAACAGCTTTGTAATTCCCCTTCAGCGTTCAGCGGACATCAACGGCATAATACACACTACATTCGATCCTGCAATGACTGGAACAGGAAGGTTAAGCTCAAGAGATCCTAACCTTCAGAACATTCCTGCATTCGGTAGATGGGCTGAAAAGATAAAGTCCGGCTTAATCCCTGTAAATCCTGAGAATGTCTTTGTTTCGGCTGATTATTCGCAGGTGGAGCTTAGAGTTCTTGCGTACATGTCAGGCGAGGAGAAACTCATAGAGTCGTTCGAGAACGGCAGGGATATCCACACTGAGACGGCATCATGGGTATTTGGGACTGCACCTGAATTTGTTATGCCGGAGATGAGGCGTGCTGCGAAGGTGATTAATTTTGGACTGCTGTACGGAATGGGATCATTTGGTCTTGCTGAGAGGTTAGGTGTTGGGCGTTCGGAGGCCAGAGACATAATGACGAGATACTTTGACGCACTGCCTGGAATTAAACCGTACCTTGAGAGACTCATACATGACGCAAAAGAACGGGGTTATACGATGACACTTGCCGGCCGGATAAGGCCGGTGAAGGAGATACCCGCGAAAAGTCAGGGGCTGTCCCGTGCGCTGGTAAACACACCTATACAGGGTACTGCGGCGGATATATCCAGAAGGGCGATGATAGATTTTAGTAATTCAGGCAATGCGGAACTGTTCCTTCAAGTTCATGATTCACTTGTCTGTGAGTGTCCTGCAAAAGACGCTGAGGAAGTATCACAAAATCTACGCAATATCATGATTAAATCTGGCGGCGAGATTTCACACCTCGAAGTTGAGGTCAAAACTGGAAAAACGCTTGCTGATGTGTAAAATTGCTTAGTATGTGTTAAAATTTGAAATCATGAAAACTACTGAGTAATAAAACTTTAAGAGAGAGAGAAGGTTTTACACTATCATGATGAAATTTCTGCGCACCCAAATGAAGTGGATTATGGCAGTAATAGTTGTGGCATTTCTGTTGTCAACGTTCCTGATGTATGAAGGTAGGGGAACGAGGAGGACACCTGGACGCAATCCGGACGGAACGATGAGCGATTACGAGGTAGCCCAGATTAACGGACGTTCACTAATGCGTTCTGAACTTGAGCAGAGGTTACGAAATTACCTGAGTACGTACAGCAGCAGGAGCATGGCCTCAATAGATATGCCAGCGATATATCGTGCAGTACTTGACCAGGCTATACTGGAGTCGCAGCTTTCTAAGGAAGTTGAGGAGAAGGGGATACGCATAACGGACGCGGAAGCAGACGCAGCCTTGAAGGCTTATGCTGATACATATTTTCCAACCCGTGAAGCGTTCTATCAGGTTTTGGCCAACTCCGGCATAAGGCTGGAGGATTACAGGAGGAATTTGGCGCGCCAGATAGCGTCAGACAAGCTCATACAGGAAGCTATAGGGCAGGTAACGGTGAGTGAGGATAAAGCTGAAGAGTTCTATGACGCAATGAAGAACATACTCTACAGCAGACCTGAAGGCTACAACGTTCACATGGCCGATTTCAGTGTTCGGGAGTACGCCGAAGAATTTATGTCGAGGATAGCAAATGGTGAGAGTTGGGAAGCGATAGCGTCAGGCGACAGTTTAGCCTCTAAGGACGTTATAAACATTACGAAAACGCCGGTATTCCTTCCGTCAAGCACCTTCACAGCTGGGACATTGAGTGTTCTGGCCTCACTTGATGTAGGGAAGGTAAGCCCGATATTCGAGATGTCAAGCACAGATTTTGCCGTAGCGTTGAAGACCTCGCATGTAGAAGCGAGTGTTACGCCATACGCAGAGGTCAGCAGCGATATCCGCACGCTCCTCACACAGCAGGAAGAACGCCGAAAACTGACGGAGTACGAAGCCTCATTGCTGAAGAAAGCCACCGTAGTAATCAATGACGAGGAATTATTTGCAAGCCCCGCAGCGTCTCAAGATGAAGTGCAATCAGTAGATGCTGTGCCACAGCTCATACTGGACGAGGCTGTAAACGACGGCTCACCGTACCAGATGACGATAGAGGAAGTCAGCAGCGATGAAGAAGCACCAGCAACAGTTGAGACCGTGAGCGAGGATACAACGTCAACGTCAGAGGACGCTACAGAGCCGGAAGCACCAGCAACAGTTGAGGCAGTAAGTGAGGATACAACGTCAACGTCAGAAGATAATACAGAGCCTGAAGCCCCTGCGGCAGTTGTGCCAGACGAAATCCCCGAAGCCCCCGAAGCCCCCTCAGAAGATGTGAAGCCAGAAGATAAGCCGCTTCAAGAGGAAGTTACGGAAGCATTGCCGGAAATAATATCTTCGGAGAAAGCCGTAGAGATTTTTACCCAGTCCGAAGATAAGTAGCCAAGCAGCACAGGAAGTGATTTATACATGACAGAACCACAGCGCGATGATATACACAAGATATTAATCATAGGTTCAGGCCCGATAATAATAGGACAAGCCTGCGAGTTCGATTACTCCGGCACTCAGGCGTGCAAGGCTCTGCGTTCACTGGGATATGAGATAGTGCTTGTGAACTCCAACCCTGCAACAATCATGACCGACCCCGAAATGTCGGACATAACCTACATTGAGCCGCTGAACCCAGAACGTCTCGAAGCCATAATAGCCCGTGAGAGACCCGATGCCCTCCTTCCCAACTTAGGCGGGCAGTCAGGGCTAAATTTATGTGCAGAACTTCACAAGGCAGGAATACTGAAGAAGCACAATGTTCAGGTTATAGGCGTAAATGCAGACGCAATCGAACGCGGAGAAGACCGTGTAGAGTTCAAGAAGACGATGCAGGAACTAGGAATAGATATGGCGCGTTCACATGTAGCGTACTCAGTCGATGATGCGCTGGGAATTGCGGAGGAGCTAGGCTATCCAGTAGTACTTAGGCCAGCTTACACGATGGGAGGAGCAGGAGGCGGACTAGTCTACAACCGTGAAGAGCTTCGAGTTGTATGCGAACGTGGTTTACAGGCCAGCATAGTCCATCAGGTACTGGTAGAGGAGTCAGTTTTAGGCTGGGAGGAGCTTGAACTTGAGGTAGTCCGCGACAAGGACAACAGAATGATAACGGTATGTTTCATTGAGAACGTTGACCCTATGGGAGTACACACAGGCGATTCGTTCTGTGTTGCGCCAATGCTTACGATATCACCTGAACTTCAGGCGCGGCTTCAGGAGATGGCCTATCGTATAGTTGAACACATCGGAGTAATCGGCGGAACGAACGTACAATTTGCGCATAACCCTAAGACCGGCCGTGTAATAGTTATCGAGATTAACCCTCGTACATCGCGTTCATCAGCATTAGCGTCAAAGGCTACAGGTTTTCCGATAGCATTGGTTTCGGCGAAACTAGCGGCAGGACTTTCCCTGAGCGATATATCATGCGGTCATTATGGAACGCTGGACAAGTACAAGCCAGAAGGTGATTATGTCGTAGTGAAGTTTGCGAGATGGGCGTTTGAGAAGTTCAAGGGAGTGCAGGACAAACTCGGAACGCAGATGCGTGCTGTAGGTGAAGTCATGAGCATAGGCAAGAATTTCCGTGAGGCTTTGCAGAAGGCTGTGCGTTCACTTGAGAAGGACAGGTACGGTTTAGGCTTTGTGAAAAACTTTAACTCCCTCTCAAAGTCAGAATTGCTGAAGCTTCTTGAATACCCAACGAGTGAGAGATATTTTGTGATATACGAGGCATTGCGCAAGGGAGCGGCGGTTGAGGAGATACATGACCTGACGCATATTAAGGAGTATTTCCTGGAGGAGATGAAGGCACTTGTTGACGAGGAAGAAAACATAATGGCCTTCAAGGGAAAAACTCTCCCCGATGAAGTTCTTGTCCAAGCGAAGAAAGATGGATTTTCGGACAGGTATATAGCCATGCTTCTTGGTGTCAGCGAACAGAGCATAAGGGAACATAGAGAGGCACTGGGTATAGTTGAGCATTGGGAGGGAGTGCACGTCAGCGGTACAGAGGACGGGGCGTACTACTATTCGAGCTACAACATTCAGGACGGCATGAACAAGGTATCAGACCGTAAGAAAGTAATGATACTCGGAGGCGGGCCAAACAGGATAGGACAAGGAATAGAGTTTGACTATTGCTGTGTTCATGCATCGCAGTCGCTGAAGAAATTAGGTTTCGAGACAATAATAGTGAACTGCAACCCAGAGACTGTCAGCACGGACTATGATACTTCCGACAAACTATACTTTGAGCCTCTAACGCTTGAGGACGTTCTGAGCATATATCGTGAGGAGAAGCCTGTTGGAGTGATAGCGCAATTCGGAGGGCAGACACCGTTAAACCTAGCCTCAGAACTTGAACGCAATGGAGTGAAGATACTGGGAACATCGCCGGAGATTATTGACCTTGCGGAAGACAGAGGACGCTTCAAATCTGTTATGGACAGCCTGAATATCCCTATGCCAGAGTCTGGAATGGCGGCAACACTTGAGGAAGCGCACGCTGTAGCTGAAAGGATAGGTTATCCCGTAATGGTGAGGCCGTCATATGTACTTGGAGGCAGGGGAATGGAGATAGTGTACGATGAGGCGAGCCTTGAAAGTTACGTTAAGGCGGCAGTCGGAGTAACGCCAGACCGTCCGATACTGATTGACCGTTTTCTGAACCATGCGCTGGAATGCGAGGCAGACGCGATATGTGATGGAGTTCACGCATATGTTCCGGCAGTTATGGAACACATAGAACTAGCTGGTATACATTCGGGAGATTCGGCGTGCATACTTCCGTCAAGACATATAACTCCTGAAGCACTTTCAGCCATAAAAGATTACACGCGCAAGATAGCGGAGGCAATGCATGTAATAGGACTGATGAACATACAGTATGCTATTGAGGCTGGGAAAGTATTTGTACTTGAGGCGAACCCTAGAGCATCGCGGACAGTCCCGTTAGTGTCGAAAGTCTGCGGAATAAGAATGGTACCGCTTGCAGTCGAGGCTATTACGGGGGAGTTGACAGGTAGGCCATCACCGCTGGAGAGTTTGTGTGAGAGGGTAATACCATATTACGGAGTGAAAGAGGCAGTATTCCCGTTCAACATGTTCCAGGAAGTTGACCCTGTATTAGGGCCAGAAATGCGTTCAACGGGAGAAGTTCTTGGACTTGCGGTAATGCCTGGAGAAGCGTTCTTGAAGGCGGAGGAGGCTGCGGGTTCAGTACTTCCCATGAAAGGGACGGTACTAATTGCGGTGAGTGATACGGACAAGAAAGCTATTGCTCCTATTGCGGCGAAGTACCAGTATGCTGGGTTCAAGATACTTGCGACAGAGGGAACGTATGAGGCTCTAAGGAATGCTGGAGTTGAATGCGAGAATGTAGGTTCAGGGAGGCCAGATGTTCTCGACCACGTAATCAACGGTCAAGTTCAGATGGTCATCAACACTCCCAGAGAGAAGGCACTCACGAAGTCAGGAAGTGCTTTGAGGCGAGGAGCAGTGAAGATGGGTATTCCTTATGTTACGACACTTTCGGCGGCAGATGCGGCGATTGAGGGAATAATGACTGTTAAGGCGAAGGGTGCAGACTCTCAATCCCTGAAGAGTATAAAGGAATGGCATAATCTAATTCACTAGACGAGAACATAACACCATGCACCTCCTGTGTAACAATGCAGGAGGCTTTAACTATGTTGCTTCTGATAAGGATATCATCAACCGCTTATAGGCTTTTAGCTTCCTGCGTTCTCGGGTAATGCTCTTG
>CALAUZ010000171.1 GCA_937892105.1 uncultured Fretibacterium sp. | reverse complement strand
GAGTAGCACCTGTGAGGCATAAAGGCGCATACCGAGTGATCCTTAGACGACTTGAGAACCTTGCTGCTGAGGTGAAACTGCCTGAACTTCCTGTTCACCCATTTCCTTACTCTGTGTGATACAGGAGTGCGTTCATTCTCGTAGCGTGATATGGAGCTTGCGCTTACTCCTAGACGAATGCTTAACTCACGCTGAGTGAGATTGAGGAATAATCTGGTTTTCCTGAGCCTCTGAGCATAGTTGATTGTGTTCATGAGTATTCTCCTTTCAGTAATTACAAGCCCATTGACGGGCAGGCTAAGAGTATTGAATGCCAACGATCTCAAAACCTGCTTCGAGGAAGTCGTCAGCGTCTAACACTATTTCACTTCTTCTCCACGCTTCCCGTACTTTGCAGATAGCCTCGTCATAATCATGAGCCTCAATGTTTACAGATCTGTGTAGAGTTTTCGTTATCTCTACCTTGTAAGACTTCATATAACCTCCCGATAAAATACAAGCCCCCTTGATCTCTCAAAGGGGCAGGCCAAGAACTAAGCACTCAACTTCAGATTCTCACGTGATAACTGCCATTCACGGATAGCATTCTGTGTAGCCTCGTAGCTCATCTGTTCGTCTTCTAGGAACTCTGCAATCTCATCGTATGTCTCCCAGAAGTTCATACTGTCAGGCTTAACGAAACGAGGAACGCTCTTCATGAGTCGAGGACACAAGCCACGCTTCCATGCTTCGAAAGCCTGTTCCTGATTAGCTCGTATATCCTCCTGAATGTCAACTCTGTGCTTCAGAACGCAGATATGGGATTGAACGAAGTTGCAAATGTAGTTTAGCCTCTCCGAGAGCTTGAGCAGGAACACGGTATCATCGTCAGCTTCGTAGAACTTCTCGTGATACTGCCACTTGTCATCGTAGAAGCATTTAGTTTTGAAGATGTCATCAACTTTGTCTCTAAGGGGATATAGTTTATCTGCATACTCCTCCCATCTGTAAAGCACACTTTGCCAGTCCAAAGTGATCACCCCCTTTCTGAGGAGTTAGATAAGTGCAATGAAGTCAAACAAGCCCGCTTATCACTTTAGTAATATACATAGGAAAGAAAAAACTTATTTGATGATATAAGTATAAAATTACTCAATAGTTTCAATAATATTGCTAATGCGAATATCAGATGACGAGCCGTCGGTAAAAATAATTTGTGAGGAAACGAAGCGAATAGAATCGTCATTGGTTTTGAAGAGAACGTAAGGTTCATAAGAGTCGAGGTTATTGAAATCAACTTCTCTGTCAGGAATTTCCTTATTGATGCCGTAAAGGAGGTGCTTAATGGAAGTTCTGATTTCCTTAGAGAACATGAAGGGACTTAACGAGGCATTTGATATAACTTTGTCAGTTGTGAAAATTTTATATTGTTCAGCGGAGACCCAAGGCATACCAGAGTTAAGGATAAAGTATTTATTGAGCTTGAAGAGTTCAAGAGGGACATCAAAGGAGAAATGCCAGACGGAGCTTTCAATATCATGGTCATCAATGAACTTAATATCAATCTCAGCCCGACCGCTACTGATGTTATTTTGAATAGATATAGCGGGATAAGGCAAATTAGTATTAGGGTTAATCTGACGAAGAAAGCCTGTAGAATGGAAAGATTTATCGGGGCTGATACGGAAAAGGAATTCTTTAACGTTGAGGATATTCGAGTTAATCTGAAAGTGAATAGAATTATCGTTAGAGCGAACAGGAGTAAGAATGATATTGTGCTTTGAGTTCTGATAATGAAACCTGTCAACGGATAGAGTAGCTGAAATCCACAGCAGAGAAATCAATAAAGCCCCTGCCCCGATACTTGAAAGAGTGTCAGGATTAAATTTGCGTTTAAGAATGAGAATGACGCAGATAATGGAAATGAGGGCAGGAATACCAGCAAGCCAGAGGTGAAAGCCGAAGACCCTTCGAGCGATTTCAAAGCCGACAGCAAAAATGGCAGAACTAATAGTGGTAATTCTAACATTGAAGACCTTATTCCAGATAAGCGAGAGAATATCCTTCCAGCTCATAGGAGGAATATCTTGTAAATGTATCTGCTGTTCTACGATGTGAGAATTGAAGGTATCAAAATCCTTCATATATAGCCAGAACTTGCGAAGTTCTTGAATATCAGGAGCAGAATTAGTATCCCCTCTTCGAGGCTCCGAGAAGCGTAGGAGGTACTCATCTTCATAGAGGTCTAAAAGCAAATCAAAAATCTCTTTGTGGTAGACGTGAACAGTTCGCCCGTTTGTATTCTTAGTAGTTTCTCTGATGGAGAGTAGACGAGAGCACCAGCCTTCAGAGAGTTCAAGTTTATTGATACTTCTGATGATAGAAGTGATGTGTCTTCCGAGTACGATAGAAATATCCTGAGTAGACCATAAGATATTGCCGTCAAGGAGTATAAGATGAGTTAAGTCAGGGGACAGAGAGATATATTTCTTTCGGAGGTATTCATAACGTTTGCTCATGGAGCCTTTGAACTGGCGGTAATCAGCGACGTAATTATCGAGCAGATGATGAATAATGTTGCGTTCTCTCTTGAAGAGGAAGAACCTACGTTGCAGCTTGTGAATATCCTCATCACTAAGGTTGAAGTCCGGCACAATGATAAACTCCTTTCGGGAATAAGGATATAGGAAGAAGTAATCAAACGCAACATTGTACGAGACGGAGTGATATGTGAAAATATGAGCAAGGAAGCATAAAGAGTAAAGATGAGGAGGTACAGAAAGGCACAATAAATCAAAGATAAGAATATGCTATAATTGTATTTGACTAAAATCATGGCACATATCTATGGGTACAGAAACCCACAGGGACTTCTTATCCTGTTGCTTAAATTATAGCATAGAGGAGAGTGAAGCTGAATGAAGATAGTGTGCAAATGAACTTGCGCTGATTGATTGTCTTCATGTTGGAGATAAGAGATTGGCGCAGTATTTGTATCAAGGGGCTATTTCTGGAAGTCAATGGGTCTGTCAACGTCAGGCAAGTCGCGTTCTTGAGCACAGCCGAGCAGATAACAGATAAGTTCCGAGATAGAGAGCTGAGTATCATGGCAGAACTGGTCGAGAAGTTGTTTATACTCGTCAGGAATGGAAGCATGAATATCTTTGTAGCCAGCAAGTTTCTTCTTGGCTCTGATAACTCTCATATTTTCGGCCTTATTGTTATAAATTCTAGGTCTGCCGCGTTGATTACTCAATTTCTCTCACCTCTTTTTGAAGTGAGTTTAAGAGTGGAGATATAAAGTAACTTAGTGGTAAAATCATAATGAAAGGAGCTTAAAAATGTTTATGAAGAAAAATTTTTGTATATATATTGCGTTAATCCTGATTTTATCGTTATCTGGGGCATCATTTGCCGCTAGTGCTTCTAGACTTCGTAAACTAGCAGGAGCAGGAGATGCGGAAGCACAGTTTCAGCTAGGAGTAGCGTACGCAACAGGTGAAGGAGTAAAACAAGACTATAAACTTGCTTTGAATTGGTTCAGGAAGGCAGTAGAGCAAGGTCATATGGGAGCACAGAATGCTTTGGGCATTATGTATGAATTAGGTTACGGAGTGCCTAAGAATATCAGTGAAGCTAAAAAATGGTATCTCAAATCAGCAGAGCAGGGATATTCTAAAGCTCAGTTTTATCTTGGTAATTTGTATTTTTCGTTGAATGATTATTCGCAGGCTTTTGATTGGTGGGAAAAAGCAGGCCAACAGAATCATGCAGGAGCTATATGTAATTTAGGTTATCTGTTCGAAGTTGGAGCAGCAGTATCACAGAGTTTTGAAACGGCCGTAGACCTTTATAAATTAGCAGCAGATTTAGGAGATGCAAAGGCAAAGGAAAATCTTGCGAGGCTTGGAATTTCTTATATTCCGCAACAACAGACTACATATGCTATTCAATCTCAATCACAGACGAAGGCATATAAGCCTCAGAACTACAAGGACATCAATTCACTTTATCAAGCGGCTAAGAATGGTAATGCATCGGCTCAATATCAGTTAGCTGAAGCATATTTCAGAGGTAATGGTATAGGCCAAGATTATCAGCAGGCAAGATATTGGTATCAGCAAGCAGCAGAGCAGAACCTTGTAGAAGCTCAATATACGCTTGGAATGATGTACTATCAGGGAGCTGGTACAGAGAAAGACTATGTACAGGCTGAGTATTGGTTCACAAGAGCCGCTGAAAATGGGGATGAAAATGCTCGTAATCATTTGCAGACTGTATCACCACAAGCAGAGGCTCAGAGACAAGCCGAAGCCAGAAAAGCAGCATTAGCTCAGAAACAGGCAGAAGCAGAAGCCAAGAGACAAGCGTTAGCGCAGAAGCAAGCTGAACAAAGGAGAGCGAAGACAGCGCAAAAATCTTCTAAACAGGTGAAGCCAAAGCAAGTTCAAGTTTGGCAATGTATCAAGTGCGGAAAAAGATGGGACGATCATCAACTTGAGCGGCGATTATTTGGATTGGATGGGCTGTTTGACGCTATAAACAGCATTAATAACTCTCTAACTGGTGGTAGCAGTGAAGGATTGCCTCCTGGTAGGATTTGTGATATGGGCGGAGAGTGTGTATGGCGGAGGATTAAGTGAAAAGACATATAGAGCCTTGTTCCTGACAAATAGGAA
>CALAUZ010000170.1 GCA_937892105.1 uncultured Fretibacterium sp. | reverse complement strand
TTACTTCTGACTTGGCTTCCGCTATATTTACTGCTTTCAAAATGTGCTGACTATAGTTTATTACATTGACGAAGACGTGTTGGTCTTGTCATTGGTTAGAACTGGAACGCACAGTGATGTGTTTGGAATGTAATGATGGCTAAGTACTACTCATTTGAACTTGGCCGGACGGAAACTTGTCCGCTGTTGCATAGAGATTTAAAACTCACTTCAAATATAAAAAAATTGAGGCCAAGTGCCGGAAAAAGACAGCCGTTGTGCTTGGCCAAGCTAAAAAGGGGTTGTGATTATCATCGACTCTTCAGCCCCATCGGGACGCACGTTATTTGTTTTCAAAGTATCTTGGATTACACGGATTCATTACCACCGAATGACTATCTTAATTAATAATTCGGTCAGCAATGTCCTGTGTCAGCAAGAAGGGCTGAAAGCTAAATAAGTTGCGCCGTAATGAAACGCATCGGATGATTAACACACAGTAGATGCTGTAGATGGCTTGATGATTAACGCTCTGAACCATGAGGATCGTGAAAATCAAAATCCTTCATGGCCGAGAATGCCTTGATAGCCTTTGCAAATATCTCATCTCTCTTCTCCAGCATTTTCTCCAGAATCCAGCAGTCCCTTTTGTCCACAGGAATGACATTTGGGAATTCAAAGACGGTAATCTTCCCTCTCTCAGCTTCTGTTAAGAAATCAAGACGGGTAAGACGATCGAGATCTGGCTTTGAATTCATATTGAACCATAGGAAAACGTCGAAAGCAGGCGCCGCCTTCATTATCCTCTTATCAATGAACACTGTGTCGGCAGAGACTGCTAATCTCGTATCGTTTATTTGGCTTCTCATCTTATTGCCCTTATTGGCCGTTTTGAGGTTTTTGGCCGTTTTAGCAGCTTTGAGGCGTTCAATCATTACGTAAGAGCCTGTTATCCTCTCGACAAGATTCAGAAGCTGTGTCTTGCCAGTATAAGCTGGATCGTAAACAAACAAAGTCTGCTTATTGAATCGGTCGGCATGGACATTAGAGAAAATTGCGCCCATGAATTCAAGGAGAAACTGCTTGCGGGATTCAACCCGAGATTCAACTGCGGCTTCTGTGGCGGATTCAAGCGTGGATTCAGCCGCAGCTTCATCATCTTTGACTGTGTTTCTGCCTTTGTACGTGCCTCTGTCCGCGCCTTTCGGGCAGTTTCAAAGGCCGGCACAAGGAAACACGGCTCTGTGGCTGAAATGGCAAATACAGCACTGAAGATAAAAAGCAAACTCGCGACTGAACATAAAAATCGAGACAGGGGACAGTGGAGGCACTGCCGTTGTCTCATCATGGCCGCGCCTGGGGAGAGAAGCTGTGGAAGAACTAAGCGAAATTTGGCTGGTCAGATTTAGCACTTAGAGTGATTAACCGTTTTCAAGAAGAAGTTGCGCCCTTGGTACATTCTTGCGGCTTATAGAAGGCGGCTCTGCTGTCTTTGCTGTCCTCGCTGTCTCTGTGATTATAAATCGGCATGAATGGCGAGGTTATGATTTTTCTTCCTGCACACAGGGGGGCTTAGACCCGCAGCGAGACATTTTGAGACGAGTACAGCGATCCGTGCAAATTCGCACAGGTCTGTAGACGAGTCTCAGCATAATGTGAATATATCCCAACAATCCCGAATGTTCGGGCAATCTCAAAGGCCGAGGCTGATACTTCGGTAGTACGCAAGTTTATTTTCCGTCATTCTTCGTCTGTTAATACTTGCCGATAGTCATAAACACAGTCAAGCCAGAACTTTTGCGGCTCTCTTCATGGCTGAAGGCCCCGTGTGGCTATCCCAGGCGTTATTCTCTAACGCAGTCGTGAAATCTTAATGCGCTTTCGACATACCGAAAGGGGCGGAAAAACTGCTAACAATAATCTGCTAGGTCTGCCTACTCTCCAGCCTCCCTCAGCACAAGCCTTTGAATTTTCTCGCTAACATACAATCCTTGAGATATTACTGCTTCCATCAGAGGTTTCACTTCCTGTATAAGCCCTTGCTTCTTCGCCTGTATCAGAATGCCCAATGTCCCTGTTGTCTTCATTCCCATAAATTTTGCCGTCTTTTTAGCCGCATAATCGTCCATTATAACGAGATCAGCTCCACCAGCTCCGAGTTCTTCTGCAAGAATCATAACTTCAACTTCTCCTGCGTGTAGTCTGGTTCGGAAGTCTCGCTTGCGTTCTTCGTGACTAATAGGCTTTACAACAATCCATGGGCTATTTGCGACTGCTGATTTCTCCGGTTCTCCGATTAGTTCAGCTTTTACGGCAGGTGGAATTATAATTGAGCCGTATAATTGATGAAGCAATTCGAGACTGTTAATCCCCGCAAGAGCAATCAATGGCGTTGTATTAGAAAGAACGAGCATTTTCGGTTTCCTTTTTCTCGTTCTTCTCGTCTCCACAATCAAAAAACAAATCATAAAGACTGTGTAACAATGCGATTAGCATCAGTGAGTCTAAATTTAGGGGCAATCATAGTAATCATAACAAGTAATTGTAATAACTGTATTGTGGGTAACAGTATCGTGGGTAGCGGTTTTGCCTTTATATTATATTAGAGAGGACGAGCATTCTCTATCTCCTCCAGAAATTCATCTTCATTGTCAAAGTGAAAGATAGAAACATTGTTTGCACCTAGAAATCGAATAAAGTCGGCTTTATTCATATTAGCGATCTGTGCACAATAGCCAAGGGACACTCTGCGGTCTGAATAGAAATTCATGGCAACAAGCTTTCTGATAGACGATGCCGCTTCCTCTGCGGACATTTTAATATCGTATAAAACTTCGTTTGGTATATTGACGGCAATTTGGCACATTTTTTATTTTCCTCCCGCATATTTTATATATTCTTAATTTTTTATTATATCATAGTGTCTATGGGACTTATGAACATGGCCGGCCATGTCAATGACTCTAAATCAACAAAGTATGAGAAGTACAGACCGGGATCGTTGAACCCAGTCTGTGTTAAAAAAGTAAAAGTAAAAGTCTGTGTAAAAGAAATCATCACTGCGAAATGAGCCGGAAGAGAACCCCGCAGGTAGCCAGCGGCACAGGGACAACAGCGGCGCAGGAACATAGGGACATAAGCTTTTTTTCCAAAAAAGCATTTTTAGTCGTTCCTTTGCAGACACAGTGAAATCATGGTGAGGCTGAAATCATGGCTGTGAAAAGGCAATGATCTCTGTGAATTTGGCTGCTTGCGAGGGGATTATTTCACAGTAAACATAGTAAAAGTAAGCACAGTAAAACTGAAAAATAAAAACATAATTATTGTAAAAATGTAAGCTTTATTTTAATTTTTTGGGGGAATAAAATGTCAACTTTATTGATTGTAAAAAAATGTAAACTTTATTGTATTTCACATGTGATTATAAAACGTGCTGTGAAGCTGGATTATAAGTTCTTCCCTTTCTGCACACAGTGAAAGCAATATCGTATTTTTCTCAATGATCCGTGCAAATCCGCACGAGTCTGTGAGTAAGCGTCAAAGCGACGCATCTAGATTAAATTAAAGTACTTCCATATAATTTTGACCAACATCGGTAGA
>CALAUZ010000169.1 GCA_937892105.1 uncultured Fretibacterium sp. | reverse complement strand
CGCATTGCCGGGAATTGCCGACAGTATCAGAGATGACCTCAGACGAAAGAGGAATACCTCGCAGACCCGTACAACTCCCGCCAAAAACACTCAGGTTACACCCCAGAGACGCGCTTCAAGGTCTGAACCGGAACCGGAATATGATGAACCTGATGAACCCGATGAACCCGGCGCACCAATAAATTCACGCCCGCAGGAAATCGAAGGGGAATACCAGAATGACAGCGGATTTATCTCCGTGAAAATTATTGACGCATCAACTGACGAAGCTGAAATAACAGCAAGCCGCTTCAAAGATGAAGTTCATTGGACTGCAAGAGGCTGGATTGAAGATAACGTTCTGGAACTGTATGACAACAATTACAGCTCATGCCAGGCAACTTTGACATTCACAGACGGAAAACTCACGGTGGACATTACGGATACGGACGATTGGAACGAGGCTATAGCTCCTGATTTCGTCCTCAAAGGTACTTACAGGAAACTGGCAAATTAAGACACAAATATACCCCCGATTTTACAGGTCGGGGGCATTCTGTATTTTCTTCCTTACTAGATTACTCAAATACGAACAGCATTTTTACTCTTAGAACGTTAAAAGCATGTTCCTCTGCCATTCATAATACGGTTCTGAAAGAAGTATACCTTCCGCTACATCGTTCATTGCTGAGGTCAAAGGATTGTCAACATCGAAGACTATCGAAGTATCAATGCCTTTTGTTGACCTGTACCAGAAGATTACGTCAGCTTTCCCTGAGACAAGCGATGATGACCTTGCTCCCGCTTCTATGCTGAGTACCTCAACGTTCTTATGAAGCCTGCGTCCAATCTCCGAGAGTACTGCAGTGTTGTATCCTGCTGGTGAACCGTTGGCAGCTATGTAATCAATAGGCGGTATGTCTCCTGTTACTGCTATCGTTATCTTGTCCGCTCCGTCAAATTTCTCGAATGCTACTGCTTCAGGCTCGCTCTCAGGATTTGTGATGTATTTCTCCTCAAGTGCCTTCAATGTTCCGTCTTCCTTCATTGAACGTATTGCCTTGTTGAATTCATCGCGGAGAGCATCTTTATCACTGCGGAAACCGAATGATACTGATGACGGCATAAGTATCGTGAAGAGTACCAGATAGTCAGGATCATTCCTCATGAGATACCTTGCTGTGTATTCAGGGATTGAGATTACTTTCACTTGCTCGGCATCGAGAGCGAGTACCATGTTCGTGAGCGAGTCATAGAACTTAATCTCATATTCGCTCTTGCGGAATGAGTTTAAGAAAGCTATTGTGTCGTTCATTCCCGGAAAACTTGCGGCTCTCATTGTTGCTGAAGTAAGCATTTTTCCCAGCTCATTGACCTTCTCCTGGAATGTTTCGGGGTCAGTGCCTAGATAACTCAGCACTCCAACCGTCTGAACCTCTCTGGATCTTCTGTGTTCCGCCATAGCTGTTGACGAGAACAACGCCAGAACAAACGCAACCAGCATAAGGGAAATTAAAACTTTCTTAGTGCGCAATATTCTTTACTCCTGTACTGTAAAGATTTGAATGAATTATATTTTTCATGAAATAAAGTCAAACCACCGGCTAAACCAGTTATTATGACTGTTTTATATGCCTCTGGGCTTGACATTAATACCGCGTTCCTCGTCTGTCCCTGGCACAAGCGAGTCGCAGATTGCCGCGCAAACTCCCGCAACTGCCATCGGTGTTTTGAGGACTGCCCATAACATTCCGCCCAGTGTGTGAACAATCTGGCCCTGAGCGTCATTCATGAACAAAGCCTGATTTGCCTCGACCCAGCCGGGAAGTCCCAGTGCCATCAAGAACGCGAACCCTACAATGAGAATGTTCCTCTGGCTCGACATATCCGCCCTCATTAGCACCTGAATACCCATTGCGCCTATTGTGCCGAATAACGCTATGTAAGCTCCGCCGATTATTGGCGAAGGCATTGTGGCTATCAACGCGCTTAACTTTCCGACAAAGCTCATGAGGATTAGTATTACTGCGCCTGTCCTTACTACTACCCTTGACGCAACTCCCGTAAGCCCGATAAGTCCTATATTCTCGGTGTATGATGTTGTTCCTACAGAGCCGAATATTCCAGACAGCGCACAGCACAGACCTTCAGCACCGATACCTCTGCTTATTGTCTCTGAGTCAGGGTCTTCAACGCCGGAAGCATATGATACTGAGTGATAATCACCGATGCTCTCAATCATTGTCGCGAAGAAGCCGGCCAGTAACGCCGCAACTGCCATAAGGCTGAACTTAGGCATTCCCCAAGGGATTATTACGTTCTTAACGTCCCTTATCCACGGAGCTTCAGTTACACGTGCAAGGTTGATATAAGCTGGGTGGTCAGGAGCGAAAACACCATTGACCGAGAGAGCGAGACATGCGCAGTAAGTTATGACGATTGCAAGGAGTATGGCAAAAATGTTGATGTACTTGTTGCGCAAAACCAGGCTGAAGAGGAAGATTAGAACCACGACAGCCAGAGATGCCGGCCAATAGTTAGCTGCGTTGCCCTGAACCGCTGTACCTGCGAGGGAGAAGCCTATAGCCATTATTACGGGGCCGATTACTACGGGCGTTATTACTTTTCTGATAACTCCGACGATCCTGCTATAACCTATTACAGCTAAAATTATTCCGCCGACGATTAAGCCTCCACCTAAATATTGCATTATTGCTTGCGGCCCGGCCGTCTTGTAAATTGCAATGACTGTCATAACCGAAGGAATAAAAGAAAAACTCGAACCTTGAACGATTGGAAGTCCTGATCCGAGTTTTTTGCTTGTTTGAATTAATGTCGCTATTCCCATCCCGAAATATACACATGATATTAATGAAGCAATTTGTAGCGCGTCCATCCCCATCGCCGGACCGAATATTAACGGGACTAAAGTTGTTGCGCCAAATAATGTTAAAACGTGCTGCGCTCCTGATAAGAGCATTATAAAAAACGGCGGTCTGTCCTCAATGCCGTATACCATTTTTTTGGCCATGTGATAAATAAAGCCTCCTGTTTAAAAATTCCAAGCGGTGGATTTTACGGGCATAAATTATTTTTGTCAAGTAAATTTTAAATTATCTGAAAATTTAGATTTTGTTTTATGGACTTAAATTGACGCGTTAATTTTGTATAAATATAAAATATAAAAGTCGCTTTTGAATTTGGATCAAGGTGAAAAATTTTTTTTATAGCCGGGCTGGGTAAATATAACAGCTGAAAAATTTAAGAGTGATTAATTTTAATTTTAGGAGGAATTTTTTTATATGCCGTTACCGTTAATACCAATATTATTGGGTGGAGCTTCAATTTTAGCAGGTGTAGCAGGAGTCGGAGGAGCTTTATCAGGTAAAGAGAAAATGGACAAAGCAAAAAGCAGAATCGATGACGCTAAAGAAGAATACGAACGCAAAAAAGGTGAATTCGATGAGATTCAAGAATTTTCAACCGAAATTTTAAGCGATTTGGGCAAAACAAAATTGGAAATTCGTGAAGATTTTAAAAGGTTCTGCGATGTTTTTGAGCGCATTCACAACCGTCCGGAAGTTAGAGATATTCAAGGCGAAAGATTTAAATTTACAAGCGTTGATTTAAGAAATATCCGACAGTCTTCAATTTCAGCAGGTGAAGCGATCGGATCAATTATGGGAGCT
>CALAUZ010000168.1 GCA_937892105.1 uncultured Fretibacterium sp. | reverse complement strand
AAACCGCTCGCGGAAAACCATGCCATAAGAAATACTAATATTAAGAAGAACAACAACAACAACGCTACAGGATCGGAAGCAGAACAAGCTGATTGCCTAGTAAAGAAGTATGGTTACGCAGCAGGGGAAGTTGTTGATGTTGAAAACCTTATTATGGAATTCGGCCTTGATCTTGTCCGGCGAGCGATGCCATACTGCAAGGACAGGGCAAAGAGCAATAGGATAGGATATCTGTATACCGTTCTGAAACGCATGAAACAGGGTGCCAGAGCCATGCGCCGATGCTGATACCGATACCCATACACATGCCCATAACCATGACTATGTTCCAATATTACCGCTCCTGCCTACAGAGGTTGATTTCGAGAGCCTGTCTCCCCGTATTCGCAAGTATGCCATGACCATGAAAAAGCTTGCTAAATCAAAGGATAAAATACCGTAATGTAACACGAAGGAGAGGATTTGAAATGTGTGTAAAACTTGTACCACCCCATAATAACGAAGCAGAAACGGCGGCACTGGGTGCTATGTTTATAAGTTCTAAAGCTGCCATGGATGTTCCAGATATGCTTCGAGCGGAGGATTTTTACCGCCCAGAAAACCGTGTTGTATTTCAGTCTATGTTAAAGTTGATCCAAGAAAATAAGGTTGTGGATCTCGTCACTGTTATGGAGGAGTTACGAACATCGAAGCTGCTAGAGAAGGTGCAGGAATAGGTGAAGACGTGTCTAGAGCTATAGCCGGAATAATATGCGACTTCAATAACCGTAAAGATATGGTAGTGTTTCACTGAGAGAAAAATTATCTTCCCGTAATCACTGACGACTGCGGGAAGATTTTTTGTGTGGTTAGCGTCTCTTCATTGAGAGCACAGCAGCAGACAGCAGCATTAACGCCGTAAAGCCCGCATTGCACCCTCCTCCGGAACTTCCGGGATTATTCGTCGTCGCATCACCTTCACTGCTGGACGAACTCCCCGACTCTCCCAGCACCTCAACTATCACACTCGCAGTGAAACCCTCTGCCTCTGCCGTAAGCTCCGTAGTCCCTGCCTTGAGGCCGACAACGTAACCTTCATCATCCACTTTCGCAATGTCAGTATCCTTCACCGTCCACTCCGCAATGTTCAGAGCAGGCGCAGCAATGTCATAATTCCCTCTCGGAGTATGGGCTGTCAGCTCAAGATGCACATTGTCATCCACGTTCAGATAAATTTTCTTTGCAGGTATCGTTATCCCACTCACATTGTAGAGAAGAGGCTTAACTATTATCCTTTCCGACGGAGACACCTTCAGCTTGCCGTCCTGAATGGTGCAGAATGACACCTCAATTATTCCGGTGTCAGAAGCATTAGCCCACACGCTCTTGTCGAACGAAAGTCCGTCGTTCCCGTTAATCTTGAAGAACTTTGCTGTTCCGTTGCCGTACTTGAAGATTACGTAAATATCTTCACTGAAGGCTTGCGTTGAGTTCCCAGAAATTTTCACGCTCTGGATCTGAGGTTCGTCGCCATCATCACCTAGATACTCCTTTTCCGGGTCAGCCGCAGACAATGACAGCGAATCGTCAATAAACTCGCTGAGGTCTTTATCGCTTACCCTGAACGTTCCCGCATATCTTGTTACGTACTCGTCAAATGCCTTGTCATACTGAGCCGCCGAGACTCCGTCAGAGATCATGAAGTTAGCAGTGCCTCCCTTGAGAAGTTCCAGAACTCTGGAAGATACGTCGTCCTGTTTGCAGAGCACAGCATGATTGTGTTCCACAAGACCCTCAAATGCCGTCCTCGCGTTCTCT
>CALAUZ010000167.1 GCA_937892105.1 uncultured Fretibacterium sp. | reverse complement strand
GTTGCTCGCGGAATGGGTAAGCCTGCTGTTTGTGGCTGTGAAGCGGCAATAATTGACGTGGAGAAAGAGACTCTGACCGTTGGCGATCGCGTATTCAAGAAGGGCGATATGGTTACGGTTGACGGCACAACAGGTAACTTCCTCGCGGGTGAGGCTAAAATGGTTGAGGCCACATTCACCGATGATTTCAAGAAGATACTTGCTTGGGCTGATGAGAACGCAAAATTACAGGTCTGGACGAATGCTGACACACCAGAAGACGCAAAACGCGCAAGGGATTTCGGCGCAAAAGGTGTAGGCTTGTGCAGAACGGAACACATGTTTATGGGCGTTGATAGGCTTCCCGTAATGCAGAGCTTGATTGTTGCTCTTGGTGAGGCTGGCGAGGAAGGCAAAAAGGCACGTGCTGAGGCTCTCGCAAAACTCAAAGTCATGCAGAAATCTGACTTTATCGGCATATTCAAGGCTATGGACGGATTGCCCGTAATCATTCGCCTTCTTGACCCGCCGTTACATGAATTTTTGCCCAAAGAACCCAACGTGCTCGAAGCCCTCAAAACTGCCACGCCTGACGAGGCCAAAAAGCTGAATAACGTACTCGAAAAGATTCACCAGCTCCACGAGAATAACCCCATGTTAGGCTTCAGAGGTTGCAGACTCGGAATGATTTACCCCGAAATCTACGAGATGCAGATGAACGCGATATTTGAAGCTGTCGTTGAGCTGACAAAAGCAGGCGTAACAGTCAAGCCCGAAGTCATGATACCCATTGTCGGCACAAGAGCGGAGATGAAATTCTTCCGTGAAATGGCTGATAGGATCGCGGCTGAGGTGAAAAAGGCTAGCGGAGTCGATTTCGGTTACCTTGTCGGGACAATGATTGAGCTTCCTAGAGCGGCACTTGTTGCTGACCAGCTCGCAGAGTATGCACAGTTCTTCTCCTGCGGGACGAACGACCTCACGCAGACGACGCTGGGCTATTCACGCGACGACGCAGAAAACAAGTTCCTGTTCCAGTATGTCGATAAGGGAGTGTTCAAGGAGAATCCGTTTGCGGAACTCGACAGGGACGGCCCAGGCCAGTTAGTGAAGATGGCAGTAGAGAAGGGGCGCAGCGTGAATCCGAACATGTCCATCGGAATCTGTGGAGAACACGGCGGTAATCCTTCGAGTATTGCGTTCTGCCATCAGGTAGGACTGACGTACGTATCATGCTCGCCGTTCAGAGTCCCAGTTGCTAGAGTCGCGGCGGCTCATGCTGCACTAGGTGTCCTGAAGTAGTAAGCATCTGGCAAAACATTACCCCTCTCATTAACGGGAGGGGTTTTCTTACTGTTCAGGAAAGTGCTTCACATTATTCCTAGCAAATACAGAGAACAGATGAACAAGAAATAACCCTCAGCACTTGGCCGAGAGTTTAGTCATGTCATCTAACGTTTTGTAGCTATTTCGGCAATCACATCATCTAAGCATCATGATATCTTGAGAGCTATCATCTTGATGGTGCGCTAAGTATTCGCCATATTTTTCGCGCTGCCCTGTGAAGAAGAGAACGGCTAGGATTATTCTGTCGGAACTTCTGTAGAAAAACTTCGTATATATCCTTGTCTACCTCGACGGGAATTTTCTTCAGAGATTCATATTCCTCAGCAAGCATCATGTTCGTAGCCTCATAGTCCTCAACTCCACAATGCTCCCCTGTACCATCACAACCTATGTTGTTCGTCAGAGATCGGCCAGGATATAGCGTAACTCTGCCGTGAAGGAACTCTCCGGCAACCAACTGATAATCCCAAGTCCCCACACGCCCAAGACCTTGAGCTACAAGATTCCTAGTTCTTGGCTTGTGCTTTAATCCGTAGTTATACTTGTCCTCTAGGCCAGCTGCCCTGATTCTCTTGAGGAGATTCCACGCATCATAGTCATAGCTCCTCCACGCTCTAAGCCATGTACCCCAACCCCAAATACCCACACCATACATGAAGAAACTTTGAGGCAATTTCTCTGCGATATCTTTATAGCTCGGAGACAAAACACCACTTATCGCTCCAACACGCTCATCATCTTTGTAAAGCTCAAGCCCTTCATTCATATACGTCAAGAAATAGGGACTGGTCAGAATGTCGTCTTCTACTACTATCACTCTTCCAAACTCATAGGTTAGCTGAGTTATGCCCTGTATGATATTCTTTGCACAGCCGTAATTCTCTTCGCGTAAAATGATCTCTACTGATGCGAAACCATTCACAGACGAAATATA
>CALAUZ010000166.1 GCA_937892105.1 uncultured Fretibacterium sp. | reverse complement strand
GGGGTAATGCTGCGATTATTGTTATTGTTCAAAACAGCAAGGAGTTGCTCCATTTTTATCACATTAAAGTTGTGCTTAAAAAATTCAAGCTGCTGACGAAATAGAGGCAAATCCAATCCCTTGATACGAGGATAACGAGAATGAACAAGATCACGTGTGTAATGATACATTACGATGAATAAATTCATGCGCTCCAAATGCCTCACACTTTCTTAATTTTCCTTCTCGTTATAGAGCGTTGCTATGGTTTCTAATATTTCTGACTCAACTTTCTTTGGATTTTTAGTAGGACAAACATACAAATCAACCTTTTTGTGCTTCAAAAGCACTTTATTCATTTTGCAATCTGTCGAATTTCCGTCCTCCATGCAATCACTAGGGCTTATATGACCGTAATTGTAAAAACGCTGTTGCAAATCGTCAGTCTGTCCGACATAGAATCGATCGTTTAGCTCGTTAGGATTGCCATTTTCACGAAGCCAGAAATAGGCACAGGCACCAGTCTCTTCACGTTTCAAAGAGAAATGGCAGAATAAGCCTTTCCCGTATTTGTTACGTTTTCCGCCAACTTCATAATCTTTGTAATCATACGTTTCTATAGCTCCAGTATAATCAACATCAGGCTCTAATGTTTCAAAAAAATTAAAAACGTAAGTATTTCCAGAGTTACATGACACGTTAATTTTTTGAAATCTCACAATAATTTACCTCCCATCAAGTTATCCAAAATTTTTCAATCACAAAAAATATTCTGGTTTCATCGTCAAATCAAAGCAGTGAAATTTTGCACTGATAATGTGTGCTTGCTCACTGCTTCAAAAGTTCAAAACTTCTTTACATCTCTCAGTACTGGAAATTTTTCCCTGTAACTATCTACGTCATCAACAAAATCAAAGCTGATTACGCCTGTTTTATCAGACAATATCTCAAGTACTTCTCCGTCAGGGTTGATAATGCAACTATAGCCCGAGTAATACTGACCACCTATATCTCCTTGACAATTAATCGCAAAGATATACACCTGATTCTCTATTGCTCTAGCGCGAAGTAACGTCTTCCAATGCTCAGAGCGTTTTGCAGGCCAGTTTGCAGGAATGATAATCGCATGAATACTATCCGCTACAGTGCGAAATACTTCAAGGAAGCGTAAATCATAGCAAATAAACGTAGTGAATGGAATATTGCTAATAGAGAAGATCTTGATATCCTCTCCGCCTTGAAAATATTTATCTTCTCCCGAGTATGAAAAAGGGTGTATCTTAACATATTCAGAGATGAGCTTCCCAGAGCTATCTAAAATTGTGTACACATTTTCACTCTTAGAGGCCTTCTTCCTAACCCAGCCGAATCCGATATTCACATTGTATTTCTTTGCAATATCAGACATTCTTACAACAGTTTCTCTCGAAAATTCGGCTGTCAGGTCAGTATTCATTGAAAAGCCAGTAAAGCTCATCTCAGGGAAGAGAAATAACTCTATCCCTGAGTGTCTAGCTATTGTTGATTCTGCTTCTATAATATTTTTCCCCTTATCTTCCCAGATAATAATGCTTTGAACTAGACCAATATTCATTAAAATCCTCCATCGGTCTCTTCTATTCTGTTCAAGAGACGAAGTACCTGAATATCCTTTTCCAATGTATTTGGATAAGCAGAGTTATCTGCAATACCAGCTAAGAAAGCCTGAATTTCTTCAACATACATATTTTCTATTACCATGTTCGAGTATCCTGCTTCATGAGCCTGCTTTTGCTGCTGGATGTAGTCCGTCTTCTGTGTTGTAGCATTATAAATTTCAAGACGTTCAGAATCCCATCTCCATTGGATCTGACCATTTTGGAAGTTAATGATTAAATTTCTTGCTGGATATCGACTAACCACATCTACAAGCAAGCCACCGACCATGTCACCGTAATCAAGAGAGCTGACATAGCTATCTTCAATATTACAACCAACATTACCTGTTTTACGGAAATAACCTTTTATATCCTTTGGAAATCCAAACGTATCTACAATCCAAGTCAATTCATATGGGACTATTTCACGCGCACCGCCAGTCTCACGTTTAGATACATAGAAATCATTCACGCTCTCCCAAGTATGCCAATCCGGAAGATACTGCCCACTGTGATATGAGAAATTGCAAACCTTTCCAAGTATCCCAGCAGTAACAATTCTCTTCACTTCTTTTATCATTGGGTGAAAGATAAATGTGCATGAAGGAGCAACGAAAATGTCCTTCCCGATATCTTTTATAGCTAAAACGTCATCGAGAACAACGCTGGCTTCGACAAAAACAGGCTTTCCGTGTTTCGCCGCAATCTCTACACCTAATTTATGTTTGTCCGGCGGAAGCGATACGATGACAGCCTTAATCTTTTCAAAATCAAGCTCAGCCTCGTCGTTTTCATCTTTGATAATGTTGATGCCATATTTCTTTTCTGCTTCAGCACAGCGATCTTTTCGTACATCATTACCCCATATTTCTTCCGGCTTAACGCCAAGAGCCATGAGACAACGAATACGTCTTTTTCCCATCGAACCTAGACCCTTTATGTAATATCCACTCATTGTTTAGTCCTTTCTGCCATGATAGCCTCTATACATTTGAAATCGTAAAGATCATCAATTTCATAATTCTGCCACCGCTCTATAAAATATGGAAGCATATGTTCCATGTAAATTGAATGTGTTTCTTTAAATCTTTCAATTTTTACGATATACCCAACTCCGTATGGAAAGAACGCTTTATCTTCTAACTGACGTTGATAAAAAGTTTGCCCGTTTTCTACATAAGGAATTAAATAACCATCTGCATTCAGACGCTTTACTATAGAGGGATGTTCTAAATGCACATTTCCCAAAGAGATTACGCCGTCAGCTTCAGGATTATTCACTGCAAGTTTTATCATTTCGTCTATATCATTGTTCTTACGAAGTGGAGGTGTAGATTCCAAGAGAATTAAGTAATCGTAAAAATTCCTTTGCTTTTCTAGCAAGTCGATCGTATAAGAAAGAACGTCCATAGAAGACGTATTATCCTGCGCTAGAAGAGCTGGCCTTAACTCTGGCACATTAGCCCCGTACTTCTCACATATATCGGCTATTTCTTGGCTATCTGTGGATATAAATAAATTATCAAGGTACTGACTATTTTTAGCAACTTCGATTGTCCATGCTATCAAAGGCTTGCCATTCATAGGGCGTATGTTTTTACCCGGAAGCCCTTTTGAGCCGCCTCTAGCTGTAACAACAGCAAGTATTTTTTTATCCTTATACAAATAAAGCGTATCTGCGGCTAATACATTCGCCTCCTATTCTGTTTCAAAGTGCAGATATCAATCCCACATTGAAAGATCGATTAATCTGTTCTCAACAACAGTATTTGCTACTAACAAATCAAATTTAGAATCGATCTCTATTGTAAATACCATATTGTTTTTACTCCGAAGTATCGCAGGCAAATCATATATGGGAAATATAAGGACATTTTCGGAAATTAAATAAAATGGCTAAAATTAAAAATAGCGCAAATCAAGGTAAATATATTTTCAAATTTACAGAGAGTGTTTCTAAAACGTCCAGATAATAGAAACTATTCGGTTATACCATTTTTATGCAGCACTTAAATTTTTCCTATTGTATTTCTTTATTGGCGTCAGGCTGTTCTCATGAATTACGGCTATCCCCTGGTAACCTTTATCCGCTAAAGTTACTATATTTTCAGCTATTATATTGTGAGTTGCCTTAAATAATGCAAAATCATATTCTCTGCCGCTGCTGAAATCTACACTTAAAATATTGCAATTTTGATAATCAGCTATAACCTGAGCTTTTACGGTATGACGCTTTTTCTTTCCTGAATAGTATTCGAAGCCCTTTTTTTAGGTTGTTCAATTTCTATTTCCGTTGTATCAACTATTATTAATTCAGGCGGATTTTTCATTAGTTCTTCCCGTTGTGGAAGTGTAAATTTTGCGCTTAGTGTTTTTTCTACTAAGCTTATTGCGTCAAAAATAGTACTTGTGGCGACATCGTAATCATTAGCAATATCCTCAAAAGTTCTATAATCTCTGTAGTACGCAAAGAAAATGCATAACCGGTCAAATATAGTTAATTTAGGACGTCTGCCTCCCTTCCTGTGCGCAATCCTATACTGCTCTTCAAGTTCTGAAAGCATAACTTGAAACGTTTGACGGTCAACTCCGAAAGTACGCTTAAATTTTTCTTCATTAAAATTTTTTACTTGTTC
>CALAUZ010000165.1 GCA_937892105.1 uncultured Fretibacterium sp. | reverse complement strand
GTGGACTATGCCTGTTACTAACTGGTATGTGAAGTTTGCTGAGAGACTAATTCATCTAGCATAAATATATTTTACACAGTTTACTTGACAGACCCCTAACAGCAGAGCTTACGTTTTCCCTCCGCCTGTTGCATCGCCATAAATAGCAATTATCAGCTTTCGTTGCTAAGAACTGTTCTTACGGGCCTTTCTGCGGTCTAAGAATCATCTTTGCCACTCCCATTGCGGCCCCCTTTGATGCGTGATGATAGTTCTTAGCACAATAACTTCAAATTCCTTTTATCTTGCTCACTGGTCAGCCATAAGTGCATCAGCCTCTCTTCAGAAATAGCAATAGCTCCCGGAGTGCCCCGCCCGTCATCGGGCAGGACAACGAACACCTCGCTTTTCGTTGGGTCAGCTTCACCAAGCACGGGTATTCCGGATTTATCCATAGCGCGGATTCTAGCGTCGCTCTCCCTCGCTTTCCTGAGTTCAGCTTCATCGAATCCACCGTACCTCATCAGGACTTCCAACAGCTTGATGTTGCCAGTCCTGAGCCATTCTGTATAGCATTTCACCCATGTAGCTGTCATGTTAGTGCAGACCTCCTCCGGGATACCGACACGTTTTAAGTTCTTATTGGTGTTGCCAACAGCGTCCAGTCCCATGATGTACTGAATGGTTTTCTTCGCGTCCCTGCACATCCTCCTGACCTCACCAGATTTCTTGCCTCCAGCGGAGCCTCGCTTTTTGGCTTCTTCGGAAGACAGCTCACCTTTTTGGATCGGTCTAAGGTTCGCATCCTGTTTTGTATTTCGTGCCATCTTATAATCTCCAATGCAAAACAAGAACGCCCCGCGCCAGAATCTGACATCAGATCGTCCATCATCATTCTTTATTTATTTTTCACTTGGGTAAAACGAACTCTATCGCTTTTCGAGGCAGAGGATTGGGCCGCCAATCAAAGTAGCTTCCGGTCTCGATACGCCTGAGCTGCGAAGCGCACGAATTGATGCTATATTCCGAACATCAACGCAAGACGTTACATTCTCAATTGACTTTCATTTACAGTATTCAGCGGCCATTCGCAGGAGCAAAATCGAGTACCGTTTACCGCGTTGCGTGGGGCGAATGCTGTACCCTATCTTTCCGTTCGCCTCATGGTCTACAACGAAGCTGACACGGAGCATACCAACCATTTTCCGATCAATGAAGAAACTAAAACGCCTGTGGTGCTCGTCTGCTTTTTGAAACTAAGACAATCGGTCTGAAACGCATTTTCAATAAGCTACCCATATTCAACCTCCACTAAAATTCCGGGAAGTCCTTTCCATTATGCGTCGGGTCGGTTTCCCCACCCTCCATAAATTGTTGCCAGCGCAAATCGAGCTCCGAACTCATAGGATACCTTATTCTCTGCCAACGGTCATAAAACCCACCGTAGTTCCCGTTGTCGAAAAGACCGGGCTGGTGCGGCTTCAAGGCGTTGTTCTCGTCAATGAAGAAATCGAGATGCGTTTTACCCTTCTTCTTGCCCTGGTAGGTATAGACATCAAACACATAATCAGGAATCTGAAAACGGAAATCGTTCTGCATGAGATGCTCAACAAATGAGCCGTCAATAGAAGCAAGGAAATCTTCATTGCTCATCGCTGAATCCGTCCACAGGCTGTCGCACGAAATGTAGTTCGCGTTCGGGTTCTTCCGAGCCATGCTCAGGAGGATAATTGCCTTTGCGATGAACAGCAAGTTGGCGTGAACAACTGACTTCTTTCCGTTCATCTTATCGTCAGAAGAACGGAGAGCCATGACCTCCTCTGTCATTACGCCGTGACAATCCTCATCCGATGTAGCAAGCAGCAGATTCCACATATGCTTTTTGAACCGTGAGTACAACTCATGAGCCGAGTAGGAGGCGTGAGGAATGTCGCTCTTACAAATGGAGGTGTGGAGCATGGTCATCATATCGTCTACGGTGTAACCGTTCTTAGTCGCCGCAGGATCGTTGGTTGTAGGATAAACGGTGAAGGCGAGAAGCTTCTCTTCGCTCAACTTCGGGTTGTTCCACAGATAGTTGTTACCAACATAGTCAGCGTCTCTGCTCTTGCGAGCCGCGCACAAAAGCGTGATGGCTCTTGCTATGAAGGTCAGATACGACTTCTCGGTAGAATCATTGCCGTTCATTATGTTGTCTGCCTGTTTTAGTGCTGCAATCTCTCTTGTAACGATACCGAAACAGTCCTCAGCCGATATAGTCAGCAATCGACTCCACAGCATAGGACGGAATCCAAAGTACAGCTCTCTCGTAGCATAGGCTGCGTGAGGAACATCGTTCCGGCGGATTGCCTTCTGAAGCATAGAGGACATATCATACACATTGTACCCATTCTTCGTCGTAGGTGATTTTGCCATAAAACTATACCTCCTTCAGGTAATTGGTCTTAAAGCTGTACGCAATTTTGAAGTTCGCGTATTTTGCCGTAAATGCAGCAGTTATAGCTTCGTAGTTGTCGATAAGGCGGTTGCGGTTGAAGATGTATATAGCCGCGTCACCTTTTGACCCTAATAAGGGCGATATTCCGTTTATAGTTGTAGCCATAATACTTTCCCCATTTGTTTTTCATGGCATCGACGAACAGCAGGTGCGCTTTTCTAGTTCTGACGCTACCCGCATGCAAGTCCATGCCAGACTTCACGCAGAGATGCTTCGGTTGGAGAATGATTCGATTCTTCAGTAACTCCTGCATCATCATGTCTATGTCGGATGCAGCCGGGTCTTTTCTATCATATACGGCTTTCAGAGCCTTCCGATTTATCCAGCGGATATGCCCCGGCATACCAACAAAACTAAACTCTGATGTATAAGCATATGGTGCTAGCGTAGACTGGTCGAAAGCAAGCCCAATGTTCAAGTCATATATCAACTGAGCTATGCGTTCAACTTCGCTTGTGATTTTCTCTTTATCAGAACTTCCGTCCTTCAGCTCCAAGTAGGTGGTGGTGTCTAAGCGATAAACGAATTTTTTGAGGTCATCATCAGCAACGAAAATAACATCCTTCGTGGTCTGTTGAATCAGCCAATACAAAGTGGACATGAAGCTCCACGCCTCACCTTCGGGAATCACTAACATATCATCAATCCCGGCGCGGCGGTATGCGTCAGCCTCTTTTTCCCTCACAACGTAGGTGCAGTATTCAAATAAGTGCTTTGTCAGAATTTTGTCCGGACGTTGGTAAGACATGCAATAGATGTTAAACAAAGTATTCGGATTCATACCGCTTGTTCATTCTCAAGTCATAGTTGATATGAATATTCTCATCTCCACTTACACCCTTGCCCAGAAGCTGCATTACACGCATATACGGAAGATTTATACCGGCTTCCGCGATAAAAGGCAGCGTACCAGTGAGCCGGGGATTAACCTCCAGTAGCACAACACTACCATCATCCTTTAGAATGAAATCGCAGCAGAAGTTCCCGTCAATACCAGTCGCCTCAACAACCTTCCGTGTGATGGCGATGGCGGATTCATTTTTGATGATACGAGCTATCATTGCAGAGCAATACGCCATAGCCAGCCCCTCGTATCCGAGAGCGTGGAGCAGAATGCCATTGTCAGCCAGACCGCAAACGTTGCAATCCGTGCCCTCCTCGTATTCTTGGAGAATAACTGTCTTATCGGTGCTATTCACTAATTCAGTGAGCATCCCGAGTGTGATGAATCTATTCACGCCGAACTTATTGAACAACGTCATGTCGCGGCCTCGTGCCTCATCTACCACACTGAAGCCTATACTGCCACATTTGTTGGGCAGTTTGCAACAAATCAGTTTATTCGGGTAGCCAACCGAGATTGCAAACGCAACGCAGTCGCTGGCATTACGGACGATGGTCTGCTTGGGCATATACTCAGGGAATAATTTGGCGAGTGCAACCTTGTCATTCACCATCCTGATTGCTTCAAGGCTGGAAACCGAAACCTTAATGCCCCTGTCCTCGAAATAGGACTTATTCTCTGCCATGATGGGCAACTCTGATGTGATGCGAGGGAAAATCACGTTGACATTTTCCTTCTCGCAGATACGTAGAACTGTGGGCAGGTAATCAGGTTCCGTGATACGCGGCACAACATATCTAGCGTCTACTTCATCTCTCAGCAGCTCGTTCTCATTGCAGTTGATGTCAACTACATGGATTTCCTCTCCATCGTAATTGTTTCTCAGTGCCCGAATCAAATCGAACAAGTGCATAGAGTTACCAGTAATCAATACGCCAATCATTTTTGTGTCCTCCCCCATTTTTATATTAAGCATCTTTTTTCGGGATTATTTGATCTGAGACGGTATCGTACCAAACCGCACGTGCTTCTATCTTCCCGTGCTTCGCAATCAGCACCTTGCTCTCCTCTAAACCGAACAAGCGAAGCAGGTTATTGTAGTCAACATCGTTCCGGCAAACGAGAAGCACATAGTCGTACTTCTCGTAGCGGATAAGTTCTATGTCCTTTATCTTCCTTTCGTCGATAGGAACGTCATTGCTAGAAATTCCAAAGTCAACATTTAGGTCAGCAGTCCAGTTAGCGAGAAGGTCAATATCCCATTCACCAGCATGAACATTGTCTTTGATGTTAATCGCTCTGAGTTCTTCCTGCGTATAGCCGAAAGCCGCTTGCAGTCCAGGATAGTATCGGGGCCTTAGTTCATCAGAACAACCTTCAGCCGCTGATTTCCAGCGATGATATTATCGTGCTCATCAATCAAGTAGATGCCGAAGTCACCGAACATCTCAAAGCTCTTTTCAAGTTCTCCGAGCCTCTTTTTCCCGATTTTACGAGGATTCCCAAATCCAATTTTGATGTCTCCGGCCTTAATCTGGCACAGCTCGATTTTTTTATCAGCCATACACAAGCCACCATCCTCAGTTTTCAGTCAAAATAATAACCTCCATAAAGCACGGCCACTCACCAGATTTATGGAGGGATTTTCGTCATATAGGTGTATGTACAATTTTGTATAATATTAATTTAACATTGCAACTGTGATAGGTCAATGACAGGTTAGTGACACGCCCATCGTAGAGGTGAAATCTATAACACTCGATGCTTTCAGGGACTATAGAATCTAGGCTCTCCCAAAGTTCTCGCTAACTATCTCAAGTACTCTCATAACAGTAGCATCCATGTCGTAATACTTATACTCTCCGAGCCGCCCCGCAAAGATCACGTCAGGGCATCTCTTACGTGCTAAAACTTTGTACAATTCATACAGCGCAGTATTTCGCTCGTTGTTCACAGGATAGTACGGCTCATCTCCTGCCTTCCACTCGGAAGAATACTCATGTGTTATCACAGTTGAGGCCGTATCAAGCCCCGGATAGAAGTGCTTGTGCTCAATGCACCGCGTGAACGGAGTCTCCCTGTCTGTGTAGTTCATGACGGCGCAGCCCTGATAGTTGCTCGTGCTGGAGAGAGTCTTTGTCTCGAAGCGTAGGGTGCGATACTCCAGCGTACCAAGCTCATAGCCGAACCACGAGTCTATTTGCCCCGTGAACATGATACGCTTTGCTTGCCCAGCAAGCTCCGGAATGTACTAACACCCAAGCCTAACATCAACACCTTCAAGCATCTTCGCAATCATAGCCGTGTAACCTTCATTCGGAATGCCCTGATATAGAGCGTTGAAGTAGTTGTTATCGTAGGTGTATCTGACTGGAAGCCTCCTGATGATGAATGCAGGAAGTTCTTTGCATGGCCTGCCCCACTGTTTCTCGGTATAGCCCTTGATGAGGAGTTCGTATATATCGCGTCCCACAAGGCTTATTGCCTGTTCTTCAAGATTGCGTGGTGAAGTTATGCCTGATTCTCTGCGCTGGGAGTTTATTTTTGCGTGGGCCTGTTCTGGAGTGATTACCCCCCAGAGCTTGTTAAACGTCCACATGTTGAACGGCAAAGAATATATTTCGCCGTGATAGTTGGCTATTGGAGTGTTCGTGAATCTGTTGAAGCTCGTGAACTGGTTCATGTAGTCCCAAACCTGATAATTATTCGTGTGGAAGACATGAGGGCCGTATGCATGTACCTGAATGCCAGCTATATGACGATGACGAAGACGGATTTGCCTCATTTAAGTGCTTCGTGGGCAAAGATAGCTCCTGTGAATCCTGCTCCGACTACAAGATAATCATACATAAAATTTCTCCTCTGCGTAATGCTGACAATTTATATCAGAGCGTTCTTTGCTTCCTCATAGGTTTCTGCTGGTTTTAGCTTCATCACAATCTAATACTTATCGATCTCAGGATTTCTCAGTTGTATCCAAACTTCAAGCGCAATAAGCATAACCTCAGAGTGACACGGAGTAATAGCTTCAAACTCTACGCCGACTTCCGTCATGGCGTTCATCACAGCATTAAACTCACGATTACAGCCGCTCATGCGTGTCTTGGCTATTGCTCTCCGTTCGCCATGATCACTGAAACTCTCAAACAAAACATGACACAACTGATTGCCTGCGCTGACCGATTTACCTACGGTGAGTTTCGCTAGTCTGATTACGTAGCCGGTCTTCATCTTAGCAAGCAATTCATATTGCTCTGTGATTGTCACATAAGTCGGTAACGAGTTGAACTGTTCAAAGGGTCGTGGGTTATAATTCTTGATCATGTTAGCTTCCCTAGCAGCGAGCCTCAACAAACGCAATTTCTTCAGCCGTCATGGGCCGATTGGTGATAGACTTGAACTCGTCCACAGCACCACCTGTACATCTGTACGGGCAAGGCTCTTGCTCACAACCACGTAAATAAGCATAACAGCCTGTCTTTTCGCCCCGACAGACAGAACAAGGAGCAAGCGGTTTTCCGCAAGACGGGCACGCAGTTATGCCATGACTACGAATTGCAACCTCTCGGTCACAATAAGGACAATACTCAATCGTGTAGTCTTCTGGTTTCATGTTAGCCTCTATCGACGCTATTTCTGCGGCAATCTCGAAGTCTCTGCTAAAGACTTCCGGGCTTATAGTTTTGTCATAACTGCCATCATCAGCACCGTAGAAAACCTGCACTCCATGTTCGCATGTGTTCGCTACACCTTCCTTGCCGATTGCCTTCTCCCTCACTTCGATGGTGTGGCAAGTTTCCTCCGCCTGGACCAGTTTCTCGTATTCGTTCATAGTTTTCGTCCTTTCTTTTCGATGTGGCGGTTTCTAGCTGAGGCAAATCCGGCTTTCTATCAAACCTGTCATAATTATCAAGATACCATGCTGTTACAGCTTTCTTCAACTGAACCAAGTCGCTGATTATTTTAGTGGCTTTCGCAGACGTTACGGCCTCAGTACTCGAAAACATCATCATTGCCGCCAGAATTCCCATCACGACAATCACAATAAGAAGCTCTATCAGAGTGAAGCCTTTGCGTCTGTCCTTCATAAAAAATCCCCTGCTACATAAAAAGTGTAATTAAGTGTTTTATACACTTCTTTGATTGGTCCTCGTTCTTCCTGTCCACTTTTGCCTATGCTACTCAGGTTTGTTCGACAGTCCAGAGGCTTAACTTTCCGCATAGCCTAAGGTAGATTTCTTCAGACTGCTATGTATCGTTCACAGTCTCTTAAGTTCACTGCGGCGTTATAGTCTCTATTTATGACTAATCCGCATTCTGGACATTCATACACTCGCTCTGACAGTTTCAACTCTCTCTTCACATGCCCGCATCCTGAACATGTATTACTGCTCGCATAAAACCTATCCGCTACCCTAAGCTGTATTACGAAGTCTCTGCACTTGCGCTCAAGCAATGCCCTGAAGTACCAAAATTCACTCTCCGCTATTGCCCGCGATAAGGCCGGTTCTTCAGCATACCGCTTACATTCAGGTCTTCTATCGTGATGTATTCCGGCTGTGTCCGAACTATTTCGTGTACAGTTTTGTTGATATAGTCTTGGCGTTTATTGCTCAGTCTCATATACGCCTGCTGTACTTTTAGCCTCTGCTTGTCCAGATTTGAACGCTTACACTTTTTCGCAGCATCCTCCTTTCTGTGTTTAAGTTTGCGCATGAATTTTCGCTGCTCATGCTTCAGCCTCTTTGTCAGTTTTCTCATCCGGGGCGTGTGGTTGATGTTCGGAAAAGCTCTGCCGTCAGAGATTACTGCAAAACTCTTGACACCTAAATCTATGCCAATGCCTAATGACTTCTCATAACTCATAGGATTAGCTTCCTCTGTATCGAACACAAACGAGGCAAAATATCTTCCTGCTCGCTTGGTTATAGTTACACTGAGTGCCCGCCCTTCTGTTGGAACATACCCGAACTCTTTGAAACGCACCCAGCCTAAAGTCGGAATTTTCCCTTTATGACGTTCTACCTTCAAGTCGCCTGGATTATTACGCGGAATATACATGTTAACAGGCCGTCAGTTTCGCCGTTTGAAATTAGGAAATCCGCTCCTCACCTTCAAGAAATTTTTATAGGCTGTATCTGCATTCATAATCGCTTTTTTCACAGCTTTTGATGATACTTCCCATATCCAGAGCTTATCGGGATTAGCTGACTTGTACTCATGATTGAGCCATTTCGAGAAGTCATAGCCGCTCATGCAGCCTGATGTCCTTTGAGAGTAGTTATCTCGGTTCGTCGCTATAGTCAGCACATTTTGAAAGCAGTAAATATAGCGGAAGCCAAGTCAGAAGT
>CALAUZ010000164.1 GCA_937892105.1 uncultured Fretibacterium sp. | reverse complement strand
AAGAAGGATTATAGCCCGTAAGACTGCAACCTGGAAAAAACACGGTATCCGCTATCATCGCAAAAAATACCAATCCCAGATTTACTCGCATTTCAAGCCATGTATTGAGGAACATTAAGACGCTCAACAACATGCTCCACGTGAAAGCGTTGTAGAGGCGTGCAAACATTATTTCACGAGCCTCACAATAACATTCACCCTCGTACCATCAGGAGGGAGTACGTCAGGATTTCCGTGAAAACTCACTTCCCTGTTATTCAGCGCACCGGTAGGCCATGAGGCATTTGTTGAGATACCAGCAGCGCAGGAGTCCAGACAAATGTAACAGCCAGGATGGGATCTCTGTGCAAAATCAAGATTGCCAGTGAACCTCAAATCTATTGGCCTGACTTCACTTTCCCGCACTTCACTGACTACTGCGTCATCGAGAGGAACTTCACCGTTTGAGCCTTCCCATGTAAGGGACACTGCGAGTTTGCTTCCTTCTGTCGATTTTCCCTCAGCACTGGACTTTGCTTTCATGTCTTCAGGCTTGATGTTGTTTCCGGGCACTGCTCCAAGTTCGACTAGAGCATTATAGTAGTCGATTTCGCTGACGAGCGCACGCATGTACGCAAAAACCAAATGACAGCATTTATAAAGCGTCTGTTATCCTGAGCAACGAGTCCCCAAGCCCCCCGTCTACCCGGAAGATTTATCTGAAATATCATGTCGTCTATTATCTTGTGGCACGTTTATCCCTCTTTTTTTTTAAGGTTTGATATATTTTACCTCTCTTGACGACACTATCTAAGAATGTTCCAAATTCAAAAGTGCCAGAGAAAGCACCCGCAATTAATCCTAAATATAATCCTGCAAAGAAATTACAGCAGGCATCAATTAACAAAATGAAATAGCCTGTTACATTGTTGTGACACTTCAGGGATATAGATAATCTCTGGGGTGTCTTTTTTGCGGTAAAATATCTCAATCCCGCGAAAAAAAAATCACCATTGGAGGCTCAATCATGAACATAGTACACGGCGGAACAGTCTCACAGCTTCTCTTGGGCGTTAAAATCCCCAGAATGTTCCGTGCAACACAGACATTCCCCCGCGAATGCATATCACCGTCAGACATTCCCGCAAAAATATTCGCCGAATTATCCCGCGAACCCTTCATATCGAAGTTCAAAGCTGGAATGCAAATCGCCATCACCGCAGGAAGTCGAGGTGTAGCAAATGTCGCAGTAATCACCCGCGCAATAGCCAATTTCGTGAAGTCCAGAGGCGCAATACCCTTCATCGTCCCCGCAATGGGCAGTCATGGCGGCGCAACGGCAGAAGGCCAGCTCGAAGTCCTGGCAGGTTACGGCATTACTCCTGAGACGATGGGGTGTGAAATACGCTCAAGCATGGACGTGGTTCATCTCGGAATTTCTGACACCGGGCAGAACGTTTACATTGACCGCAACGCCTACAGTTCAGACGGAATAATTGTATCCTGCCGCCTGAAGCCTCATAACGCGTTCAGAGGAAAATACGAGTCTGGGCCGTGCAAGATGATGGCAGTCGGTCTCGGAAAGCAGAAGGGAGCAGAGCAGGTTCATAGTGCCGGAATGGGTCATATCGCCGAAAATATCCCCTCAATAGCGCGGGTAATCCTCGACAAAGCACCCGTTCTTTTCGCTGTGCCGTGTATCGAGAATGCCTATGACGAGACTTGCAGGATTGAAGCGATTGACGCGCCCGATATTATGACGAGAGAGCCGGAACTTCTGAAGTTTGCGTTCAGCCAGATGCCGAGAATTATTGCTGGGGAGTGTGATGTTCTTATTGTTGACGAGACGGGCAAGAATTACAGCGGAACAGGCGTAGACCCCAACATTACAGGCACATTCTCAACTGAATACGCAACGGGAGGCGTTAAGGTTCAGCGGACGTGCTTTCTGAGACTTAGCGATGAAAGTCATGGGAACGCTCTGGGAGTTGGTCTGGCCAGCGTAATAACCAGGAAATTCTACGAGGCCATTGATCCCGAAAAGATGTACCCCAACTGCATAACCTCAACAGTCCTCGCAAGCGCAAGAATACCCTGTGTTGTCGCAACTGACAAGGAGGCCGTACAGATGTGCATTCGTACCTGCACCGGTATAGACAGGGACAAAGTTAGGGTAATCCGAATACCTAACAGCCTTCACATTGGGCATATCATGATGAGCGAAGCATATTACGATGATGTAATCGCTGGAAGATGGCCTGGCTTGAGTGCGTCGGGTGAACCGGAGGAGCTGGAGTTTGACGTTGAGGGAAACATAATCACTCCAATAATGTGAATTACGGCGCGGGGAAGTCAAGGTATTTCTTCGCGTCAATTTCTGCAAGTGATATAAAGTGTTTCATTGCACGGTTTGGCTTGTAACCTTTCGCGTAACCAATTCCGAAATGAAATCTCGGACTGCCTGGAAGATAAAACCATGCTACATTTTCGCGGTCATGCACCTGGCTCTGAGGAATTATTGTGTTGCACAGGCCCTTTACTGCGAGCTGCTCAAGGAATGCGTTGAAGCTGGACTCTACCATTACGTTAGGGCTGAAACCTTCTGACTGGAACAGGGGGTCTAATATTTCCGTCCTCATTGTTGAACTTTTCAGGGAAAGCGCAAAATTATCCCCCGCAAAATTCTTCATGTCCGGCGCAATAACAGGAACATCGTATCTTTCCCTTCCTTCAAGACAGGAATGATTTACTGGAATGCCGAGCAGTAAGTTTTCGGAGCTTAAAGGGAGGTATTCTATCCCCTTCCAGCCTTTTGAATTTCCGCCGAGAAGGAACGCCGCATCAATTTCGCCTGACCGTATCATTCCCAGAAGCTCAGGCACTAAAAGCTGGTAACACTGTATGTTTATTCCTGGAAAATTCTTGTGGAACTCCGGCCATATCCGCGAAAATACTTCACTGCCATGATCATACGTCAGGCCAATCCTGAAAATTCCCTTTGTGCATGATGAAACGTCCTGAATTTCCGCCTGAGTATCGTCCCATATCTCCAGCATTCCGCGTATTCCTCTGAGGCATATTTCGCCTGCTTCTGTCGGAATGAGCCTGTGTTTTGCCCTCACGAACAACTGTACTCCGAGTTCGCGTTCGAGTTTCAGAAGTTGCTGGTTCAATGCCGCAGATGTTATGAAGAGTTCACGTGCCGCGCCAGACATTGTGCCCTGCCGTCCTATTGCGTCAATGTATTCTATAAGCCTGAAATTCATGGCATGATTATAAACTTTTTCTTTGTGTTCTGCAATTATATATTAGATTTACTTTGCATTAATTCATGCTTATAATCTCATGCATTCCAGATAATTTTTCACATTTTCTGCTTTATCCTTTCTGGAAGAAGGGTTGTGTTTTTTGTGCACCTGTGGACGGAAGAACGGACAGTACTGGTATGGGGAAGGTTCTGCGCAATGTATAAAGGATTGGGAAAACTGAATATTGTAAGCGGGGAACTTGTTCTGTACTTTGTGCTGTCTATTCTCTGTCTTTGGCACGCAATGATTGCAGGAGCATTTCCAGTATTGAACCTGATACTTTCCCAGAGGCTTTCGCGGGGTCTTTGGGTCTGTATACACTGCCGCTTTCCGGGTAATTCCGGGAGCGGTGTTATTTCATGAAACGGGAGGAAGTTATAACAATGAAAATCGGATTTATCGGACTTGGAATAATGGGCAGACCAATGGCCAAAAACTTAATCAAGGCAGGCTATGAACTTACAGTCTACAACAGGAGCAGGGGTGCGGTTGATGATGTTGTGTCATTCTCGCAGGGAAAAGCAAAAGCTGCTGAAAAGGCTTCAGATGCCGCAAAGGGAGCAGAGCTTGTTCTCACCATGCTTCCCAATTCGCCCCACGTAAAGAGCGTAATGCTTGAGGACGACAAAGTTGCTGATTTCATGGAGAAGGGTGCTGTGTTTATCGACATGTCATCAATAAACCCTATGGCCAGCCGTGAAATTGCCGAAGCCCTCGCAAAGAAGGGAATAGACATGCTTGACGCTCCAGTTTCAGGAGGAGAGCCAAAAGCAATAGACGGGACATTGAGCTTTATGGTTGGCGGTAAGAAGGAAGTTTTCGCGAAGTATAAACCTGTACTTGAGGCTATGGGTTCGAGCGTAGTATTATGCGGAGAAGTCGGCGCGGGTAACGTTACGAAACTGTGCAATCAGGCAATAGTAGCGGTGAATATTGCGGCTGTGAGTGAGGCTCTTATGCTTGGAAAGAAGGCGGGAGTTGATCCTGAAGCAATCTATCAGGCAATACGCGGAGGACTTGCAGGCTCAACGGTAATGGACGCTAAAGCACCGATGATTATGGACAGGAATTTTGCGCCCGGTTTCAGGATAGACCTTCACATCAAGGACTTGAACAACGTAATGGACGCGGCGAAGTCAACAGACAGTCCTATCCCCTTGACGGCACAGGTATTCGAGATGATGAAGATACTTCATGCTGACGGGAAGGGTCAGGAAGATCACAGTGCAATCGCGAAATTCTATGAGAAGATGGCAAATACGGAGATAATTCGGGGGTAATCGGGTACAATATAAATATTCCACAAAATTTTCTGCAAAACTTTAAGAGGAGGGGAAAACTTTGCGCGATTATGTGAAGTTGACAGACCGTGATAACGTCGCAGTAGTTACGCATGACACGGCAAAAGGCACAGAGATAATGCCCGGCCTTGTTCTTCTGGACGATATTCCGCAGGCACACAAATTCGCACTTGAGGATATTCCGAAGGACGGGGAAATAATACGTTACGGCGTTGTTCTGGGCTATGCTCTCGACCCGATAAAGCGTGGTGCATGGATTAACGAACACATGCTCAGGCTTCCCGTATCACCGTCCCTCGACAACATGCCTTATGGTGTCAACATAAGGAAAGACCTTCCCGAAGCTCCGGCAAAAACCTTCATGGGGTACCGCAATCCTGACGGCTTCTACGCAGGGACACGAAACATTCTCGGCATACAAACGACAGTACAGTGCGTTCAAGGTGTGCTTAATGTTGCGGTTGAAAGGATAAAGAGGGAGCTGCTTCCCAAATATCCTAATGTTGACGATGTTGTCGCTGTAAACCATGCATACGGTTGCGGTGTTGCGATTAACGCCCCGTTCGCTAAGTTCCCGATACGCGCCCTCAGAAACATTGCCAGACACCCAAACTTTGGCGGTCAACTCATGGTTGTATCACTTGGTTGTGAGAAGCTCACTGTTGACATGCTCGTTGACCCTGAGAACAACACTCCCGAAAATGTCATAGTGTTGCAGGATTGCAAAGGTTATGACGCGATGATTACTGCGATAATGGACATGGCCGAACGGAAACTGAAAGTGTTAGACCAGAGGAGGCGTGAGGAACTGCCATTATCCCAGCTTCTTGTAGGAATGCAGTGCGGCGGAAGTGATGCATTCTCCGGCGTTTCGGCAAACCCAAGTGCTGGATATGCGGCGGATATGCTGGTTCAGGCGGGCGCAACGGTGATGTTCAGCGAGGTTACGGAAGTTCGGGACGGCGTTCACTTCATTGCGGAAAGATGTGTGTCGAAGGAAGTAAGGGATAAACTTGCTGACGAAATGCGATGGTATGACGCATACCTTGACGCTGGCCATGTTGACAGAAGTGCGAACCCTGCGCCGGGCAACAAGAAGGGCGGCCTGAGCAACATAGTGGAGAAGGCTATGGGATCAATCGCAAAATCCGGAACGTCCCCGATTGTAGAAGTACTTTCCCCTGCCGAACGTCCAACGAAACACGGAATGATTTACGCTGCGACACCTGCAAGTGATATGGTCTGCGGGCCATGCCAGCTTGCGAGCGGAATTGGGCTTCAGGTGTTCATGACGGGACGTGGAACGCCGTATGGTTTGGCGGCTGCTCCGGTCATCAAGGTGTGTTCACGCAACGAGATGAAGGCACAATGGGACGATGTTATCGACATCAGTGCGGGTGCTGTAGTTACGGGCGAAAAGACGATTGAGGAGGTTGGGACGGAACTTTTCACGTTCATACTTGATGTTGCCAGCGGCAGAAAGAAGCCGTATACGGAACAGTACGGTCTTCATAACTTCCTGTGCATATTCAATCCTGCGCCCATAACGTAGGGTATAATAATTTTGCTCCCTTGCTGTGATGGTGAGGGGGCAATTATTAGAACATGAGGAGGCAACAACATGGCAGGAATTAAGAGGTTAAATGGCGAGACGGACAAAGAATACTGGGAACGTGTAGGGAAGATAGTTGACGGACTTGATTGCCTGGATACGCGTAATGGACAGATTATAGCGCGTTACCCATTAAAGTACAGGATAGTACCCTTTGCAGTTGACGAGCTTACTGGATTTCTCAGCAATGATTACGAGGCTGAGGATACTAGAGATAAAGCGATGAGGGAAAAATATGCTGTTGCTAATTGACACTAACATTCTGCTTGACGTGCTTATGGCAAGAGAGGAGCACTATATGCCGTCCTATGCGATATGGAAATCCTGCGAGAAGGGCTATGCAGACGGGTATATATCTTCTCTGTCATTCGCAAACATAGTCTACATAATGCGAAAACAATTACGTTATGATGATATTGATACTCTGTTATTGAACTTGAAGAACGCGTTTTATTTTGCAGATCTTACGCTGTCAGAGTTTGAGGAAGCTGCTAGTATGAAGTGGCTGGATTTCGAGGACGCAGTACAGAGTGCAACAGCCTTAAGGATTGGTGCAGATTACATCATTACACGGAACACAAAGGATTTCGAGGGCAGCAAGGTAAGAGCCTTAACGCCGGAAGAATATTTCGCGGAAGTCTTCACCGTAAATTAATCCCCTCCCTATAGGTTAGAGAAAGGATAATGTATATCATCTGTTAGCTTCAAGCCAGCTTTCGAGTATCAGCACCGCCGCAACTTTATCGACATTCTTTTTGCGTTTCCTTCGTGATGTATCAGCCTCAAGCATAGCCTGATGTGCTATCACTGTAGTAAACCTCTCGTCATGAAGCACAAATTCACACTCTGGATATTCCGTCCTAAGTCCGTCAACAATCGCTGTAATTCTCTCCGCCGCCTCGCTGTTCTTTCCGTCAGTCCTCAATGGCAGCCCAACAATAACAATCGCAGGTTCATACTTCCTCATAGCCGCGTCAAAATCATCGTGCCACGTCTCAGCCTTCCACACTCCCAAACCCTGAGCTATAGTCCTTGTTGGATCAGAGATTGCCGCACCAATCCTCACTGTCCCAATGTCAAGCGCAAGTACACGGCTCATTCGTCTTTCTCTTTCCCGAATACTTGTTCTTTCAGCTTTTTCCCTGTAGGTGTCTGCGCAAGTCCTCCCAATGCCGTCTCCTTCAACGCCGGTATCATAGCGTCCCCAACATTCCTCATCGCCGTAATGCATTCGTCAACAGGTATATATGCCTTAATCCCTGCAAGTACTATGTCTGCCGATGAAAACGCTATCATTACCCCTGAAACATTGCGCTTTATGCACGGTATTTCAACAAGCCCCGCAACAGGATCGCAAACTAGTCCAAGCTGGTTCGCAATCGCAATCGCACAAGCGTCCGCACATTGTTCCGGCGTTCCACCCATGAGTTCAACAAGTGAAGCCGCAGCCATTCCTGACGCACTCCCGCATTCTGCCTGACAACCTCCCTGTGCGCCAGAAATACACGCGTTCTTCGCAATCACAATCCCAAACGCTCCGGCCGTGAACATCGACATCACTATATCACGCTTCTCTGCCCTTCCCTCATCGTAGAGAGATACAAGGCAGCCAGGCATTATTCCGCAGCTTCCAGCAGTAGGCGTCGCAACAATTTTACCCATTGAGGCGTTATAGCTCGCTACAGCAAGTGCCATTGACATTGCCTTTGTCATGAATTTTCCAGACAATCCGCCATTCTCAGAGTAATTCTTCATCTTGAAACCCTCGCCGCCCGTTAAGCCCGACATTGATTTCACATTCTCGTCCTGACCGCTCCTTACTGCCTCGCACATTACATCAAAACTATTCTCCATGCGCGAATATATTTCATCTGCGGGAATTTCCATTGATTTCGACTGATCGGCCAAAACAAGCTCACTGATTTTCCCGTTTCCTGCCGCCTTCACAAGTTCATCAATCGAATTGTATTGAAGCACCATTCCTAATCTCTCCTATATTGCACGGATTAAAAGCGCGTTGATTATGTTGCTGAGGCCGCGTATATCCTCAGTCATTCCAAGCTCAGGCTGTCCGTCAATCTCGATCGTCATAAGGGCTTCCCCTCCGCGTTCCCTTCGTGAAAGGTGAAAATTCGAGATGTTTATATGGGAATATTTCAGCCTCATTAACGCCGTAACATCTGCAATAACTCCCGGCTTGTCCCAGTGAAGCACAAGTATCGTGTTATTCTCACCCGTGAAGTCAACACGCATTCCGTTCACAAAGTCAACACGAATATTCCCGCCGCCTATACTTGCTCCCTCAACCGTTCCTTCAGTGCTGTCATCTAGCGTGAAGTGTATACGTGCTGTATTTGGGTGCGTGCCTGGTATGTCCTGCTCAATGAAACGGTAATCTATCCCCTCATTCTTTGCGATTTCGAGAGCGTCCCTGATTTCCTCGCTGTAACTGTGATAGCCCATTACGCCTGCAAGTAACGCCCTGTCTGTTCCATGTCCCCTGTAAGTCCTAGCAAATGAACCCGATAATATGATGTCGAGCTTCTTGGGTGTTTTTCCGTCCATTACCTTGTTCGCAACCCGCCCAAGACGTACAGCACCAGCAGTATGTGAACTTGAAGGCCCAATCATGACAGGCCCGATTATGTCAAATACATTCATGTTTTCCCCTCCTCAGTTAAAGCAACACGGCCAGAGACATTCAGCCCCAAGCCGTGTATCACTCGCATTATTATACGTCTAAGCCCTCTTAATCCATCGCGTATATATCGCGTCAACAACTGTACCGATTGCGTTGTCGCCAGAAACATTAAAGGCCGTCCCGAATGAGAAATAGCTTGCCACCGATTTATCCGCTGTTGCTTGAAATTTCTCCAAATGAAAGTTGATTGGAATTGAGAGAAATTATAGCTGAATAAGTCTTAATAGTACGATAATATAAAAAATATCGCCGAAGGATTTTTGTTGCTCCTCCGGCGACATAATTCTTACTTTACCTGTCCTGAGATAAGCTACTTGACTCTCATCAGAACATTACCTGTAGCACTCAACCTCTTGCCAACCACTAACAGTTGGAGTGAGAATCAATGGCATAGGACCATCATCGTAAAGAATAGCGGTAAGACCTGGAGTGGGTATCGGCTTCTTCACCACAACACCCACAACCCCTCCTTTAGGGATTGTTATTATTTTTGATTGTGATGGTCTTGCAAAGGCTACACTAACCATTGACACTGAAAACACAAAGACAATAACTAATGCCGCAAGAAATTTCTTCATGTTTATTTCCTCCTTTCTTCAAAGAATTTTAAAATTATATATTTACAATTTATATTGTGCAATATTATAAAAAAATATCGCCAAAGGATTTTTCCTCCTCCGGCGACATAATTCTTACTTCAACTGTCCTGCTATTAGCTCCCTGACCCTTGACAATGCCTCCTCAAGTTTCGAGCCTTCTCGCCCTCCACCCTGTGCAAGGTTCTTCCTTCCGCCGCCTTTTCCGCCGAGTACCGCACACGCTTCCTTCACCAATGTACCAGCGTTCACGCCCATGTTCACAGCCTTATCGTCCGCCATGACAACAAGCTGGCAGGAATTATCCTCAGTGCTGACTGACGCGAGGATTACGACGTTGGGTTCTGGGCGCGCCTTTGCCTTGTCGCCAATATCACGCAGCATGTTCGCCTGAATGTCAGGGAAACGTCCAACCTGCAACAACACTCCGCCTGCTTCTTCGCGTTCAAGGAAACGTTCTGAGTTGTCCAGAAGCTCTCGGAGTTTCGCCGCCTCAACCTGCGCTTTCATAGCCTTCAAGTCGTCAACAAGAGCTTTTGCCTTCTCTGTCAGACCGTCCTCGTCAGTCGATAACAACGCTGTCATTGAGTTTCGCAGGGCAAATAACTTCTGGATAAGGGTTACAACATTCATACCCGTTACAGCGAGTATCCTTCTTGTCCCAGAACCTATACTCTCCTCACGAAGTATCTTGAAGCTCCCAATATCACCCGTTCTGCTGACATGAAGCCCGCCGCATAACTCCATTGAGAAACCTGGAACATCAACAACCCTCACTACATCGCCGTATTTCTCGTCAAAAAGTGCCTTTGCTCCCAAATTCTGAGCTTCTTCCTTCGAGTGTTCGGAGACGTTCACTTCAATGTTAGCGAGTATCTCGGTGTTGATTATGCGTTCTGCCTCCTCAATTTCTTCATCTGTTACAGCAGAATGATGTGTGAAGTCAAAACGCAGGAACATATCAGTTACGAGTGAGCCTGCCTGCCTTACATGACGGCCAAGCACACGCCCCAATGCCTCATGAAGAAGGTGTGTCGCAGTGTGATTGCGTCTTATTGCTGACCGCCTCTCGTTATCGACAAAGCACATTGCTTCATCGCCAACTTTCACAGTACCTTCGACATCTGGCCTCACAGTGTGGACGATTATTTTCCCATGCGGTATCGTGTTCAGAACTTGGAGGGTAATACCGTTCACCTTTATGCTGCCGGTGTCGCCTATTTCACCGCCTCTTTCAGCGTAGAATGGCGTTGTGTCCAGAACAATCTCAAACTCTCCCGCTCCCGTTACAGCATCGGTTCTGCCTTCGGGAGTTATGATTGCGATAATCTTCCCGCTGTCGTTGTGCCTGCTGTCCCCCGTGAATACTGTCGCTCCTGCCTCATTCTCGATTTCGGTGTAGACATCTCCGGCAAGTGCGCTGCGTTTCTGCTTGCTTGAAGCTCTGGCGCGTTCCTTCTGCTCGTTCATGGCCGACTTGAAGCCTTCCTCGTCCAGAGTGAAGCCCAATTCCCCAGCCATCTCACGCGTCAATTCAGGAGGGAAGCCGTATGTGTCATAGAGTGTGAATATGACATCGCCGGGTATCTCTGTTGCTCCCTGTGCCTTGAGGTGCGAGGTTTCTGCGTCGAATAATTCCGTCCCCTGCTTCAGTGTCTTGTTGAACTTCTCCTCCTCAAGCGTGATTATCTGCTCAATAACCGGCCTCTGCGTAATCAATTCCCTGTAAGGATTGCCCATAACGTCAATCAGTATCGGCATGTACTCATTCAGGAACAGCCCGTCAAACCCAAGCAGCTTCCCGAACCTTACAGCCCTCCTCAGAAGTCTGCGCAATACATATCCCGGCCCGTCATTCGATGGCAGTACGCCGTCAGCAAGCATGAATGCAACACTGCGTACATGGTCAGAGATTACACGGACGGCCATGTCATCGCGGGCATTGTTCCCGTAAGTTATTCCGGCACGCCTGCAAGTATGCTCAATCATCGGCGTAAAGAGATCGGTCTCGTAATCCGTATCTACACCCTGAATTACGCTTGCAAGACGTTCAAGTCCCATTCCGGTATCAATATTCTTGTGGGGAAGAAGGGGAAGGCTTCCGTCTTTCTGGCGGTCAAACTGTGTGAATACCAAGTTCCATATCTCCATGTACCTGTCGCAGTCGCACCCAACACCGCATGTCGGCTTCCCGCAGGAATACTTCTCGCCCCTGTCGTAGTAAATCTCGCTGCATGGCCCGCAAGGCCCTGTCTCGCCCATGAACCAGTAGTTATCGTCCTGTCCGAAACGGTAAATCTTGTTCTCAGGCAGGAATTTTCTCCAAGCGTTGAAAGCTTCCTCGTCGTCAAGATAAATTGTTGCGTAAAGCCTCTCTGGTTCAAGCCCAACCCTCTCGGTCAAAAACTCCCATGCCCATGAAACAGCCTCGTTCTTGAAGTAGCTCCCCCACGTGAAATTCCCCAACATCTCAAAGAATGTATGATGTCTCGCGGTTCTGCCAACGTTTTCGATGTCATTGGTGCGGACACATTTCTGACATGTTACGACACGGGGGTATTCTGGGTTCTTTATGCCGAGATAATAGGGCTTCAGGGGAACCATTCCCGCAATCGTGAAGAGCAATGACGGGTCTTCAGGTACAAGCGAGAAACTGGGAATATGTTTTGCGCCTTTCTCCTCCCAGAATTTGATGAACATTTCGCGAAGTTCTGCGGCTTTTCTGTATTGCATGTACTAAGCCTCCTTGCGGGTCAGCCTGTCGATGAATGGCTGTATAAGGTCAACTGGTATCGGGAAGAATGTTGTTGTGTTGCGTTCACCTGAAATTTCACGTATCGTCTGCAAGTATCTCAACTGCAACGTTACAGGAGATGTCTCCATTTTTCGTGCAGCCTCTGAGAGTTTTTCCGCAGCCTGAAGTTCTCCTTCTGCCGCAATGATTTTTGCCCTGCGTTCGCGTTCTGCCTCTGCCTGACGCGCCATTGCACGTTTCATTCCTTCGGGCAGTTCAAGCTCCTTCACTTCCACCGCGCTAACCTTAATTCCCCACGGGTCTGTGCGTTCGTCAATAATCTTCTGGAGTTCCTGATTAATCTTCTCCCTTGAGGACAACACTTCATCGAGTTCAACTGAGCCTACAACAGAACGCAACGTAGTCTGTGCAAGCTGGCTTGTCGCAACGATATAGTTCTCGACCTCAACAACTGACTTTGCGGGGTCTAATACCCTGAAATACACAACGGCATTCACCTTAATCGCAACGTTATCTTTCGTGATTACTTCCTGAACCGGAACATCAAGCGTCAATATCCTCAAGTCAACCGTTACAGACCTGTCGATGAACGGGACAATAAAGACTATTCCAGGCCCTCTGCTTCCAACCAGACGACCGAGCCTGAACAGGACTATCCGCCTGTATTCGGGGATTACCTTAATTGCTGACGAAAGCACAAGCAGAAGAATGAAACCTGCAACGAGTATGCTTCCGAGACTTGATAATATCGTGCTTGCACCGCTTATGTCGATTATCATTTTAATTCTCCTTCCTTAATGTCTATTACTACCATTGCGATGGCGTAACCTGTTTCGTGAGATATTGAGACGAATATTTTTGCTGACGGAATTACGAGGTTTCCTGACAGCTTTATTTCTGGCACGCCGTCCGTGCGTATCAGCGCGAAGTTTCCCCCGAACATCACGGAAGACAATGTTTTTCCCGAAGCCTTGACGAACGCTTCACGTGCCGCAAAACCTGCCGCGTAACTCTCGTAACGTCTATCACCTTTTTCCTCGCAGTACGAGATTTCCTCCGGGCTGAACACCTTATCCCTGAAGCCTCCCGAACGCAGAGCCTTCCTCATTCTCTCAACACTGCACAAATCCACGCCTATTCCTGCAACCATTTCTTGAATTTGTCGAACAATCCAGGTTCATCAACGCTCACAGGTGCCTGCATCTCATCAGCAAGAGATTTTATCAGCTCACGCTGCTTATCCGTCAGCTTCTTTGGTATCTCAATGTATACATGAGCATACAAATCCCCTGTGGTCTTTAGCGCAGAATTTAGACGAGGCATTCCCTTGCCTTTCAGCTTTAACACCTGGCCATGCTGTGTCCCTGCCGCTACCGTAACGGTCTCCATCGTTCCGTCAAGCAGCTTAATCTTCGTGTCAGTTCCGAGAACAGCCTGCGGATACGTCAGAAGCAATGTGGTGTGAAGGTCAGCACCGTCCCGCTCAAAATCCGGATTCACTTCAACATCAATAATCAGGTACAAATCGCCGGACTGTCCGCCGTTATGGCCTGCCTCTCCTGCATTGGGTATTCTTAGACGCATGTTGCGTTCAACGCCGGCAGGTATCTTCACTTCAAGTTTGTGCTTCTTCCTGACATGGCCTGTACCGCCGCATTCACCGCACTTGTCGCGGATAATTTTGCCAGTTCCATGACAATCCGGGCATGTAGTAATGCTGACGAACTGTCCGAACAAACTCTGCTGTGCCTGACGAACCTGACCTTGACCATGACAGCGGGGACATGTTTCGGGCTTTGTACCCGGCTTTGCTCCTGTGCCATTGCAATGCTGGCATGTCTCGGACTTCATAACGTCAATATCGCGGGTAACACCTTTTGACGCTTCCAGCAGCGTAACATGCACAACCTGTTCAATGTCATCGCCTCTCTGAGGAGCGTTGGGGTCATACTGCCTTCGTGATGATGAAAAGCCTCCTCCGAAAGCCTGTGCGAATATGTCCCCGAAAAGGTCGCCCAAATCCATTCCGCCCATACCGCCGAAAGGATTGGAGTTTGGATCAGTCGTCCCAAACTGGTCATAACGTGCGCGCTTCTCCGGATCATTCAGGACAGAGTAAGCAGCGTTAATCTTCTTGAACTTCTCCTCTGCTTCCTTGTCGCCGGGGTGTGAATCAGGGTGATACTGATGTACTAATTTCCTGTAAGCCTTCTTGATGTCCGCCTGCGAAGCGTCTCTTGGGACTTCAAGAATTGCGTATAAATCCTCCAAACGTTATTTTCCTCCTAAACAAATACCCCCCGCATTCACACGAGGGGCATGAATATATTTCCCTATGTGAGACTAGCGTGATGATGTGCGTCTTCTCTGCTGCTGTGTGTTGCGTGCAGGAGTCTCTAACCTTCTTTTTAGCTCCTGAGCAGGACGGTAATCGGGATTAATCTCCAGTGCCCTGTTAGCCCACATGAGAGCGTCATCTCTCCTGTTCCTGAGCCTTTCAGCCGCAAGACCTGCCCAGTATGCCGCAAGATAGTTGGCCGAAGGTTCTGCTTCATATGCCGCAGTGTAGCTGTCCAATGCCTGAGTTACCCTGTTGGAACTGTAACGGCTGTATGCTTCCCTCTGCATTGCAATAAGTTCGCGCCTTCTTGCCGCAGGTATCTTGTACGTGAGTATCATAGCGGCTTCTGTCGAATTGTTGGGGTCAAACGCAGGAAGTTCCTTAATGAGCGTTTCAAGCTCCTGAACTTCAGCGGCTTTTCCTGCTGCTGCTGCCTCACGGTTTACGAGAGCTGCTTCACGTGCTGCCAGTGCTGATGTATCCTCCGTCAACTTTGCGTTCCTCGCCTCAAGGTCTGCATTCCTTGTGTTAAGGGCGGCTTCCTTCTCCGATAATTCCGCCTCGCGTGTGCTGACCTTCCCTGTGGCTTCAGCAATAGCTTTCTCCTGTCCGCTGACTGACGCTTCACGCGCCGCAACTGCTTCCTCACGTGCTTTCAATGCAGTATCCCTGTCGGTGAGTTCCGCCTCAAGCGATGATAACCTTGCGCCTGTTGCCTCGCGTTCTGTGAGGGCTGCTTCACGCTTCACGAGTTCTGCCTCACGTGCTGTGAGCTGGTCTGCCGCTTCTTTGGCCGAAATCTTCGCGTTGAGTTCAGCTTCTCTGCCGGACAAGTCTGCTTCACGCTTTGCCAGATCTGCCTCACGTCCTGCAAGTGCTGATGATGCCTCCGTGAACTTCTGGCTTTCCTGCGCAAACGTCATTTCACGGCGTGCAAGTTCTGCCTCACGAGCTTTGAGGTCAAGTTCCCTCTTGGCCATCTGAGTTTCGCGTCCGAGCAGTACGGCTGATGTTCCGGAAATTCTGCGGTCTTCAGCGGAGAGTGCCCTTGCTTTTGCGGCAAAATCCTTTTCCTGCTGAACGAGTTTTGCCTCGCGGCCTGCAAGCTCTTCGGTGAGGGCTTCAAGTTTCTCGGCCTTCTGGCTGACGGCGTTTTCACGGAGCGTTAGTTCATCTGGCTGTTCATCTTGTGAGATGGGTGCGGCTTCTGTGATTTCTGCCTGTTCCGGTTCTGGCTCGTCTGCGAACGCGCTAGGGACGATACACATCACCAATATCATGACTAGTGCTGTCTTCCTGAACATAATAATATCCTCCTTAATGTGGAAAAGTTTTCATGTCCGTAATTCTATAATAACCGCAACTTTTTCACAAACGGCCTTAATTTTTCCGTGTATAATAATCTTCACCGCGAAGAGATAATTAACATAACAGAAAGGGGAATTATACTTATGTTCAAGCCGAAGGGCATAGTTATACCTGTAGTTACGCCGTTCGATGACAACGGAAAGTTCATGGAGGACGAGTACAGGAAGCTGTTGCAGTACTTCATCGACAACGGCATTCACGGAGTATTCCCGTTTGGAACATCGGGAGAGTTCTACGCGTTCGACAACGGATTTTACCGCCACGTCCTCGAAGTAACCTGTGAATATGCGCGCGGAAAGATGGACATCTACGCCGGAGCCAATCACATTACGCCGAAGGGAGCGATCGAGCTTGCAAAAATCGCTGAAGAATGCAAGGTTGACGCACTGAGCGTATTAACGCCTATGTTTGTGAGCCAGACGCAGGCCGAACTCGAAATCTACTACAGGAAGATAGCTGACGCAACGAGCCTTCCCATTGTCATTTACAACAACAAGCCAAAGACGAACGTTGGTGTTGACCCCGCGACAATCCAGAAACTCGCAAAGGTAAAGAACATCATCGCCGTGAAGGACAGTACAGGAGACATGACGAACAGCGAGGAATATATCCGGCTTACGCGCGACAATCCGGAGTTTGACGTTCTGATGGGACGTGATACGCTGATATACGCGGCGTTGTGGTACGGTGCGGCTGGAGCGATAACGTCATGCGGGAACATTGCGCCGAGAATTGCTGTTGACATCTACGAGAACTTTAAGGCGGGGAAGTATGATGCAGCACTTGAGGCACAGTTCAAGCTGAGTGAGCTTAGGATTGCCACGAACATGGGCAGCTTCCCTGTTGTCATAAAGGAAGCACTGAATATGATAGGCTGCAATGTTGGGAAGTGTGCAGAGCCTATTCAGCCTTTGACGGCGGAACAGCATGGGAAACTCGAAATAGTGATGAAGAATATCGGCCTACTGAAGTAATAGAGTGTAAAGAAGCCTCCCCCCTCTGTAAGCCGCAGGGGGGATTTTGTTTTATCGATTATTGGAGCTATGGGTGTGTTATCGTATTTCGCCGAAGACTGTACAAAGAACTGTGTAAGAAGAAGACAGGGAGAAAAAGCTCAAGATCAGCTATGCAAACATCTGAGAGCCAAAGCCAACCAACGGTTCAGGACTACGTATTCTGTGCCCTGCATCATTCTGAAGTCAAATCAGAAGCTGGTAAACAAAATCAATGCAACAATTGAAGCCGCCCCCAATTGGTCGGTAATATCTCAGAATGGCTCAACTTCAAGGATAACCTTACTACTATATTATTAAAAATTTCTGCAACTACAATTGTGCTCTGTGCTCGTTTTGTGGTTGTTATTAGGCACAGAAAAAATTTTTCGCATTTGACAAGAATTTATCGGCGGGGTAATATATTCTCTGTTTTGCGTAGTGGTGGGTTGGCCGAGTAGGTCGAAGGCGCTCGCCTGCTAAGTGAGTATAGGGGCTAAAACCTCTATCGTGAGTTCGAATCTCACACCCACCGCCATTCTTACACGAAACATTGCGGTAGTAGCTCAGCTGGATAGAGCGAAGGCCTACGGAGCCTTAGGTCGTGGGTTCGAATCCTGCCTACCGCGCCAATATCTGACATTGAGGAGGGCATTTGCACGTTATGAGAAGTTCGGGAAGCATGAAGGATTATGATTGTGCTGGTGCTCTTTTTGCTGTAGGCGGCTTCATTATTCCCGTTATTATATGCGCGTTGCAGAAGTCTGAATAACGGCGGGAGTGAGGAGCTTAATATTACGGGAACTACACGAAGGCGGCTTTACTCCAGAAGGCCGCTTTTTTCGTACACTAAGGCTTTAACCCTGAAAGTTTCATACATGGCCGTAAAAGGAACAATCAGGTTGAGCATAAATTATTCACAGGACAAAGGAGAGAATTTTACGATGAAGAAAGCATTAGTCTGCGCATTACTCGTTCTCGCAATGTCAGCCAGCGCGTTCGGGGCAGCATTCAAGATCGGCGGAACAGGCCCGCTCACAGGAGGCGCGGCAATCTACGGTAACGCCGCCAAAAACGGGGCACAGATAGCCGTTGACGAGATTAACGCTATGGGCGGAGATATTACGTTCGAGCTTCGCTATGAGGACGACACTCACGACGCTGAAAAGGCCGTAAACGCGTACAATGCCCTCAAAGACTGGGGAATGCAGGTATCTCTCGGCTCAGTAACGTCAAAGCCATGCGAGGCTACAGCAGCAGAGAATTTCGCGGACAGAATATTCGCCCTCACCCCTTCAGCTTCAAGCGCGGCTGTAACTGAGGGCAAGGATAACGTCTTCCAGATGTGCTTCGTTGACCCCAATCAGGGCAGTGCTTCAGCTCAGTACATCGCCGACAAAGGGTTTGCGAAGAAAATCGCTGTAATCTGGAAGAATGATGATGTCTACTCGAAGGGTATCCGTGATACTTTCGTTGAGAAAGCTCCTTCACTCGGCCTTGAAGTTGTCAGCGAGACCACATTTGCTGACGGCAACGACAACGACTTCTCCGTACAGCTCACAGACGCTCAGGCAAAAGGTGCAGAGCTTGTGTTCCTCCCAATGTACTACCAGCCGGCAAGCCTCATTCTCGCACAGGCTCAGGCTATGGGATACGCACCCAAGTGGTTCGGTGTTGACGGAATGGACGGCATTCTCACAATGGAAGGTTTCGACAAGTCCCTCGCAGAAGGCGTAATGCTCCTTACACCCTTCAACGCTGACGCAAAGGACGAGAAAACCCAGAAGTTCGTAGCAGAGTACCAGAAGAGGCATGGAGAGATACCCAACCAGTTTGCGGCTGACGGTTACGACTGCGTGTATGCCTACTGCCAGGCACTCGCTCAGGCAAAAGCTGCTCCCGATATGGACGCTGAGGCTCTCTGTGCAAAAATGATTGAGCAGTTCACTACTATGACGTTCAACGGAGTTACAGGCGAGAATGTCAAGTGGTCGGCAAACGGTGAAGTTACGAAAGACCCCAAAGGCATGGTCATCAAAAACGGCGCATATGTCGGACTTGACTAACCATAAGTTGCACAAACTCTAACCACTGAAATTTTCGGGGCAGTCGGAAGTATCGGCCACAGGTAAAATTTCCGGCTGCTCTTTTCGTATAAGGAGACAAAACTTTTCACATGATATTTCTGAATTTCTTTATCAGCGGTATAAGTCTGGGAAGCATATATGCAATCATCGCGCTGGGTTACACGATGGTTTACGGTATCGCCAAAATGCTTAACTTTGCACACGGTGATGTAATAATGGTCGGTGCATATGTCTGCTTCTATTCAGTATCACGTTACGGCCTCAATCCTTTTCTCGGTATCGCTCTGGCAATGCTGGCCTGCACACTTCTCGGAATAATCGTGGAACGCCTAGCATACAAACCTCTGCGTCAGGCACCATCACTCGCAGTTCTGATTACAGCTATAGGCATGAGCTATTTCCTTCAGAATACCGCGCTGTTATTGTGGTCGTCCAATCCCAAAGTCTTCCCGTCAATCATAGGCAGGGGAGCGTTCAAACTGTTTGACGGAAATTTGTCGGTCTCTCACATCACAGCACTCACTATCGGAGTATGCCTCGTAATCATGATAGTCCTTTCACTGTTCATCAGCAGGACTAAACTCGGAAAGGCAATGCGTGCATGTTCAGAGGATAAGGGCGCGGCTCAACTCATGGGGATAAACGTAAACGCTACAATATCCCTCACATTCGCGATAGGTTCAGGGCTTGCGGCAGTTGCAGGCGCGTTATTGTGTTCGGCGTATCCTACCCTTATGCCGACAACAGGAGCACTTCCCGGCATAAAGGCATTCACTGCGGCGGTTTTCGGGGGAATAGGCTCGATACCCGGAGCGTTCTTGGGAGGGCTTATGCTTGGGGTTATTGAGATTTTCGCTAAGGCATATATTTCAAGCCAGTTATCAGACGCTGTAGTATTCGGGGTGCTTATCGTAGTGTTGCTCGTAAAGCCCGCAGGTTTGCTTGGGAAAATGACGCAGGAGAAGGTGTAATCATGACAATGCGTAGACTGATAAACTTAAAGCGCGTTGAAGCCCGCAGAATTTACCTGACCTATGCGGTGGTAATTGCGGCGTATGTTATATGTCAGGTCATGAGCAGTACAAAGTTCCTCAGCTCATCAATGAGGGGAATGTTAGTACCTATTTGTGCCTATATGGTGATGGCGGTATCTCTGAACCTTGTTGTTGGAATACTAGGCGAGTTGTCATTGGGACACGCCGGCTTCATGTCGGTTGGAGCGTTTTCGGGAGTTGCGGCGGCCATATTGTTGCAGAAGGTTATCCCCTATGCTCCGGTAAGGCTCACTATAGCAATGATTATCGCGGCTGTATTTGCGGCATTTGCGGGGTTCCTGATCGGTATTCCGGTTCTCAGGCTGAAGGGTGATTACCTTGCAATCGTTACGCTGGCTTTCGGCGAAATCATAAAGAGCATTCTCAATAACTTTTACTTGGGCGTTGACAGTCAGGGGCTTCACTTCAGTATGCTCACTGACACTACAAGACTGCTCAAGGGAGGAAGGCTCATAATACGCGGGCCTATGGGAATAAGCGGAATACAGAAAATCGCGACATTCCCGGCAGGCTTCATACTGCTAATGATTGCGCTGATGATAGTGTTTAACCTCGTCAATTCGCGTTCGGGAAGGGCTTTCATGGCCATACGTGATGACAGGATAGCGGCGGAAAGCATTGGCCTCGACATCACAAAGTACAAGATGATGGCGTTCGTAATGTCTGCGGCACTGGCAGGTTCAGCAGGGGCACTCTTTGCAATGAACTACTCGACAATAGTAGCCAACAAGTTCGACTTTAACACGTCAATATTGATACTTGTCTTCGTAGTATTGGGGGGGCAGGGCAACATGCTTGGAGGGATTATTGCGGCGGCGGTTCTGACAATACTTCCCGAAAAGCTCCGACAGTTCTCGGATTACAGAATGCTGCTCTACGCCGTGATACTAATCGTTATGATGCTTGCAACGAACAATGCGGAAATTAAAGAGTTCATATCGCGGCTTAATCCTTTCAGGCGCAAAGAGGAGGCTGAATAATCCATGAAGGCAAAAACTAAGTACGTTCCAGTTCCGTCAACGGCAATACTTCCTGAGAGAGACGCGGAAAGAGCACCAGCCCTTGAATGTGTGAAACTCGGTATCACTCTTGGAGGCATTAAGGCTGTTGAGGATTTCAATCTCACGGTCGGCAGAACTGAAATTGTCGGGTTAATCGGGCCTAATGGTGCCGGAAAAACTACAGTCTTCAACCTTCTCACGAAAGTATACCAGCCAACCACAGGAACAATCCTTCTCAATGGCAGGGACACTCACGGCATGAACACCATGCAGGTCAACAGAGCCGGAATAGCGCGAACGTTTCAGAACATAAGATTATTCAAAAATCTCAGCGTCGCTGATAACGTAAAAGCCGCAATGAACAACGAAATGAAATACAGTATGCTGAGTTCAATTTTGAGGCTTCCGAATTACAGGCGCGAAGAAGTCGCTGCTCACAGACGCGCGTTAAAATTGCTTTCAATTTTTGATATGCAGGACATGGCAGACGCAAGAGCAGGTTCTTTGCCTTACGGAGCTCAGAGAAGACTTGAAATCGTCCGTGCGCTTGCTACTAATCCATCGTTATTATTGCTTGACGAGCCTGCCGCAGGAATGAACCCGTCCGAAACTTCAGACTTAATGGACAATATCCGCAAAGTTCATGAAATGTTCCAGATCGCGATAGTCTTAATCGAGCATGATATGAGCCTCGTCATGAATATCTGCGAAGGCATTTGCGTTTTGAATTTTGGTCATGTAATTGCAAAAGGCACACCCGATGAAATTCAGAGCAATCCTGCTGTAATTGAAGCTTATCTCGGCAGAAAGAAGGAGGCTTAAGCGATGGCTGAACCGTTATTAAAAGTTGAAAATATTAATGTCTATTACGGAAGTATTCACGCGATTAAAGGCATTTCCTTTGAAGTTTTTGCCGGAGAAACCGTAACGTTAATCGGTGCTAACGGCGCAGGAAAATCAACAACGCTTAACACGATTTCGGGACTTCTTCACCCTTCGACAGGGAGCGTTTCTTTCCTGGGAGAAAATTTAGCGAAAGTTCCGCCTCATAAAATCGTTTATAAGGGTCTTGCTCAAGTTCCTGAAGGACGCAGGGTATTCGCTCAGATGACCGTTCAGGAAAATCTCGAAATGGGAGCGTTCACTCAGAGTAATTCCGGCGATATTCAGGACGATCTTGAAAAAGTTTATTCGCTTTTCCCGAGATTAAAAGAAAGAATGAAACAGACCGCAGGAACTCTCTCAGGCGGTGAACAGCAGATGCTTGCAATGGGACGTGCATTAATGAGCAGACCAAAATTATTAATGCTTGACGAGCCTTCGATGGGACTTGCTCCGATTTTGGTCGAACA
>CALAUZ010000163.1 GCA_937892105.1 uncultured Fretibacterium sp. | reverse complement strand
ATACTTTCAAGAACATGCGAAAGACAAATTGCACTTACATTGAGTACAACCGGCAAATCCTCTCTCTCAGGCTCAGAAATTAAATCTCTATCTTCTCCATGAGCGGACAACTTTATTTGTGAGACATTAAATCCCCCATCATTCACCCTGTGTTCGATACTCTTTCTCAAGTCAGACAGGTAATCGTTAGCGTTGAAAGTTCCGCAACAGACTTTAACGTAAAATTGATTGCGATACTTGCTGATTTTATCCATTTTTATTCCGGCATAAGGTCTTTTAGGATTTCAAGTGATGTCTGCACATAATGCGGGCAGTTTTTCATCAATAATCCTGATTCCATAGCTCTCTGTAATTCCCCGTCTTTGGAGAAATCAAAGCCGCAAAGTTCCCGGCAGATTGTAGAAGAACAGCTTTGAGTGAAACGCTGTAGGAATTCCTTGACTTTGCCTAAAAGTTTCTCCTTTTGTTCCGCGTCATTCATCTCGTAATGACCATAGCGCATTCCAAGCGCAATGAGTGCACCTGACACCGCACCGCATGTTGAGCCGTAAAACATTCCTCCGCCGAAAGCCGAAGCAATCCTGAATGCCTCTTCTTTGTCATACCCCAGTTCCTCAGCATACTGTCCGAGAACGACTTGGGAACAATCAATTCCTCCCTTGAAATATTGTCTGACTTCCTCAGCGTCCATAATTCTAACCCCTCTTTCTATTTGTCTTCCAGCAGAATTTCGACTTCTGCCATTTTTCCCTCAGCTAGAGCTGGCAGGATACAGACCTTCTTGCATGATGGGCAGCGTTACACGTCAGTATGGAAAGTCTTGCCCATGTAGGAAAAATCCGCTTTTGCTATCACCAGCTGCTTATTGCAGTTATTGCACATTAGAGTGAGGTTATCTTCCATTCTCAACCCCCGTCATTCCAAAATTTCCATTCTGTGAGTGTAAACGTTCAGTATTTCGTAAGCCTCATTTTGTCCCGCTGGCTTGTAGTGAACCCAAAGTGTGCACATTCCATCACGTAACGAACAGATTTGAAGGCCGCTGTTCATGTCATAGAATTTTTCCCCGCTGGTTTCCGCCTGACTTATGGCTTTGCGAACTAAATCCTGAGAGATTAGCAATTCTTCCAGCTTATCGGCTAATTGCCTCGTCATTATCAAATTCATATTTTCACCCTGAAATTCAGGTATCGCATAGTTTTGCTCCCAATACGTTTTTAAGATTGTTTGCTTAAGAGACAGGCTGTTATCGTGTTTCTCCTTGATTGTAGGTGCTTTCCTTTCCCCGCTACTTAGGCCAAAATAAAGATCAAGGAAATGAACGCAATTTTTACCCTTAGCAGCAAACACATCACGACAATTTGAGCAATACACAATATATGGATACTCTGCCGCGCTGATACGATTTTCCACGATAGTATTGAACAAAATGCGGTTAGCCGGGTAAATATGTCCGCCCCACCCACAGCATTTAGCCGCCTCATCATGAAATGGCAGTTCTTCAGCCGAAACGTTCATCTTCTTCAATAAACTGCGTATTACTGCTCTGGCTTCTTTCTCATATCTTGAAGAACATGGATCAAATATTGCTCCTTCAAAATCAACGGCTGGTGCTTCGGCAGTGTCCAGCATTTCGTAGAGACTGACTGTTTTTATATCACTGCAATATTCCTTCAGTATTTTCATGCATGTCATACAGGCGCATATTACAGTTCCTTTACCCGATTGTTACCAGAAAGAACGGATAAGGTTTAACGCCTAGTTATGTTTCTCAACTTCTCCGGCCCAATATGCAGGAGCACCACAGCAAGAGAGAGCTAGACCTGCATCACCGTTAGTAAGCTCCAAAAGTTTTTGGTATGAAGATAAAACGTATTGAGGATTTGAAGAGCCAAGCTGACAGCCAGGAAAGAATATATAACCGCAGCTTTGTTTTTGTGGCGGAAGCTGAAAGACAGAAGCTTCATTTATCGCAAAATCCATCTGACGAAGCCAATAATCATGGAACGCTTTCGGTTAATTATTCTGTTCAACTCTATCACGTCTCGCAAAAAGGAATGCCGCTCCCATATCTACAGCAGTCGGACATACTGATTTGCATTGCCCGCACATATTGCATGAAGCTACCTCGCGAGTAAGTGTTCTATGTGATAAACCATGAAGCACAATAGAATCAGTGTATATCTCTTTGACTATCTTTAAGGGGGATTTCTTGAACGACTGGAGCATTTCACAGGACTTCATACAACGGCTGCAATCACACTTCAGACAGCGTGATGCCTCCCGAACAGCTTCCTCTTTTGTGTAACCTTCAGGGTTTGCGGGGATTACAGCAGGCTGATCCGGCAGTGTATCAATCTGCATGAGGCGTTCACAGTTCTCATAGGGATATTCTTCTATGTAGTCGTGAACTTCACCTGTCAGTAAAAACTTTTCAATCTGCTTTGATGCCCGCATTCCGTGTTCAAGCGAATCAAGAATCGAAACTCCTGTAAGCATACCTCCCATAAAACAGCGGCTTTCATTTGTGCCTAACGTTTTATCATCAAAGCTGTCAAGCAACCCGAAATCATTGCCATTTTTCCCTGTAGCTATGTATACGGCATCACAATTCAGACTGCCTATATCATCGACACTGTGATTAAAGTGAAACTCGATAGCCTCATTCTGGATTCTTTGCATAATCTCCGTCAGGAATAGCTCGAACTTTTCATGTGTTCTTAAAACGCCGCCTAAGTTATCCTCTTTTTCGTAAACATGAACATGATACTTTTTGACAGCAAGCCTCAGAGCGCAAGCCATTCCGCTAAGGCCAGCTCCGATAACAGCGATTGTTTTATTCTTCTGCGGTATGTTGTACGAGAGAGGGGTTTTTGAGCGAACCAGCCTAACACAAGCTTTCTCTACTTCCAGAATTGAGAGTGCCTGACCATTTTTCCGCCTTACGCAATGAGCTTTGCAAAACTCCTGACACAACTCAGTTACAATGCCGGGGAACAGCACCGTATCACTCAAAATTCGATAGGCTGCCTGAAAACTTCCTTTCCTGATGTTCGCCATAAAACTTCTGACATCAACCCTGAATGGGCAAGCATACGAACATGACGCGTATTCCCCGTGATAACATGCTGCGGCATATGCGTGAGACTGTTCCTGCTTCAAATCGTAACACCTCTCATACTTACTAAAATTTAGGACAAACAAGGCTGTAATTTCTGCCCTGTCTACCCTGAAATCGAACGCGTTAAACTGGATTCTCTATGATGTTGTCAAGCTCTTCGTGTAAATCTGAGCCTAAGAAATATTTTGCTGGTTTAAGCTCTTTTCCTTCTTCTTTTGCCTTCAACGCCGCTTTTACTTTTGCCGGTGTCGCTGGAAGTTCATATATCCTGACACCTGCTGCATCGTCAATAGCGTTGATTACAGCCATATGTCCACTTGCCTGGAAGTTCTCAGAGCAACCCGTTGAGCCATGAGGCCCGTTAAGTCTGGGGTTCTCAATGTGGATAACACGAATATCATCAGGAATATCCGCGATATGAGGAATGCCGCACGACTCAATATTCTTGTCCTTCATGACATCATAGTAGTTTTCAGAAAGCGCGAAACCTATGCTGTGAGAAATTCCGCCGTAAGCCTGACCATCAACCGCTAAGAGATTTCCCAGAACGCCACATTCAGAAACTGCCGCGTAATGAAGAACTTTAGTCTTTCCGGTATTCGGATTAACTTCAACTTCCGCAATGTTGAGGCAGTACATGTAGTGAGAAGTTCTGTCTCCTACCCCTGTGTTAGGATCTGGCTCATTCAAATTCGGCTCGTGAAGCATATCGTATCTTCCGACATATTTTGTTGGGATATTT
>CALAUZ010000162.1 GCA_937892105.1 uncultured Fretibacterium sp. | reverse complement strand
TGCTTGGTGAGCCTTACGACAAGGAATATCTAATTCGATTTCTCAGAGGAAGACTGGAATCATTTAAGATACCCACAGAGATTGTTAGTGTTAATGAAATTCCAAGAAATCGCATGAGGAAACTAGACAGGAAAGCGGTCAGAAAGATGTGGGAAGAGCGAGGCCACACAATGATGAATAATGAATTTATTAATTTAGTTTTATCACGACACAGTGTTAGGAACTTTACAGACCAGAAAATTGATAAAAGCATTCTGGAACTACTCGTAAAAGCTGGCATTCAAGCCCCGTTCGGACACAATCTTCAAACGTGGAACTTTACTGTGATTACCAATGAACAAATTATAAATCGGATAAAAGAAGTCGGAAACTCTATCGCTAAGCGCGAAAAAACACCATTAGCAGGCTTTAATAATCCAGCCGCATTGATAATTGTGAGCTACGATAAGAGAAACGACACCGGCGTTATGGACGCGTCCTGCACTACTGAAAACATTTTATTAGCTGCTCACGCTTTAGGGCTTGGGGCATGTTGGCTGAATGGCTTAATGCGTATTTGTAAACAGGTAGAAATTAGATATTTACTAACGAGACTGGGTATTCCTGAAAACTACAATGTTTGTTCAATGGTCGCTCTTGGTTATCCGAGTAGCGTTGAAAAGCAACCTATAAGAAAAACAAACGTAGTTCACTGGTTATTCCATTTCTGCTTCAAAGCGTGTATAATTTTATCTAAAAAAAGAGGGAGAGCAAAATGGCAAGGACACCAAAGGGAGAAGAATTTTTAGATAAAGCAAGGGAACTTTTGTCTAAGGCAAAAACGATAGGCGAAATAAGAATTTATCAGGCAGTAATACTTCCGTTAGAAGGTTTATCATTAGAACAAACAGCTCAGGCTGTTGGACGAAGTACAGGCTGGGTATCAAGGAACAGGAATGCCTTTATAAAAGCAGGAGGCACTATTGTTATAAATAAGCGCGGAGGTCGTCATCATGCCAATATGACCATAGAACAGGAAAAAGAATTTTTGCAGTCATTCGCTTCAAAAGCCAGTGCAGGACAAATTCCTGTGATAGGAGAAATTCATAAAGAGTTGGAAAAATACCTTGGTCGCCACGTAGGCTTATCGTCAGTTTATGAACTTGTACATAGACATAACTGGCGCAAAATAGTTCCAGATAAGCGTCATGTAAAAGCCGATGTGAAAAAGCAGGAAGACTGGAAAAAAAACTGCAGACGGATGTGGAAGAAATTCGTAAAAATTGGGCAAAAGACAAACATTTGCGAGTAATGTTTCAAGATGAGGCGCGATTTGGTCGAATATCTCAGCTTCACAGCAGCTGGTGTGCAAAACCTGAAAGGCCAGTCTGCCGTGTCTTGGTAAGTCAGCAGTATGTCTATGCTTACGGGGTTGTAAGCGTAGAAGACGGGAGTTTTGAAAGTCTTATATTATCGGGATGCAATACAGAAATAATGCAAATATTTCTTGAAGAAATTTCCTCACGCCATAAAGATGAAAAAGTCTTGATGATAATGGACGGAGCCGGTTGGCATAAATCAAAAAGTTTGATAATTCCAGAAAATATTAAGATAAAAATATTGCCTCCCTATTCGCCTGAATTAAATCCAACAGAAAATATATGGGATGAAATACGGGAAAAAGGTTTTTATAATCGAGCATTTTCAGATATCAACGAACTTGAAGAACATCTTTTGTGTGAATTACAAAGGTTGGAAAATGCGCCTGAAACTGTATATTCTATTGTATCGTGGTCATGGATAATTAATGCTATTAAGATACAGAAATAGAATTAGAGTAAACATATCGGAGGTAAAAAGCAATGACACTAAGAAAATACTTATCTGAGCAGGTCGAAAGGCTTGCCTCTTCGACAATAATTTGTGAGAAAATTTATGAGGTTTGCCATTCCAAGTTTTCAAAAGAGACTATAGTTGCTGAACTTCTGGCAATCAATGAGGAATTTGACAATACCAAGGCGATTGAGATTTCAAATGTCTTGAGGGAAAGTTATGAATGCTGGCGTTAGCAACATCTTTAATGCTTATTGTATATATTCGGAGGTTCAAATCATGACATGGGAATCATTTCTAAGCATCTCGGCCAATATTGCTGAGGTCATTATGGCCGGAGTTGCTCTGTTCAGTTTTTTCAAGAACATCAAACTGACGAAGCAGAATATAGCCCTAACCGAGCAGAGCATCAATCTAACCAGTCGTTACAACGAAATGGTGAATACGCAAACTTTAACGGCTCAAGGGGCATTGGAAACACAGATTAGGAATGCGATTAATGAATCTAACCATGAAATAATAATGGTGGCTCTGGAGAAACAAAAGTATCAGGACGTAGAAAAACGAGATAAAACTTTAATGTCCGCACTTGAACTTTCTGAAGAGAATTATCGTAACGCTTATGAAGATGCTTGCGCTAAATACTTGGACAGTAAGGTTGATAGAGATAGGTTCGAGAAGATGTACAAGAGTGACATTAGGAAACTTGTCGAGTCTGATGCCCATAAAAAGTATTATGCCGACATTCAAAGTCCTTATTCAAATACTCGCAGAGTTTATGAAGAATGGTTCAAGAGGACGTAAAACAAGGAAATATTCCATATGTCAAGGAGTTTAGAAATGATAAGCAACAACAATAAAAGCACTCCTTACACCACGCTCTTCAATTCCTTCAAAAGGCATATCAGAACATTGACAGCCGCCCTTAACGAGAAAGACTTTAGCTCCTTCAAATCCTTAGATGCTTTCAAGTCGCATCGGGCTGAAAATAGGAAATTGAATCAACATCAAGTTGGTTCTTACCTGAATTTTGTGAATGACATTAACACGTGGCTCAATAATGATTATGCTCTAAGCACTCTAATTGCTAAAAGTCGTGATGAGGGTAAAAGCGAAAGTTATGTATCCGAAGCTTATGCAATACTGGCGTAACCCCCGTTGTATTCAAAACGCTTGTTGTCCCATTATTTCTACCAACTTACCATAAATTCTGGCTTACAGTTTGCAAATGAGAACATTCTTAACAGTTCCGAGTTGGGAAGGAAAGGAATCAATGATGAAGTCGATAATTTTGTCAAGTGTGTGTTTAGTGTGTTGATAGCTAACCTTGTACTTTTTTTCGATTTTGCCGCTAGGTACGCAAGCAAGAGTGCTGAGCAGAAGGCTAACAAGTCTGCTGTGAATAACAGGAATAACGGCAACGATGCAAAGAATAATGAACTTGACACAGAAGTCGCAGGCTATCAAGATGTGATTAACTGGTTAAATTCCTTCATCGAAACTGAGAGCGAAGGTTTGGGAGGCATTAACACAAGGATATACGGTTGAGTTTTTGGATTAACACAGGCGTTAAACAAAACGGACTAGCGGCTGTAACAGGTTATGGCAACAAAACTGAAACGACGCTTGATATACCATTTTGAGAACAGGTAAGGCTTGCGGCGACAATAAACGCAAACAATATTTCTTCAAAAGCATGTTACTTATGTTAATTTAGAGATGCATTAAGGATACATCAGCATTTTTCTTTTTAACATTTTTTTGAAGAAACATTAGCGGGGATAGAAAACTAACGGTGATAAAGACGCTGTGATTACTGTGGGCACGTTGACATCGGTGAGATAATAAAATTAACAACGAGGAAGGGGGCAACAAATGCCAACAGTAAAATCAATCACAAAGATGAGAGTTTTAATTGCACGTTCGTGCGATAGATTGTCGAGTTAAGGGTGCGGAAATTTTTTGTCTTATTGATTTAGGTGTACAAAATGACTGGATTAATCGAAAACATAATAAAAAGCTATTCAATAGATGTCGAACAAGGCCAATACATAGATGAAACATTATTACCTAGCTATTCACATGAACTTTTTACACGATCCTTTTTTGAAAGTATTGTTTTGTTCCATTCGGCAGATGGTAATAACACTCAGGGTAATCTTTCTTATGATTTCTTTCTTAAAAGAAAATAATATTAAGGGTGTGAAACATATCATCTATGCAGATTTTTTTCATAAATATATGATAGAAGAAGTGCCATTTGGACGAAAATATTTCTTCGGCAGAATATCATTTGATTCTGATATATTCTTATAGTTGCTACAACCTTTTGAATTCACAGGTCGAAGAACTAAGCTCGCAAGGCTCTGCGTGTGTTTATTATGAAATTGTACCAATAAATAAAGAACAATGCATTAACGTAAATGATGAATATATTCATATTCCTTTATATCTTGAACATGCGAAGGTAAAAAATGAAAGCATATTAACTGAGCAGATAAAAACGGATGATGGGTTAAGAATTCTCTCATTCAGAATAAAAAACTCTTTCAATAAAGAAAGATATACGAAGCGAGTATCCAGTGCTCTTCACGTTAATCATATCAGCAATGTTTGAAACGAAAAAATTTGAGCGTGCTAACAAGGATTTTCTCATTCAATATGAGCCAGGATATACAGGAGCATTGCTTCGGGCAAGTCGCATCTTTGATGCATATAAACTGCTTTTATATTGATGAAGCTACTCCCTTTAATTATGAGAGCGAAATAGCTTCCCTCGAAAAGGCATTTGATGATTTACTGCGTAGCGAATGTGAGGTAGTATTCACAAATCAATGTGACATAAATGAAGTCAACGTAAGGGAGCTAAGAAAGTATGTAGAAATGTCATCTAGTGATATGCCTATCGTGGCTGTCAGAAAGTTAGTCAGAATATGTCTCGAGAATAAAACAGTTTATTTTTATAGCGATTTGAACGGTTGGAAGGTGTTTGGGCTAAAACGAAAAGATAAAACAGGTGCTTTTGCAAAACTGGTATTTCTTGATTACCTCAAATGGCGTATAGAATTTAAGAACAAAGAAATTGTTTCATACGATGGCGTTTATTTCACATTCAAGCATGATGAACCAAGAACTGATTCTGTAGAAAAAATATCCTTTATCACAGAAGAACAGCGTAGCAAGATCTTCGATATTATCAAGAAGGCTCAGAGGCAAACACACGGAACGATGCTTGTTTTTACCGGAAATGCTGAAGTTGAGGCAGAAAGATTAGGCACAGTAGGACGAGCTATTCGCATAGAAAAAATAAATTTTACTGATTTTCCTGATGAGTATATATTTAGAATTACGAGTATAGACGGGGCTGTTCTTTTGAACTTTGATGGAAATGCTTACGCTATAGGAGCAATTCTTGACGGAATCGCAGTAGAAAATTCAAATAGAGGCAGAGGAGCCAAGTATAACTCTGGATACACGTCGTCAAGAATCAGGAAAAGAATGGAACTGATTGCATCTGTGTAGTTATATCGGAAGATAGATCGACAGATATTATTGCATCACAGCGCAGTTCTCAGGTTTAACGTCTACAGCAACGATTCTGTTGATACTATTCTGAGATTCAAACAAGAGATGATAAAGCTGAACATACGATGCCGATGTTTTGCTTATAACTGACTGTGGCCGACTGTGGTTACCTATAGCTGCCTATAACGTATGTAGAAGGTATGATTATTTCGGTCTAAAAACGCACCAGTTCCGTTTTCCGTTTAGAGCTTGCGATGGTGTTACGGTTGCGAATGCTGTGAAAATTCCGGTAGTGGCTCGAAAGAGTTGTTGATATCGCATCATTCCAGTCAGCATAAGGTTAAATTAAAAACTAACAAAACTTTTGCGACTCTACCAAAATTCCGGCACTGAGAGTAGCCCATTATTTTGGTTTTATTTCGTCGGTTTCAGTTGTGCATTTTTAAGGAGTGTAAAAAAATGTCCCCCGCCTCCGGCGTGGCTGAAGCCTAAAAATCGGCCCCGGCTTCTGAAGAAAAATGCCATACATGGCTCTGTGGGCTTAAAGAAGAAGTGACACTCAGTCATAGAAACGAAATTTGTCTATCTAGAATAGTTTGTTTATCTGGAATAGAAGGGAGGGTTGATTTCCGTCTTCAGAAATAAAACGCAAAATAGAGCTATCCTTGCGGCTTGTAGGTATAAATCGGGCTGACTGGCAGGTTTAAGTTTTGCACACAGGGAGATAGACTGTGTAAATCATCAAGAGGGGCGCAATAAGAATATCCCGACTACCCCGAATACCTAGAATAGTCGGGCAATTTAAGGGGACGGGAAGCCGGGGCCGATACTTCGGTAGTTCGCCAGCTTATTCACTTTCAAAAACTTCGTTGGTAAATATTACCCCTTATTCATTCAGATTCATATAAACACACTAATTCCCAATACTTTTATTCTTTTGCTACTGGCCAAAGGCTCTTGTGCCTAAACCTAGACGTTATTTAGATACGGGTTTAATGAAAAATAATATGTTCGGCGAGCGACCGAAGCAACTGTGTGCCCACAAAAATATATACATTTATCAAAGATGTACCTTCCCCTCATTCCCTAATGTTGGCGCAAAGCCAAAAACTTTATTATCTCTTGCAACTCCCCCTAATCCATTTTCAAACAAATACTACCTTGTCGCCCTTGTTAGCACTGATAC
>CALAUZ010000161.1 GCA_937892105.1 uncultured Fretibacterium sp. | reverse complement strand
GGATGGAGATTACGGCCTACGATAAACGTCATAAGCTGACGGGCAGGGCATCACGTCAATGCTGGAAGGATAAGAAGCTATCAGAGATTGTGAAGGATATAGCCACGAAGCATAACTTTTCGGCTGTGATTGAAGTAGAAGATGATTTGCTCTATGACTTCTTAAGTGAAGGGGCAAAGAATGACCTTGTGTTCCTCAAGGAGTTAGCAGAAGATGCAGGTTGTTCTGTCTGGGTAGTGAATGACGAGCTTTACTTCAAGCCTAATAAGATTAACGAGCCGGTCTATACGTTCAGGTATGGTGTAGATCAAGATGGATATTTGCAGTCGTTCAGAATCTCAAGCAAGGCCGAACAAGGCAAAGGTACAGGCCGTGCTACTGAGGCGATAGGCATTGATCCGCTGAAGAAGGAAGTAATACAGGAAGGGGCGAAACAATGAAGTCATGGCTTTAGTTGCACTTGGTGATGTATCAGTACCAGAGAAACGCACAGAGAATGAAACTCCGCTGAAACCGAGAGCGGATGAAACAGGCCGAGTAATTTCCTCACCAGCACCGACAAAGGCACATGCAAGACATGTTGCGAAAGGCAAGGTTCAAACAGCGGCCATGAAGTCTATTGAGGCTGAAGCTGTAACTATAGGGCTGCCTTACCTGAAAGCCAGAGAGACAGTGCAGATTGAGAACATCAGCAAGAAGTTTTCAGGAAGTTGGAGAATAACGAAGATACGTCATGAGATTACGAATGGAGGATATACGTGCAGCATGACACTAAATAAGAATGACCTTGAAGGGAAACATGCAGTTCCTAAAACGACAGTAGGCAAAAGGACACCGACGAAGCCAGCAGGAGAAGTAGTCCCGGGTACGAACAAGCCAACAAAGATTAAGGTAGATTTGAATTGAGTAAAGAGTTTGGAGGGCTTCTGCGCGGGATAGTAGTAGATAATAACGACCCGAAGAAACTAGGCAGGCTTAAGGTACGTATCCAGTCAGCTTACGGAGACCAGCCCGTAGATAATCTTCCGTGGGCTTGGCCATGCTTGAATTATGGCGGAATGCCCGGAATGCATAATTATGCCGTGCCTGAAGTTGACGCGGGAGTGTGGGTAATGTTCCAGACGAAGGATGGTGAGCCTGATACGACATATCCTGTGTGGCTTGGAGTGTGGCAGGCAGAGGAAGAAAAACCAGTACGTACAGAAGAGGAGATAGGGGACAATACAGCCGATGCGCATTACTACAAAGAATTTAGGACGACGAGCGGGCACATGATGATATTTTGCGATAAGCCCGGAGAAGAGTATGTAGAGGTCAGGGATAAAGATAATAATTTTTGGAGAATGGATGATAAAGAAGGCTATATCAGGGTTGAGGACAAGGACGGGAGCTACATACTCATGAAAGGCGGGAATATAGAGCTTCATGCAGCAGGAAATATGAAGCTGACAGCAAGCAGGATTGACTTAAATTGATGTGAAAGGTGGAAATACTTAATGGACGTTCAGATTGTTACTGAATTACGTCGTATATCTAATAGATTACAGATGTTAGCTACACTATGTGGGATATTTTTGATAAAAGAATTTCCGCAGGATTCTGATGTAGTGGAAGCTGTAAAAACTTTACGAGCGCGGCTTGATGAAGCAGAAGGAGAAGAATAATGCCAGCAGTAACGAGGAAGGGTGATATTTGTACAGGTCATGAATGCTTCCCGCCTAGAAGCTCCACCAGCGGAAGCCCGAACGTTTTTGTGAACGACACACCTGCACACCGTGAAAGCGACTCGTGGGCTACGCACACCTGCACTCATCCTGAAGTTCCGCACGGCAGTCATGGCGGAAGTCTGGCATCAGGAAGTTTAACCGTATACGCAAATGGCCGACAGCTTGGTAGAATTGGCGATCCTGTGAGTTGCGGAAGCAGTGTAGCTACTGGCAGCAGTAACGTTTTCGCAGGAGGATAAAGCAATGCTAAGGCCTAAATATTTCAGCGTCCTTAACCTCAAAAATCTGTTAGACTTCAGGACGTTTTTAATGATTCCTGCGGTACTTCAAAACCTTAATTCTATATATTTATATAAATAGGCGTAATAGAGAATATTTTTCTTCTCTAATTCCTCTAATTCCTCTATTCTTAATCTCTATTAAGAATAGATGTTTCAATGTTTACTAACTAATAGAATTTAGTAAAATCAACAGCTTAGGTTGGAACATTGCTGAAACATACCCCGAAACATTGAAACATTCAGGAGATAAAACATTGCTCGACTTTCGTGCCTAAAGTTCAACTGTTTGTCCCTAATGTTCGACTTCAGGTCGATGTATCACCTGAATGTTCCACAAGCCTGATTCGATTTAGACATACGGATAACTAGAATATGTATATAACAGTTGATACTGCAACATTTTCGCTTGGGGAAGGGGTGATACTTTTGTACTCAGGAATTGCTTATCCTATTAAGCAGGGAAGAAAAGGCCTGTTAAGTGTTGAGAGTGATATTCAGCTCATTGAAGGCAACATAATTCAGATATTGGGCACAAGAAGAGGGGAGCGCGTAATGCTCCCCCTTTTCGGCTCTAGGATTCTTGATTTTATTCATGAGCCGCTTGACCACATTACGTGTGCACTGCTCAGGTTTGAGCTTATTAATGCTATAAGCATGTGGGAGCATAGAATTAGTCTTGATCACAAGAACACAACAATTACTCCGTACCCTGAAGACTTCAGAGTTAAAGCCTCGTTAAGGTATTACTTGAAAACATATAACCAAAATCAGAATCTTGTTCTGGAAATTAACCGTGAAGAAGGTGTTAGTCGATGGCTGGATTAAAACGTTTCAAGTACACAGATAAAGACCATGAGGCCATTGTTGAAGACTGCATCACAAGAATTAAGGAAGTTTACGGCTCAAGTTACTGGAACGATTTTGAAGAAGATAATTCAGGCCGTATGTTGATTGAGGCTTTCGCGTATATCGTTGATTTGCTCCTGTATTATTTGGACAGGCAGGCTAACGAGACATACCTGCCTACTGCAACGGAACGCCAGAACCTAATCAATATGTGCAAGCTAATCGGATACACGCCTAAGAATGCTAAACCTTTACAGGTAAGTATTACAGTATCAATAGAGCAAGCTCATAGCTTAGATGTCATTCTGCCTTCAGGAGCTTTGCTGGAGACTTCTGACGGGCTGATCTTTGAAACACAAAGTGATGCTGTCATCAAAGCAGGGCAGCTATCAGTTGATGTTGAGGCTGTTGAAGGTGAAACCATCGAGGAGATTGTTGGCACTTCTGACGGCGAGGCTTGGCAGGAGCTTTATTTGCCTCATACAGGTGTCATTGAAGTACTTAGTGCAACCATAGACGAACATACTTGGACTGTTACCGAGAGTTTGGCTGACAAGTCCGAGAGTGAAGAAGTTTTCACTGCCGAGATTGATGCTTGGAGAAGAGCTGAAATTTTCTTCGGGGACGGCAGGAACGGTAAGATTCCTCCTGAAGGAGAGCGCATTACTGCGCGTTACAGAATTGGCGGAGGTATCATTGGCAATGTTGCCCCCAACACCATAACTAACGTGCGGGACATTGCACATGACTCAGCAGGCAGGAAGATTTCAGTGCGTGTAACTAATTCAAACTGGGCTTCCGGCGGTGCTGAACCTGAAAGCATTGACAGCATAAAGCTCTGGGCACCGCGTTTCTTTGAGACTCAGCGCAGATGCGTTACTCAGCAGGATTACGAGACCTTCGCAACGAACTTCAACGGTATCTGCAAGGCTAAAGCTGTTGTGCGTGAACGTTCAGGAGAAGCTAATGTTGTGAGGCTGTATGTGCTGACTTACGGCGCAGAGAATAACACTGTCGCCCTACCTAATCAGACGCTCAAAGATAGCTTGTTGGAATATCTGAATGAGTACAAGATGCTTACCGACTGGCTGGAGATTGAGGACGGCAAAATCAAATCTGTAGATTTTTCCGGCACAGTTACTGTGTCCGAAGGATTTAATAAGCCCTCTGTGCTTCAGAAGATTTCTGAAGCTATCACCGGCTTCATGAATGTTGACACTCGTGATATGGGCGAGCCTGTCAGAATTTCAGACTTGTATGCGCTCATTGATAACATCGAAGGCGTTTTGTTTGTTGAACTGGACAGCCCTAGCCAAACGGTTACGCCGGAAAGCAATGAACTTCTTACTCTGGGCAGTATTGATTTTAGAAGTTCAGCGTGACGGGAAGAATAACAGACTTAATCCCAGCTCTCTACCACAGTGGAGACAATGACCTTACACGCTTTACTGACATTCTGGATGCTGAGGTTATCAAGGAGCTAGAGCAAAGCACTAGAGGAATTACGAATCTCATTAACGTTGATAGATGTCCCGATGATAAGTTGCCTTATCTCGCAGCTATCGTCAACTGTCCGTTAATCGGCGATGACCCTATTTTCTGGCGCAAGCAAATCCGTAACTGGCCGTATATTCTCAGGCTTAAAGGTACTCAGATATTAGCGAGAAATTAAAGTTCTGGTTTGAGCATGGAAAACCGTATCACTCCGAGCTTTTGCACTTGAGTATTCTTCCGCCTGATTTCCTGCCTGATGACCATATTTGCCGCTGGGATAACTGCATATGGGGGCATCCCTTCATCGAACTGCATGACTGGGGCTTACTGAACTTGCCTGTGTTTGAGAATGCTCCTGTGGCCGGTATTGAGTTTGTGCATGGTCTTAATGTTGTTAGTGATACTCAGCTCTGGGACACGTCCATATGGGGCAGAACTCCTTATAGAGAGCTGTTGTACGGTAAGAATTTAGAGCACTGCATTCTTGTTGACCTCGAACGTGAAAGCACAGCAACGTGGTACATCCCTTACGCATGGGGAGATTTCACGTGGAAAAATTCTGAGAGATATTCCCGCGACTTCGAGTTTGATTTCCAGCGAGGAACAATCAATGTTAATGCTGACATAAAACCACAGCCGTCTGGAAGAGTCTGTGTCATCGGTATGCTCGTGAGCTTACAGCCTTATTGGGATTCCTACACTTGGGCACAGCACGGAAACTGGCTTGGAATGCTTTATAGAGAGCCGATATTCGGTAACAAGTTTGTGCGAGGTATTCATGCTGATCTTGAACGTGAACGCACTGCCGCATGGTATGTACCCTATAGCTGGAGAGAATTTGTAGCGAGCAATTCCGAGAAGTATTCACGCGATTTCGATCTTTATTTCGCACGTGGAACAAAGGTTGAAGCCAACATAAGACCTCAGCCATTCGGAACGGTTTATGTCGTGGACATGCTCGCAAGCCTTCAGCCTTGCTGGGATTTCCACACATGGATACAGCGCGACAACTGGGGCGATATTTTTGGCGTTCCACGTTTTGCACCTGCTTTCCAGCGGGACAATAAAGCCTCAGTGCAGTGGGGCGAGGCAGAAGCTCCTTATGCTAAATGGAGCAAGTTCAGAACTTGGGGCAATGCTACATGGGATAAAGCCCCGACAAGTGCAGGAACATGGGAAACAGGCTCATGGATTGATGATTTAGAGGAGGCGGTTTGATGGCAATACTAACTTATTCTGCGCGTACATTTTTGGCTAAATATTTACTTACGCATTCTTTGTATCTGGCTATAGGCAAAGGCAAAAAATCATGGGACACAGACCCGGAAGCACCTGATTATGAGGATACAGAACTTTTAAGCGTAATTGGATATAAAAAATTAACACGCTCATTTTTCGTGAATGAGGACGATAACGGAGAGATTGATTTACCGGGCGGACGATATTATTCAGCGTCAGCAACGCCAACACGACACGCATGCTTGGAGTTTCAGTTTAAGTATGGTGAAGCACTTGACGCAGAAATTCGTGAAGTAGGAATTTTTGCTGACACAGTAATTACGAGCGGGCTTCCGTTAAATCAGACATATTTTCTTCCTGCACAAGTCATCAATAAGGGGACGCTGATTACATTAGAGCATCTTGAAACACCTGACACTTTTACGCCCAATAAGAAAGGCTGTTATCGAACAGTCTTAACGATTTAGGAGGCGGAAATTTTGACAGGGGAAGAAATAAAGAACTTAATCGGAGTTGCAGATTATTACAACCGCTACGATAAAAATAAAAACTGGGATTATGTTGCAATTCTTGTAGGGCGTGCAACTCAAGCTGCCGAGATTAATGAAATCCAAAATATTCTTGAAGAGAAAACAAAGGCTGTCAGTTCATCAATATACAAACATGGAATGCTTATTGACGGCTGCAGAATCTCGTATAACTCATCGAGCAAGCAGGCAACACTCGGTGCTGGCTTGATATTTCTTGACGGACTTGTTTATGAGGTTGCAGCTAAAGAATTAACTATCACAGGCACAGCAACAATAGGTGTCTGGAAAATCTCAACTGTTTTGACGCATGACGAAGACAGTACACTTAGAAATCCTGCGCTGGGTTATCCCGAATACAAAAGTCCGGGAGCGTATCGCGTCATCACAAAAACGCAGTGGGGATTAAGCACAGAGAGTCATGAAAATTCTAAGTTCTGTGAAGTCTATAAGATCCTTATGGCAGCTTGCGAAGATGCGCATATCAGTTTTGTAAGAAGAAAGGAAATTGAGAAGCGCAGCAAGGAAACAGTAAGATTGATCAGAGAAAACAGACAGCGAATGGAAGAAATCATATCTGCTTACTTTGCAGAAAGGTATGAAGTAATAAATTATAGTTTCGAACAGATGGATTTGGCCATTCTGAGAGGAGATTCCAACGGATATATCAGAGCTAATTTGGAGATACAGAATCTGTTGGGATATGATGTTCAGTTCAGAAATCAGAATGAGTTTGATGATCTAATGGATTCA
>CALAUZ010000160.1 GCA_937892105.1 uncultured Fretibacterium sp. | reverse complement strand
TTCTGGTACTTGAGAGGGCGGCAACCGGCGGACAGATTAACATCACTGACGAAATCGAGAACTATCCCGGAGTTGCCCACGCTACAGGCCCGGAAATCGGCGATATGCTCAAAAATCACGCTCTCAAGTTCGGCACGGAAATTCGCATGATAGACAACAGCAAAGTAGAACTTCGAGGCGACAAGAAAATCGTAATCACCAAGAAGGGTAAGGACACGAACGAAATCGAGGCTGAGGCTATAATCGTAGCTACGGGCGCACACTTCAAGCGTTTGGGCTGTGAGGGTGAGGCAGAACACATCGGGCAGGGAGTGAGCTTCTGTGCGGTATGCGATGGGGCGTTCTTCGAGGATTTGGAGGTTGCAGTTGTCGGCGGCGGAAACACGGCAGTTGAGGAGGGTGGATACCTTACGAAGTTTGCGTCTAAGGTCTATATCATTCACCGCCGTGATGAGTTCCGAGCAGACAGGGCGGCAATAGCACAGGCACTTGCGAACCCCAAGATTGAGCCGGTCTACAACACAGTGGTAGAGAAAATCGAGGGTGATGGAATGGTCGAGAACCTGGTGTTGAAGAACGTTCGCACGGGTGAAATCAGCAATCTTCCTGTATCGGGAGTGTTCATGTTCGTTGGGCAGGAACCAGATGATGATTGCGTTCGCGGACTGGTGAAGGCTGAGAAGGGCGGCTGGATAATCACGAATGACCACATGGAGACATCGGTTGAAGGAATATTTGCGGCAGGAGACGTTCGCAGCAAGTATCTTCGTCAGGTAATCACGGCGGCTTCAGATGGAGCAGTAGCGGCGATGGCGGCAAGTTCATACATCAATGAGCAGCTTCATCTCAGGTCAACACTTCTTGACCCCGACGAGGTAAAGGCGTTCTTCTACTCCAGCATAGACCAGTCGCAGGTGAAACTCTCGAACGCAGTAGAGGCTTGTGCAAAGGCTAAGGGCGTAAAGGTCCCGATGATTGACGGTTACAGAAACGCAAGAATGACCGAGAAATTGGGGCTTGCGGAGAAAATGCCAGCGGTCGCAACAATAAAGAAGGGCGTTGTTGACAAGGTGGTAACGCTCAAAGGTGAAGGAGACATTGATAGCGCATTAGCATAAGGTTTTTGGTTATGAGGGAGACTTGGAGAAATCCGGCCTCCTTTTTTGTTAGGAGGATTAGAGATGGAGAGTTTGTTGTTGCTGTTCACGTCATTGTTGCCATGCTGGGACGAGGAGACAGTTAGAGTTGCTGGTGAAAACCCCGACAGTCTCAAAGCCCTTACAGAAACCGGCGACCTAATGCCCATATCAGGAGGCTATGTTCTCACCGCAAAAGGCATAACATCACGTGAGAAAGCCGCCAAAGAATTATACCTGCCTGTTACATCAACGGGAGAGATTATCACGGACGAAGCAAAAGCCCGTGATTTTTTGGAATTAAACCTTATGACGCAGTATCTTGACCGTGCATTCATGACGGACTGGGGGATAAAGGAAGTTACAACGAGCGAGGTATTCCCGATAATGCCGAGCCTGAAAGACGATGAGTACTTTATGTTTGAGGGCGACAGTGTGAAAGCGTTGTGGCCTGAACATGAGAGTGTGAGGAGATTTATTGCTGACTTCCCAAACGTTGGAGTTTCTGCGAGGAAGTTTCCAGCACCAGGACAGGCAGGGTTAGACGAATGGGCAATACAGAACGGCCAGAAGTATGGATCATTAACAGTAGATTTTGTTTTGAGGAGCAGGGCAGATTTCAACCATTACAAGGACTATCCCCAACTTTCATCGGATAAGTATAAATTACTGGACAGCGACCAGTTATTTGCGCAGAGGGTGCCGTCTGACCCTAAAGACATTCTGCCATTCATCGGAAAACTTCACATATTCCTGACCGAACAGAGGAGAATATTTTTGCCTGGCTGGTTTGACATTGACCATGACGAGAACGAGGACTGGCATTTACTGGCGTTTGCTGCGGATACGGAGAAGCAGCTTGAGGATTTTACGCGGACATTGAGGCGTTGGGGATATGACCTTATTGCGCCTGCTAACCCGCTGTTCATCATAGGAACGAGTATAGAGAGGCTGCGTTCCCAGAAGGAACAGAAGCGGACGATATACGACTGGTTCTGCGATGAGACAGTACGAATATTGAGGCCGGACGGTGAGGACGAGGAATAATGCTTTTTGCGGTGAACCGAAAACATAATCCTGCCTTTAATCTTGCACTCGAAGAATATTTGTGCGGTTACGGCAAAGATGTATTCATGTTGTGGCGCAACGAACCGGCAGTAATTATCGGGAGGTTTCAGGACGTTGAAGCAGAAGTTGACAGGGAATTTGCTAAGGCCAAAGGTATTTACATAGTGCGTCGAAATTCAGGGGGTGGAACGGTGTATCATGACTTAGGGAACGTGAACTACAGCTTCATTCTCAGGGACGACTGGACATTAACGCTCTCACATTTTGCTGAAGTAATGTTAGGTACGCTCAGGGATATTGGGATAAGGTCAGAGCTAGAGTTCCGGCACAATGATATTCTGGCAGACGGGCACAAGGTATCGGGAATGGCACAGTATCACCATGACGGCGTAATCCTTCATCACGGTACGTTGCTATTCGACACAGATATTGAAGTTATCCAAAAGGTTCTGAGACGTTGCGGAGATGTTGCAAACATTAGGCCGCTCTTGAAAGATGATATTTCCGTTACTGACTTTATGGCTGCTATACGTGATAATATAAATATATTTGGAACATTGACGCTATCACAGAAAGATTATGACGATGTGAATATGTTAATGAGCAGGAAATACAACAATCCCCAATGGAACAATGAAGGTGAAAATAATGATAGAGTTTGACGAAGCAGCTTTCTATACCCGCTCTAACGAATGGGCAAAAAGTTTTGGTAATATTGTGCGGGTAGGCATTGACGATTATTCGCAGTCCTCATTGGGCGATGTAGTACACGTAGAAATTTCCCCCAAGTACGAAGGCTTATGACGTTGCGTGACACTCAGGCTGTGTTTGCGAACGAGGCG
>CALAUZ010000159.1 GCA_937892105.1 uncultured Fretibacterium sp. | reverse complement strand
TATATCTATCAAATGAAGGGAGCTGCGACTGGCTCAGGAACTCAAGAGCTTTCTTTTCTCCTTTTTTGAGTAGAATATCTAGAGTACCGTTAGCATCCATCTCTGATTTAGCATTCTGTAATTCCGAGTTAGCCTCCTGAAGCTGCCTATCTGTTAACTGTAGTGCTATGTTCTGTGCTTTACTTTCTGACTCTTCCCAATAGCTGCCATTGTAGACAATAAAGCCTGTTGACTTAGAATGACGCAATATGTCCGAGTATTCACGAGCTAGTATATAAGCCTGTCCGACATCTGTATAATCTCCTTCAGGTTCAAGAGAAGCCTTCTTGTTGTATTCTGCAGGTGGAATGTAGCCTGTTGATGCTGAAATCTTGTCGTAGAACCTCAAAGCATTTTCCCAAATGGTATGAAGCTCAGAATCACCTAAAGGCTTTTCACACTGTCTTGCTTTCTTCATGTATAAGTCAAAGGCTTCTTCTGTATCTCCGTAACGTTTCAGAACGCGTTCAGCATAACTTAGCATAGTACTATTACGACTTCCTACAGGAATAATTGTGCTATCTTTACTGTTATGAGCCTCAATAAATCTGCTTAGGTTCATTGTTCCTGAGATAATTTCTACTTCAGGCTCGACAGTACCAAAGAAGAAGTGTGCATTATCTACAGCTTGCTCATCGAAGAATGAGAATACCTTCAATGTCTTATCCTTCATGTCCTTATATTCTTGTGCATTACAAACATTGTCTATTGGGAACAGTATATGAAATTTGGGTCTAGCAGTTCTGCCGTCTTTCTCCCTCATGTGATTACGGCTATAATGGACTGCAAATGAAACATCAGTAAAAGCAGTTCTGACATCTGATACATTAACCCAATCACTGGGATTATCAGAATGAGTGTTATCACAGTCCATGACAATACAATTGCTCTCAATGAAGCTGTTGCAGTCTCTGTGATTATCCTTATACAATACTGGCACGTAATCGTGAGATACTGCCTCGATAAGTGATTGTTTATCGGTAACTTCTATTTGCTTGCAGTATGTGCAGTTATATACATTACCAATACAATTTGAAGTATATAGTCTAAACATCGTTATGAAATCTCTCCTTTCGATATGTAACTCTCAAGCACTGAGTTTATTAGCTCGGTTACACTTGTCCTAATGCCTGTCTGTAACTGTTTCTGAGCTGCTAGCTTGTTGAGTGAAGCCAGTGTTGACGGCTTCATGATTAGGTTAAACCTTTTGCTTTTGTTCTCCCCTTCTGTTCTTTTGGGTCTGCCTCGCTTACTCGTTGTCTTCTCTGTGTTTGAAAAGAAGTTAAAACTCATAAAAATGCACCTCTCGTAAATAAAATATTGGCAGGGAATAATACCCCACCAATATTTGTTATGGTACTGGAATGTACTAGATTAACGGTAGAGCTGATACTTATCTAGACCGAAGACAATAGCCAGAGAAGCATCATGAGAAGAACAGGGTAAATGCAGAGCATACAGATTGCTCAATGTATCCCAGAAAGCATCGCAACCGCAGCAATACTTACGGATAATGGCAGACTGGAGATAACGAGAATTATCCAGAAGATTATTCATGAACGCTACTATTCTTTCATCGCAGTCATGAACAACAAGGCGTATTTTGTTACCTTCTAAGCGTGGCTCGATGAAGTTATTAAGGCATTTCTCGAAGAAAGCCTTAGCAGCTGCACTAAAGAAATTAGGCAAATCATCGTTCATCAGTTGCAGGCAGTTCATATAGTCCTTATCAAGTAGGGCTAAAATTTCATGAAGATAAGCGACTTTACCAGTACGTTCAGAGATAGTAGCAGGAGTACCGTAAGAAATGCCAGAGATAGGAGCGAAATAATTGCCCCACTTGTGGCTTAGCAGTCTGTTCTCGCTGTGCTTATAGGAATAAGAGAGTTCAATGTTTTTGAAGTTCTCTTCAACTCTGCATATAACGTTGAGCTTTCTGTCATTCGTCCATTCAGTATAGCTGTCAAGGAAACGTTCAAGCTGTGCAATTTCAGGAATGATACCATCGTGGCCGATATCGAAAGTAGCATCGAGAGTGATACAAGTATAACCATTGCCGAAGACAAAGCCGATACCGTCAGCATTAAAGTTAGCTCCGGCTTCAGTAGCTTCTTCAAAAGTTCTCCACTGTGAAACGTCATCGGGATTTATGAAGTTGCCGTCTTCAGAGCTGATAGCTTTAACTTCAGGACAACCTGTGTTTTTCTCATCACTGCTAAGGCGATAGGGCATCCATCTTGCAATAGTCTTCAGCTCATCGAGGACGCTTGAACTTTTAATGCTTTTGATTGTCTGC
>CALAUZ010000158.1 GCA_937892105.1 uncultured Fretibacterium sp. | reverse complement strand
CGAAAAGTCAGCAAATTGACTACCTAAAAAACGCCGTTTCTGAGGGTTACTTATAGAGGGGTTTGATAGTTTTTCACAGAGCCCCCCAAGACAAGCAATCCAAAAGTTTATAAAAAGAACGCAAAGAGCAGTAATCAAAGAGTCAATCTGCAAAAAGAATGTAATCATTCGCCACGCAGATTGATTCTTTTTTCTTTAAGGAGGTGATGTGCAGGATTTTTTCCCCGCGCTCGTTAGGAACTCTCAAGTTTTTATTGAGAGGCAGAATTTATTTTTAGTTCAAATATTAAGAAGGGAAGTGTTCAACTAACCATGAGTAATAGCAGTGTTTATTTCATCTCAACCGATGATGCCCTTGCATATCTTTACTGTCTGGGCATCGATGTGCGTCTCAACGTAATGACACAAGAAACTGAAGTCGTTACCTTGAGAAGGATGAGTAATGTGCCAGAGCCTTACCAGCTCCCTGATATTCTTAAAGGGCATTTCAGCGATACTACGATGTCCGCAATAAAGAGCGTATTGCATCGAATTGCGATGGCAAACGATTAGAACCCCGTCAAGAATTTCTTGGCCGTAAACAAATGGGACAAGCAGGATCGCATCAGCATTCTGACAACGAGGTTTATGACATTACGTCAGCAGTTTGAACGTGATCACATAGCCCGCTGGCTTCATCAAACAATTGCAATGGCATTGAATGATAAAAAACAGCCGAAGAAGAATGTCGGTGTCCTTGTGGTTATAGGAGACAATGAGGACGATGATTTCTTATTCAAATGTCTTGCCGTTTATAAAGGGCTCTACTCGAAGCGCACAGTTTGTGCATATGGGAAAACGTTGCCGATGGCATGGATAACTAATCTCTGCTGGAAGATTCCTAAGCCTTTCACACTAATCAACAGCGTCGATAAATTTAAGCTGCCGTTCGAGGGCGATGCCTATTTTGTCGCAAGAAGAAGGAGTTTCTGCATGACTGCCAGTATGGGATCATCCCGCAACAATGGTTTTCTGAGCAAATTCAAGAAGAGGCCGGATATTTTCTGGGTTATAAGGCCGATTCAAATCGATGAAGATGCTTTGGGAAGACTTGATCGAGAATGGTTCAAACAGTTATGGGCACAGGTTTATGAGACGATGTATCTTCCCGATCCGGAGGGGTATCGCTGGGCCAAGCCGACAGCAACTTCTACAGCACATTCAGGGGAAGACAACAGCTTGAAAGCTATAAGGGCTGTAAGCAATCTCGGCGATCAGCATTCAATAGGATACCGTCTCGAAGCCGACATCAGAGCAGGATATAACTGGGACGCTCCTCTCGAAGAATGGACGTGGACAAAGCCTAAGGACGTAGCTGAGAATTTCAAACTGATAGGGCTGACTCCAAATGCGAAAGCGTCATTAGTCGGCAGGGCATTAGCGGCTATAGGTCAGCAGGATAAGCGAATCCAGAGCAAACATCCTGGAAACGTAAAGCAGTATTTACTGCCGCCGTTAAACGTTCAATCCGACAGGTAAAAGTCATGCCCGTTCGTAACTTCAAACTTTGTTGCGACTCGGGCTTTTTTAGTGGCTATCCCCATCGGCCATGTCTGTTGTTACTCCGACCATGTGAGCAAGACTTAACATGTGAGCAAGACTTAAAAAGTTGAGTACTTACAATCCTTGACGCTTACGAGCTTGCATGGCTGTTTTTCACAGCCAGTTTTGTACTTCAAGGAGGTGATGTGTCAGGAGCAAAGTTTTATTTTTCTCCTGCGCTCATTAGGAACTCTCAATAAGCACACGGTTTTTTTTGTGGCCGGATGATTGAGAGGCAGGACTTTTTCTTAATACAAAAAATACTTTGTAAAGGAGAACAGGATGCAAGATTTAAAAAATCAAAGCATTTGGGTTATTTGGAAACTCAAAGACAACAGGAAGCTTCCGTTTTCAGCCATTACCGGCTATGAAACGGGATCAAGTCCCGATCATTCAGGTGAATGGACGGATTACAGCACGGCAGCCGCAAAATTGGCAGAGCTATAAATCAGAGCCAAGTAGTGGTAAAACATACATCGCATGCGCTCTTGGAAATGTAGCGTGTAGAAAATTGAAATCTGTTCGTTACATCAGGATGCCGGAATTACTTGACGAGCTGATGATTGCACGTAGCGAGCAAACATCTAAACAAACATTCAAGAAAACTATAAAACCTTATTCTAAAGTTGATCTTCTCATTTTGGATGAATGGTTAATGCGGCCTCTGACTATACAGCAGTCCTTCGACTTGTTCGAGATAATTGAAGCAAGAACGAAGCACGGTTCTACAATTTTCTGTACTCAATACGACATTGATGAATGGTATCCAAGAATTAATACTGATCCCAATCAGGACAGCCCTATATCGTAAAGCTGAAATTTGCAGGTCAGTTTTAAGGCTTAGAGTACTTAACCGTATTCAGAAT
>CALAUZ010000157.1 GCA_937892105.1 uncultured Fretibacterium sp. | reverse complement strand
GTTGCTGCGGTGCATCACGAAGCAGACGATGGCGAGCTTGGCGCACTCCTCCACGCGCCCTGTAATAGGCATAGAAACTATGCTGAGAATGTACCTTCTTCAAGTATGGTTTTCTCTTTCTGATGAAGGAGTTGAAGATGCAATTTATGATAGCTATGCTATGCGTACTTTCATGAGGCTTGACTTTTCAACCAATAGCGTTCCTGATGCTACAACTCTGCTCAAATTCCGTCATCTGCTTGAGGATAACAAAATAGGAGAAAAGATTTTCGCTGATATAAACACACGGCTCGAAAAGAGCGGCTTAATCATGCACGGCGGCAGTATAGTTGATGCAACTATAATTGCAGCCCCGAGTTCTACAAAAAATTCAACAGGCAAAAGAGATCCTGAGATGCATCAGACTAAAAAAGGTAACCAGTGGTATCACGGAATGAAGGTACACGCAGGAGTCGATGCGGGAACAGGATTTGTTCATACCATAGAGGGTACAGCAGCAAATGTACATGATTCGACCGTAGCACATAAGCTTATCAGGGAAGACGATGAGGTTGTTTATGGAGATTCCGGCTATCTTGGCATACCCGAACAAGAAATCATAAAAAATGATGAGCACCTTTCACAGATAGAATATCGTATCAATCTGAGACCGTCAAGCCTAAAAACAGCACCGGAATTCACAGGTATCAATTGGGAAAAGAAAATAGAACACAGAAAGTCATCCATACGCTGTAAGGTTGAACATATCTTTCTGATCGTCAAGCGTCAATTCGGATATAGCAAAACAGTATATCGGGGCATTTCCAAAAACATGAACAGGTTTCATGTTCTTTTAGCAAGTACATTTCGCGCGTCAGAGCGTTAGCTTGCAGATGTGCGGAGGCATACAGGAAACAGCGTGAGGAGATGGGCTTCCCGTTAATGGATAAGTTCACGAACGATACAGGGAAATTCTTTGAGGAACAGGGAGAGTAATATTTACATGGCCATAAAGAATATACTGCTTGAGATAGGCACTGAAGAAATACCATCGAGATTTATACCTGGCGCAATGGAGACGCTGAAGAAGAATGCAGAGGCTTCATTTTCCGCGAACAGGATAACATTTCATGCCGCTAACACTTACGCAACCCCAAGAAGGCTCGTTCTTCTCATAAATGGGGCAAGCGATTTCCAGTCCGAACAGGTAGACATACAGAAAGGCCCTCCCGTTTCGACTGCATACGACAGCAATGACCAGCCCACAAAAGCTGCAATAGGTTTCGCAAAGAGCAAGGGAATTACGGTTGACGACTTGAAGATAATCGAGGTCAATGGAGTTGAATACATTGCGGCGGAAGTCAGGCAGGAAAGCAGGGCAACAGTTGAGGTTCTTCCGGAAATAATGAAGGGCTTAATCTCTGGTCTTACTTTCCCAAAGAGCATGTACTGGGACAAATCAGGCGTGAGATTTGCGCGGCCTATACGCTGGATTGTGGCGATGGCTGAAGACAAGGTTATCCCGTTTGAGTTCGGAGGGGTCAAGTCGGGACGCAGAACGACAGGACACAGGTTTATGGGACACAAGGTTATAGATGTTGAGGACGCTTCAAAGTTCCTTGATGTACTCTATGACAACTATGTGATACTTGACCAGGAGAAACGCCTCCAGAAGATGAAGACCGCAATAGCTTCTCTACAGAAGGATTTTGAGGGCAACCTTGAGGTTGAAATGGATCCGGCGATACTTGAGGAGAACTTGTACCTTGTGGAATATCCTGTACCGTTTGCGGGTTCATTCGATGAAAAATATCTTGAGATACCCGAAGAAGTCTTGACCACTTCCATGAAGAAGAACCAGAAGTATCTCGCCGTAAGAAACAGGGATAAAGGCGGAAGGCTTGCAAACTACTTTGTCGGAGTGAGCAATAATCAGGTACCCGACATGGGCATAATCTGTGAAGGCAATAAACGTGTACTCCGTGCAAGGCTTGAGGACGCTGCGTTTTTCTGGAACGAGGACAGGAAGATACCCCTTGCGTCATACGTAGACAGGCTGAAGAACGTAACGTATCAGGAAAAATTGGGCAGTGTTTACGATAAAGTAATGCTGACGCGGAAACTTGCGTTGTGGTTCTGCGAAAAGTACGGAATGAATGACATAGCCTCACTTGTAGACCGTGCCGCGTACCTGTCAAAAGCTGACCTTGTTACGTCAATGGTATTCGAGTTCACGGACTTGCAGGGAGTAATGGGACGTGAATATGCTAAGAGTGCCGGTGAAGATTCCAGAGTTTCGCTTGCGTTGTATGAGCAGTATTTGCCTCTCACGGCAGCAGGGAAGACCCCGACCGATGATGTTGGTGCGGTGCTAGGGCTTGCCGAACGTGTACACATCATAACAGCCTGCCACAAGGCTGGCCTTGCTCCCACAAGCACGCAGGACCCTTACGCTCTGAGACGTGCAGCGAGGTGCATAAACGAGATACTTTTTGCGCGTGGCTATAACTTCGACATGTCGGAAGCTGTTGCGGAGTCATGCAGGATTAACGATGTTGACGATGATATGAAGGCTGAAATTCTGGAGTTCATGAAGCAGAGATTGCAGAGACAGCTTGGCGAGAAAGGTTATGACTATGAGCTTGTGAGCTTGGGAATAAGCGTTGCGGGTAATGTTCCGTATCAGGCCATGAAGCTGATTGAGACGTTGACGCAGGTGAAGGGTGAGGAATGGTTCACTGGACTTGCGGCTTCTGCATTGAGGGTGAAGAACATTCTGGCGAAGAACGCTAAGGCTGTGAAGGACGCTGAACCTGACGAGGCATTGATGACTGTTGAGGCGGAGAAGAACCTTTACGGTGAGGTTATGAGGCTTGAAGCTCCTGTGGGTGAGGCTGTGAAAGCTTACGACTGGGAGGGTCTGACGAAGATGCTTGCGGAATTGTCGCCTGTCGTTGCGAAATTCTTTGACGATGTTATGGTCATGGACAAGGACGAGAGGGTAAGGGATAACAGGCTTGCGTTGCTCAGGGAGTGCAATAAATTGTTCCTTGAGGCTGGGGATTTGAGCGTGTTGTCGTAAATGTGTAAGTCAAAGCTCCTCTCAGTGAATGGGGGGAGCGTTTTTCCAGACAGACTCTGACAGTCAAGCTGTTTTTTTTGGTGTGAAAGTCCAGGCTGCAAATATTCCTTTCAGGACTCCTTTAATTATTACCATACCTATTGTAGAAGTTGTAATCTTCTTGCACTGTTTGGTAAACTATTCACATTCCACATTTTAAGGAGGGACTTACAATGTGTTACAGGAGCAAGATAATTTTATGCTCTGCTGTAGTTTTTGTTCTGCTTGTTACGTTGGCGTGTGTATCGTATGGAGCATCAGACTCAGATTTTCAGGCCGTACTGGAAAGGGCTAATCATGGAAACGTTGAGGCCATGTTTGAGTTAGGCAGAATGTATGATGACGGCGATGGAGTATCTCAAGATTACAGCAAGGCACTAGAATGGTACTTGAAGGCAGCGAAGAAAGGCCACCCTAAAGCTCAGAATAATCTTGGAGTTCTCTATAATGACGGCAATGGTGTCAAGAAGGATTACAAGAAAGCTCGTGAATGGTATCTCAAAGCTGCAGAGCAATACAATGGTGCAGCATTTGGTAATCTTGGCTGGATGTACCAGAACGGTCAGGGAGTGAATGTCAACTACAAACAAGCACTAGAATGGTACAAAAAAGGAGCGGCACAAGGTAATTTGCGTTCAATAAATCAGATGGGCTGGTTTTATGACAATGGCTTAGGAGTACAGGTTGATGATGCGGAGGCCTTCAAATGGTATAGCATGGGTGCAGAAAAGGGTTATGCATCTTCGCTCACTAATCTAGGACGCTTCTATGAAAATGGCAGGGGAACCAGCAAGGATATGAATAAAGCCATTACACTCTACCGGCAGGCGGCAGACAAGGGCAATGAAAACGCGAAAAAGGCACTTGATAGGCTGAACGTGTCGCAGAATACCCCATCGCGGCAATCATATTCCATAAATGATTTTGACGACATCGCCAGCCTGACCCGGAGAGCCGACAACAATGACCCAGACGCTCTGCACATCTTGGGAATGCGTTACGTTGATGGGCAGGGAGTACCTCAGGACAAGAAGCGAGGTTTCAGAATGATCAAGAAGGCGGCTGATCAGGGATATGCTCCGGCAGAATGTGATCTTGGTTTTCTCTACGCTAAGGGCAGAGGAACGAATGTTGACCGCAAGCAGGCTTTTGAGCTTTTCACACGTGCTGCAGAGAAGGGTAATGTTACAGCGCAGAATAATCTCGGAGCAATGTACCTTGAAGGTAAATTTGTTCCACAGAATTTCACGAAAGCACTTCACTGGTTCAAGAAGGCAGCTGAACAGGATAGCACGAAGGCACAGCAGAATTTGGGTAAAATGTATGAATACGGAATTGGTGTCCAGAAGAACCCTAAAGAAGCCGCAAAATGGTACAGCAAAGCCGCAGAAAAAGGTGATGAAGAATCCATAAAGGCCCTGAGGGGTATAGGGCTTGGCCCAAAGTCATCGTACTAGATATATAGCAATAAACAGGGGGATAGCATTTCCCCCTTAAATTTATACCGTTCTATTCTGGTAGAGTCGCAAAAGTGTTGTTACTTTTCAATTTAACCTTATTCTGACTGCAATGATGCGATATCAACAACTCTTTCGAGCCACTACCTCTATTCTTCATCTTCTTCTTCCTCATCATCAGGACATGGAACGTTATACGCAATCGCCGTCAGAACAGGAATAACCAGCAGCGTAAGTATCGTACTCACCGTAAGCCCCGCCATAATCGTAACAGCCATAGGCCCGAACATTACGTCCCGTATCAGCGGTATCATTCCCAAAACCGTAGTCAGTGCCGACATAGCTACAGGCCGCAATCTTCCTATACCGTCCTCAACTATTGCTTCGTACTTGTCCCGTCCGGCCGCAAAATCTGCACTCACCTGGTCGAGAAGAACTATTGAGTTTTTGGCCAGCATTCCTACGAGGCTCAACACTCCCACGATTGCGAGGAAGCTCACTTCCATTCTGGCAACCCACAATCCAAGTACAACGCCTATAAGTATCAGTGGTAAGCACAGGAATATTATCGCGGTCTGACGGAAGCCGTTGAACAGGAATATCATTATCACAAACATCGCTAGTATCGCTGGTGGAAACGCAACCGCCATTCCAGCCATACTCTCGTCTGAAAGCTCCATCTGTCCTCCCCATTCAAGAGTGTAGCCCAGCGGAAGCGGTATCGCCTCAATTTCAGGCTTTATCCTCTCAAGCATCGCATCAGCATTATCTCCCTGCCGCACTTCGCTCATCGCCGTCATGTATCTGCTTCTGTCCCTGTGCATGATGATATTGTCCTCAAATGCCGTCTCAAGTTTCGAGAATACAGTCCCAAGAGGTACAGCCTTATTAGCGGTTGGCGACCACACTAGAAGCGAACTCAAAAGGTCAATGTTGTTGCGTTCTTCGGGCGTGAAAGCAGCGTATATCGGCAGTGATTTATCCCCGTCCCTGAACGCTCCTACCGCGTAACCCGTTGTTGCCGTCTGCATGGCCATGTTTATTAACGGTCTGCCAAGTCCCAAACTCTGCATTTGGTCTTTCAGGATTACAGGGCGTATGACTTCCACACGTTCCCGCCAGTCCGTCCGCCGAAACTGTGATGAATGGTCATGTTCCATTACTTCGATTGCCTGCTTCGTCAGCTTCCTCAATACATCGGGATCTTCACCGTAAAATCTTGCGCCTATCTTCTCGCTCATTCCGCTTCCCCTCGCGAATAACCTGCAATGGCCGCTTGCTTCCGGCATTTTCCCATCAATATATGCCTGCGTCTTCAGGAGCATTTCGCGTGTATCCTTAGCGTCCTTCATCTCAATCATAAGCTGTGAAAAAGCTGTATCGTTCTCAGGCGGCGAGTATGTCAGCATAAACCTCAATCCTCCTCCGCCAACAAACTGCGTAACGTTCTTCACACTCGAATGTGATGTGATGTAGTCGGTAAGTTCCTGCGTAACCTTCTCCTGTGCCGCTAAAGATGCCCCTTCCTGCAACCACAAATCAACATTAAAGTATACTGTCTCGGCATCGGGGAAGAATGATGTTGCTATTCCTGAGAATATGTACATTGAGACCGCAAACATTCCTGCCGTAATTATGACCGTCAACACTCTATGTCTCAGACACCCTTCAAGTATTGCCCTGTACATTCGGAACAGGAAACTGTCATATGGGTCTCCTTCATGCTTTGAGGGTTTCAGGAATACTTTTCCGAGAACTGGTGCGGCTATCAATGCGGCAAACCAGCTTAACATCATTGAGATTAGAACAACCTGAAAGAGGCTTCGCAGAAATTCCCCCGCCTGAGCCTTCGACAATCCTACAGGAGCAAAAGCCATTACAGCAATTATCGTTCCGCCAAGCATTGCCCATTTCGAGCCTTCAACGGAGTCTGAAGCAGCGTCCTCGATTGACATTCCGCGTTCAGTGCCGACAAGCATACCTTCAGCAACGACTATGCCGTTATCGACAAGCGACCCCAACGCTATAATCAGTGCAGCAAGCGAGACAATCTGAAGCGTTATGCCCATGTAGTTCATGATTACAAACGTTCCGGCAACAGTAATCAGAAGCACAAGCCCGATGATCAACCCCGAACGCAGTCCCATGAAAACCAGCAGAACTCCCACAACTATAGCCAGAGATTCGAGAAGGTTGATGATGAAGTCGCCAACTGATTTCGTTACCTGGTCAGACTGCATGTATATCGGTGTAAGCTCAATTCCAACGGGCCGGAACGCCTCAAGCTCCTTCAGCCTTGCCGATACAGCACGCCCCATATTCACGACATTACCGCCCTCAACTGTCGATATTCCTATTGCCAGCGCAGGACGGTCGTTGAACTTCAGCTTGAAGCTCTGAGGGTCAGCATAATCACGTCTGATCGTTGCGATTTCACGAAGCCTCGTAAGGTTTCCGCCCGAACTTCCGATAACAAGGTCGCCTATATCCTCAACGTTCAGTATTCCGCCAGTCGGTGATATTCGTATGTACCTGTCGCCGAGTGTAATATCCCCTGTTGCAGAGAGCATATTCTGTTGTGTCAGTGCCGCGAAGACAAGAAGCGGCGAAATTCCAAGTGCTGACATTCTGGAGGCCGAAAACTCAACATAAATCGCCTCCGTCTGTTCACCAAGAACTTTCACGCTTGCAACTCCGTCAACAAGCACTAGATTTTTCTTGAGGAAGTCCGCGTAGTCGTAAAGCTCTTTCATCGTGTAACCGTCTCCGATTAGCGCGTAATACTGGCCGTAGACCTCGCCGAAGTCATTGTTGACGATTATAGTTGTACCTGAAGGCATGTAGACTTGAGCATCATTAACCTTCTGCCGTAACTTGTCCCATATCTGCGGAAGCTGTGAGCTGTCGTACTCGTCCTTTATGTCAACGTAGATTATCGCCATTCCTGGAGTTGAACGGGAGCGGATATGCTTGATTTCGCCCATAGCTTGAATTGCATCCTCAATCCTCGCTGTAACTTCCTGTTCGACTTCATACGCGCTTGCACCTGGATATACTGCGCTGACGACTGCGGTTTTTATGGTGAAGGAGGGGTCTTCGAGTTTTCCTATCTCGAAATATGCCATTACACCGCCGATTAGCGTCATAATGCACAGGAACATTACCACCCTGAAACGCTTAATACTCGCCCTTGCAATGTCCATTCCCTTAATCCTCCGTAAGCCTTACTTTCTGCCCTTCGTGAAGGAAGTACACCCCTGCCGTAACAATAACATCTCTTCCGCTTAGAGTATTGCCCTTGATATCGACATATCCGCCATCATGTATCTGCCCGACAGTAACAGGAACTCTCGATACCTGCCCCACTGCAAAACGCCAGACGTAATTACTGCCGCCCTCGTTGAGGATTGCAGTTGATGGGACTGAATATGTGCCGTTATTTGCGGAGGAAGCTCCATCTCCATCGTATTTGACTTCGACAGTAACCGACATTCCTGGAAGAATACGGATACCCTGCTGGCGAGGCATTGCTGCGGTAACGGGGTAAGTGTTTGATGATGTGGCTTGAGTTGCTACTTCCTTTATTGAGAGCGGGAAGGATTTTTCCGGTAGAGCGTCAAATTTTGCTGTAAAGTCGAACATTTCAGCGTGGTTCTTGAGGTCTTGGAGGTTTCGGACGTTTGGGAAAGGTGCGACAAGTACATCGTTGTCGGGAATATTGAAGACGATTTCGAGGCTGCTCAAATCCTGAAGGCTGAATATCGTTTGTTTTGCTGTAACGTCCTGAAAGTTCTCGGCCATTCTGTCAGCGATAACCCCGTCAAACGGAGCGCGGAGTTCTGTATCTTTGAGAGCATCGCGTGCGGATTTGAGGTTTGCGTTTGCGGCATCGACTGATGATTTTGCGACATCAACCTGTGTTTTGTAGGTGTCATACTGTGCGCGTGCAATGACTTTCTGTTTGTAGAGGTTCTCGTAACGCTTGAAGTCTGCCTGAGCGTTTTTGTGCTGGGCCTGAGCCTGAGAGAGTGCGCTTTGAGCCTGAGATATTCTAGTATTGAAGTCGCGTGGGTCAAGTGTTGCGAGCAATGTACCTTTCTTGACGCTTGCACCTTTTTCGGCGTTTACTCTGTTGAGGGTACCTGATACCCTGAAGGATAAATCAGCTCTTCTTCCTCCCTGAACTGTCCCGAAGTATCGCCGCGAGAATGCCTCGTTTCCGCCTTGAAGCCTGATTGTTCGGACGGGGCGAATGATTTCGGGTTCTGGCAGGATTTCTTCTTCCTGACGTAAGATGTTGAGGCCGTAGCATATTCCGGCAATTATAGCGATGCCTAGAATTATTCGGATTACGTGTTTCATGAAGTCATCTCCTTATGTAAATTTTGTGTATGATTATAGTTGTATGAAGACGATTTGTCGTGTACTGTGTTACTGGAGATTTTTGGGGAGTTTCGCGGCCTTAAAAATTCCCATCAGCATCTAGATATGGGAATGATAAAATAATATCATGCGAGGCGATAATCATTCAGAATATAAAGCAGGGTAATACACTTGCGCTTGAGAGTACTGCGAGGGCTTTGGGAATTTCAGTTACGCCTGTGAGTAAGCCATCTTGTGAGTCATGACGTGGATATTTAAGGGGATTTTGACCAGTCGTTTCACTATAACATATGGCTTGCTTCTGTGAACTCAAGGCTGGTTAATATGCTCAGTGAGTTATGGAACGAGCTGTCTATGGTGTTGAGGCAGCATATTCTGCGGAGTATGGAAGATATGTTTACGTGATACGAACAGTGAACAAGTATGTAATGTAATTACTGAAGATTT
>CALAUZ010000156.1 GCA_937892105.1 uncultured Fretibacterium sp. | reverse complement strand
TGTGTTTTAGTTGCCGTTGCCGTCACTTCTGCTACATGTTTAGCTTGTCCAGTTAAATTCGTTATGTCCAGCTTACTTCCCAAGCTCTCGAATATTATCGAAATCCCCTCGAAAGCCCTCGTGAGTCCCTGACTTAATTTTTGAGGGTTGACGAGAATACCGTGAGCATCATGAGTACCATGAGTTTCATGAAGTTCATGACTTTCATGAGCATTATGAAATTCTTCCATATTGTGTTCCGCTACTACTTTCTGATTTCTGAGCGGTGTATATTGATAATCAATTTGATCGACTCAACCGAAATTTTGATTTTCCGATCGAGTCATCTGAAAAATGAATCGCTGTTTCAAAAATATATCCCCCTAATATATAATTCGGGAGAGAAAAATTTCTCGGTTTTTGGTGAAAAATTTATACGAATCAGCCGTTTTACTTAGGAATAAAAATCGAGGAATATTGACTACTTATTGAAATAAACATTGTGCATATCAATGTTTTTAGCCATTTTCTTCAGATTATCCCTTTTGCGTTCAAAATAACCAGATTTTAATTTTCAATATTTTCATCAATCTCATCGCTCTCGTCGAATTCATCCTCAAAGTTGGTGTAACAATTATCCTTATCAGAAGTATCTGCGAGATTGCCTTTTTCATTAACATTATCATTAATATCACCGCTACCATCGGTGATATTGTCAGAATTCTGGTCATTCGCGGCTTTAGAGACACTTGCATTAAGATAAGCTTTTACGTCCTCTCCTGTCTGTTGCTCTATCTCTTCGCTGAAACGCTCCTTAATTCCTGTTACTCTATGTCCTGCCGCCTTGGATGAAATCCCAATCATTTCTCCGGTACGTTCCAAAGAATATTCGTACTCGAAATGAAGTTTATAAACTTCAGCTTGTTTATCCGTAAGTTTTGCCGTGGCTTTCGCAATGATCTTGCTCATTTCAGTCCGTCGTTCTTCCTTGAGCAGTCTTTCCTCCGGTGTTGGAATGTGCGTTGCCCCAACAATTTCTGTTACTTTTTGAGGCTCAGCGTCCGGCTTTTCTTCACCAGCTCCGACTCCAGTTCCAACTCCAGCTTCAGCATTATCGCAAGGAGCATTTGCCCCATAACCCACCATGTTCTGAGTGATCCGTTCTTCCGCAAAAAGCGTCGCAACGGTGCGCCAGTCCGTATTTCCAAGCACTGCCTGATCTATTGTGGTTTTATCAATCTCATCAATTGCGAGATTATATTTGTAGATAAATTCTGTACAGTCTGGAAGATACAGAGTAGTCCTGCGGCCGGTTCCCCAGTACTCGAACCAGCCGTTATCATAGAGAATGACGGAAAAATCATAGTCAATTCTGCTTCCTTCTTCAGCCCTATAAGCCGCGATGCACGTGCAATGCCTTCGCAAATAGGACGGTGTCGGCTTTCGTCGAAAATCAGACGGCTTCATGCCAGGATACAGCCTCTTCTGGTGTGCTTCAATTATCTTTATCATTTCGGCAAGACTGCATGTTTTGTTGTGAAGCGTCGTACCGATTTTGACCCCAATATTACTGCCTCGAAACGCGACACGCCCGTTGTCCATCATGGCCTTTTGCATCCATGCCGGCCATGTCGGCCATGTCGGTGGCGGGGAGAACACGGACTCTGTTGAGTCTGTTAGTGATGTCGATGATGCCGATGAATTCGCTATTTTTGCGCCATTGTTACTCTGCTTGTTATTCCGATTATTATTCCTTTCGTTAGTTGTGATTATTTTGACTACTTCGATTATCTGCATTGACTGCCACTACGTTAGCTGAAGCGGCCATGTTATTAGTTACATTAGCCATTACTGACACCATTAGACCTTTCATAGGCACTTGGCCTAAACGAAATCTTTTGATGTCTGTGGATCAGCGTTTGAACTTCTGCGCCTTAATTCTGATATACAATTCTTTAATTGCCCTCAATTGCCCTCAATTGAATTCAGATGAAGCCGCAGTCGGTTCACAGCTGCTTCCCAGTCAGCTCAAGCAATTCTGTTTTATGCTCGCCGTCTCCGTAACATCTCAGATTTCATTGGTCTGTGCATGCCCAGACTAATATGAAAATCATCGTTCCAGCCGGATCCTGCCAGAACGATGATAGTTATTAACGCTTTTTAAATTGAGACTCTCTGAATTATGTGTCTTCCTAAATAAAATCAA
>CALAUZ010000155.1 GCA_937892105.1 uncultured Fretibacterium sp. | reverse complement strand
GTGGTTTGTGATAAAGTTCAGAAAGAAGCTGCCGCTGGTTCACAATCAAGTTTGACTCGCCCCTCCTGGCATCTTCCTGCGAAAGCCGCATGTAAGCCCCCGTGTTGATAGCTTCCTGTTGTTTGAAATAAGGCATTCCGTTCATCCTTTCACTTGCACAGTATTGCTCTGAATAACGCACATATCCACGCCTTATCCCGCTATTTTCAATGAACGATCAGCGTTGGACATGCGAAGCGTCTCTTCTACTGCCGTTTTATTTCTTCCCTACTTACGAATCTGTTCGTACATAACATGGCTAAAAATGATGTACTGTACGATGATATTCTCTTTGTTTTCTGCGTAGATTACCTTGGCTACTACATCTACTTTCGCATTAGAATTGTTCCAAAAATCATCTTTCAGAGGAATTGTGTCTTTCGTAAATTTATGGTTGCCAGTAAAAATCACATAGAACTCCGGCTCAGGTATCTCAAGTTTTTTATAGCCAAAAAAATGGATGAGTCTCGTTTTGTCAAGGTATTTCACAAAATTTTCATCAAACACAAACAAACGATAACAGCTCCTCGTCTATAAAAAAATGGACAAGCCGTAAACAAAAATATTACCGAGACCATGACCTCAATCAGCCGCATTTCCCAGTTACAGCCATCTATGCCCCATTTACTCCGCTCCTTCCGTATCCATCTGTTCCCGTCTTGTATATCCTGGTCAGCTTCCTTCTGTGCTTTCAGTGCCACACGCTTTTCCGCCTGGTGCTTCTTCCAGTCAAAGGACCGAGCACTGATAAGCTCTAAGAACGGGTATGGAGCCTCCTTATCCGTGTATGCAAGCAACAAAAATCCCCCCCTCACAACTTCAAGGGGGGCATCAAGTTTTCCGTTATTACTGTTCGTTCCTCGCACTGAAGTGGAACATCACAATCCCAAGCGGCGGAAGTGTCAGCGGCATTGAGTAAGGCATGTTATGGCACTCTATCATCTCTGCCTCCATACCTCCGCAGTTACCGAGACCGCCGCCGCCATACTTCGTCGCATCGCTGTTGAGTATCTCCTTCCAGAAACCGGAACGAGGCACTCCTACACGATAGCCGTAACGCGGTACAGGAGTGAAGTTTGCGGCACAGAGTATGTATTCGTCATCGCTCTTGCCCTTCCTCAGCCATACAATTACGCTCTGTTGCCAGTCGGAACAGTCAACCCACCTGAAACCCTCCGGCGTAAAGTCAAGTTCATAAAGCGGCTTATACTTCATCAGTGCCTTGTTCAGGTCGCGTACCCAGTCCTGAATACCCCTGAAGTCGTCCTTCTGGAGCAAATGCCATTCCAAAGCCGAGTCGTGGTTCCATTCGAGACCCTGCGCAAATTCTCCGCCCATAAAGAGCAGCTTCTTGCCGGGGTGTGCCCACATGTAGCCGTAAAGAAGCCTCAAATTGGCGCGCTTCTGCCACCAGTCGCCCGACATCTTGTTTATGAGTGAACCCTTCCCGTGTACAACCTCATCATGTGATAACGGAAGCATGAAGTTCTCGCTGAACGCATACCATATCGAGAACGTAAGCTGGTTCTGATGCCATGAACGGTATATTGGCTCAAGGCTCATATAGTCGAGCGTGTCATGCATCCACCCCATGTTCCATTTCATTCCAAAGCCCAAGCCTCCCAAGAATACAGGCCGCGTAACCATAGGCCAGTCTGTACTCTCCTCCGCAACCGTCTGAACTGTCCCGAAACGTCCAAACAATTCACTGTTCATGTCGCGAAGTAAGGATATCGCTTCAAGGTTCTCGCGTCCGCCGTAAATGTTGGGAACCCACTCGCCATTTTTACGCGAATAATCCAGATACAGCATGGAGGCTACAGCGTCAATCCTCAGTCCGTCAGCATGATACTGGTCAACCCAGAATGCCGCTGATGATATCAGATAGCTGCGTACCTCGTTGCGCCCGTAGTTGAAGATGTAGCTTCCCCAGTCCGGGTGATAGCCTTTGCGGGGGTCTTCATGCTCGTAAAGTGCAGTACCGTCATAGCGTGCAAGCCCAAAATCATCTGTAGGGAAGTGGCTCGGAACAAAGTCCAGAATAACCGCTATGTTCTTCTTGTGGAGCGAGTCGATTAGGTACATCAGGTCTTCGGGAGTGCCGTACCTTGCTGTCGGGGCAAAGTATCCGAGTGTCTGGTATCCCCATGAGCCATAGAACGGGTGTTCCATGATAGGAAGGAACTCTACGGCGTTGAACCCCATATCCTCGCAGTATCCGGGAAGTTCCTCTGCCATTTCGCGGTATGAGAGTGATAGGCCATCGTCCCAATGCCTGCGCCATGAACCCATGTGAACCTCATAGACGCTGAGTGGTGCGGACAAGTTCATTCTCTCGCCGCGTTTCGCAAGCCATTCACCATCACCCCATTCGTATTCAGGCCAGTGGGTTATTGATGATGTTCTAGGAGGGAGTTCAAACGCACGGCAGAATGGATCCATTTTCTCTTTGACTTCGCCGTGTGAGTTCTTGATACAGAACTTGTACAGTTCCCATTTCTGGAGGCCGGGTACGAAACCTTCCCATATGCCCGAACCGTCCCATCTTGCCGCTAACGGGTGCGATTCTGTGTTCCAGCCGTTGAAGTTGCCCACGACGCTGACTGACTGCGCATTGGGTGCCCACACGCTGAACGCAACGCCCTCTGTGCCGTCCGCGTCCGTGAACTTCTGCGCTCCCATCTTCTCGTAAAGATGGTAATGTGTTCCCTGCTTGAACAGGAATATGTCATAATCGGTGATGGGTGATACGCCGTGTCTTATGTCTCCTGCCATAAAGAAAATACCCCCTTGTTGATATTGTCTTAGTGAAATTTTTGTGCGTGTGTTAATTGTATTTGATTATCCCGCTTAATTCAATTTGCAATAGCCGCAATAGAGTCTGTAAAATTTTCTGTGTATAGACACAATTTGCCCCAGTTTTTGCACGACTTTCGTCTAAGCCTTACACAGTTTGTGGACAGACCCGTTTATGACATATCCTAACAGCTTGAAGTAATTCTATAACTACACTATATCTATAAAAAAATATAATAAGGCTTTTACGCGAAGTTCTAGGAATCGAATACTGCCCCCGAAGTAATTTAACGGGAGCAGCCTTTTCTTTTACACAGCCTCCAAATCCCTACTCGCCACAATATCCACGCCAGTCCCGCAGACATCATGTATCAGAACCTGCCCAATCCTCACGGGAGCCTCAACCTCAAGCCTCGCAACCTCCTCAGCAATCCCAAAGAGTTTTCCTTTCGGCGCAGGGGTCTTGCTCCTTATGGGACACACTGGAAGTTTCCCGCCCTTTACCCTCACTGTTGACGCAAAAACTCGGCGCGGGTCTTTCACTTCCGAACGCGCATAGCTCGCTCCTCGTGGGCATGTGTTTCCCTCAACCTTCAAGACTTCTCCAGCATCATCAAGCGTTACTGTCAGCCCGCAACCCAATGGGCACGACACACATATAAACTTTCTCTCCTCGCTCATAATTCCTCACCCCCATTACACAGGCTGAATGTCTATCGTTATCCCGCCAATGTTACCAGCGTTATGTATCTGTTCGGCCTTGATTTTTACCTCGTTCATCTCTCCTGGCCTCGCATACCTTAGACGCTGGGAGTACAATTCCCCGCCATCATAGGACGCAAATACCCTGCACGCCTGCTCGATAGGGTGAGTTACTCGCATGAATATGGTAGTGTCGGTCTCGCCCGTAACATACTGCGGAGAATATAACCTCACATTCTCGCCGCCCTTAACGGGTATGCGTTTAGCATCGGCAGGAATTTTCCCCATCGCATATTTTGCGGCACTCGCTCCGGCAACAAGACCCTCATCGCTAACATTGTCAACAAGGTCATACACTATCACAACGTTCCCTGCGGCGAATATTGCCGGGTTTGTCGTCTGCAAAAGATCATTCACTACAGGGCCTCCCGTTACAGGGTGAATATCTATTCCGGCCATTCGCGATAGCTCGTTCTCAGGTATCAATCCTATCGCCAGCAGCAATGTATCGCACGGAACAAATCTTTCTGTCCCCTTGATGGGTGTCATGTGGTCGTCAACTTTCGCAACTGTAACTCCTTCCAGCCTGTCCTGGCCATGAATGCGGGTTACTGTTGTTCTGAGATGGAATGGAATACCGTAGTCATCGAGGCACTGCGCAATGTTACGCCTCAATCCGCCAGGCCATGACATAACCTCGTAAACGCCCTCAACTTCCGCACCTTCCCATATCATTCTGCGTGCCATGATAAGACCTATATCGCCCGAACCCAGAATTACAGCACGTTTTCCAGGCATATAACCTTCCATGTTCACAAAACGCTGCGCCGTTCCGGCCGTGTATATTCCTGCGGGACGTGTTCCTGGAATGCGTATTGCACCCAATGGACGTTCGCGGCAGCCCATAGTCAGGACTATTGCGCCGGGATTAAGAGCCTCTATCCCTCTCTCCCTGTTCATTGTCCATACAGTATTAGTGTCGCGGTCAATCTGGAATACCATCGTGTTCGTCCTGAACTCTACGCCCTCTTCATGCGCCTGCTTTATGAACCTGTGCATGTATTCAGGCCCGGTAAGCTCCTCTTTGAACGTCCGGAGGCCAAAGCCGGGGTGTATACACTGCTGAAGAATGCCGCCCAAATCCCAGTCTCGCTCAAGTACTACTACATGTTCAGCACCTTCACGCCTCGCTCCTATTCCTGCCGCAACTCCCGCCGGCCCTGCTCCGATAATCAGAACGTCAATACGCTCACTCATTCCGACACAGCCCCTTTCTTTAGCAGAAACTCTTTCGTCTTTCCGGCAAGCAGTTTCGACTCTCCGCCGTGTCTCGTGATTTCATCAAGAGGAATGCCAAGTTCACGCGACAATATTTCCGCAACTCTAGGACAGCAGAAACCTCCCTGACAACGCCCTGTTCCTGCACGTGTCATCATCTTTACGGCCGTGATTGTTCTCGCTCCCCGTCGTATTGCCTCGATAACCTGACCTTCCGTTACAGTCTCACACCTGCACACTATCTGTGAATATGCCGGATCTTCATGCGAAAGTTTCTTCCTTGCGTCCATATCCATATACAGGAAGCGGGGAATGTTACGGCGTTCGGGAATGAATTTGTCGTTGGGGGCTAATGTTACTCTGTCTGATAATTCTTCCTTTATTAGGTCAGCTATGTACTCTGCTATCGCCGGTGCTGACGTGAAACCAGGAGACTTTATCCCTGCCGCGTTCACAAAACCGCGAGGGGACTTTAATGCGGAAATCTCGAAATCGCCTGACTCCGTGTTTGCTCTGACACCTGCAAATGTTGTTATGTTCATGTTCACAGGGAAATTAGGCACTAACCTTCTCGCACCCTTCAGAACTTCGGCCAGGCCTTCGGGAGTTGTTGATCTGTCTTCGGGGTCTTCCTGCTCTGTTGCTGTTGGGCCGGCCATGAGGTTTCCTTCGGCAGTGCGCAAAACCGTTATTCCCTTGCCTGCCTTTGAGGGACAAGAGAATAGGAAGCTGTGAAGCAATCCACCCGTTGTGCGGTCTAAAAGGAAATATTCGCCCTTCGTCGGGATAATTTTGAAGCTGTTATCGCCTGCCCATGACGCTATTTCGCCCGAATGTACTCCGCCTGCATTAATCACTACTGGAGCGAGAAACTCTCCTTTGTTGGCGGTGATACCCCTGACATTGCCAGCGTCATCTAGCAATAAACCTGTTGCAACTGTTTCAAGGAATAATTTTGCCCCATTTATTTCCGCGCTCTCAATCATTGCGTTTACAGCCTCGAAGTTGTTGATTATTCCAGCATCAGGAGACCATAAAGCCGCTACGATTTCCGGTGATGTATTGGGTTCTTTCTCCCGTAACTTTTCGCCTGAAATTATCTCAACTCCTGGACAACCATTAGACTTTCCCTGTTCCAGAAGAAGCTCAAGATGTTTCACTTCACCGTCATTGAAAGCGCAGACGTAAGATCCGCATTCGTCGAGATGTACATCAATTTCATCTTTCAGCTTGTGCCACATCTTGTTTCCTGGAACGCAGAATTTCGCCTTAACTGTTCCGGGCTTGTCGTCAAACCCTCCATGTATCATTGAGCTGTTTGCACGTGAAGCACCCGCAGGAAGTTCGCTGGCCTTGTCGATTACGGCTATTCTGAGCTTGTAACGTGATAGTTCCCTCGCAATTGACGCTCCTGTAATGCCTGAACCTATTATCACAATGTCATAGTTCATGAAAGTTTATTCCCCCTTTTACAATGACAGCCCCGCTTTTTACCACGAGGCTGCCATAAATTTATGCGTTTATGCGTTATCTGTGCTCTAGTCCGTCCAAGCTCTTGACTTCTCGATTGCCTTCTGCCAGCCAGCATAGGCTTTCTCGCGCTCATCAGCAGCAAGCTCCGGTGTAAACTTCCTGTCCTGCGCCCAGTTTGCGCGAATATCTCCCTCGTCCTTCCAGAAGCCTGTAGCTAATCCTGCCGCATAAGCCGCTCCGAGTGCCGTTGTCTCGTTCACCACAGGACGCACTACCTCAGTTCCGAGAATGTCCGCTTGTAACTGCATGAGCAGATTAT
>CALAUZ010000154.1 GCA_937892105.1 uncultured Fretibacterium sp. | reverse complement strand
TTAATATTCAACATGATTGTACAACTCAGGAAGTCGAAATCTGCAAGACACTAATGTCCGACAATCTCAAGCTGTTAATCCTCGATGAACCTACAAGCGCGTTATCATCGGACAAGGCAGGACAGCTCCATAATATTGTTCATGAACTCAGCGCAAAGGGTATAGCGGTTATATACATCTCTCACAAACTGGACGAGATAAAGAAGGTATCTGACCGCATAATTCTCCTCAGCAACGGACACAATAACGGGGAATTTTACGCCGATGAAGTTACGCAGGAGGAAATAGTTTCTGCGATGGGAGGTACTTCCGCCGCTAATGCAAGAAACTTCCGCGACTTGTCCGCAAACCCTGACATGTTGAAGATTACCGGTCTTAACACTAAGCAGCTCCGTGATATCAATATTACTCTGAAGAAAGGCGAGATTATAGGGATTTCGGGGCTTGCCGGCTCAGGTCAGCAGGAGTTGCTGCAGGCTGTGTATTCAGCGAGAAAGAAGGGACGGCCTGAAATACAGCTTAACGGTGATATAGCTTATATTTCTGGAGACAGGGCACGCGAGGGAGTGTTTCATTTCTGGCACATAAGGGACAACATTCTCATTGCAAACCTTGACAGGGTGAAGGGGAAAATCCTAATTGACAACAAGAAAGCGGATAACTCAGCGCAATACTGGTATGACAAACTCAAATTCAGGGCAGAAGGCATAAAGAGCAACATAATGTCGCTGTCAGGCGGAAACCAGCAGAAGGCTTTAATTGCGAGGGGTATTGCGTCTGAAGCCGACATAATCATACTGAATGACCCTACAGCAGGCGTTGACATTGGCACGAAACAGGACATCTATCGCCTTCTCGAAGAAGTAAGAGACATGGGGAAATCCGTGATACTTTACTCGACAGAAGACAGGGAAATGGAGATTTGCGACCGCGTTTACGTCATGAGGGACGGCCAGATTACCCGCGAGCTGAAGGGTGAGAATATAACAGTGCCGGAGATAGTTGCTGCCTCATTCATTGATACTGGAAGAAAGAATATTCAGGAGAAAAGCAGGGGTGTATTCAGCCGCCTCATGTCAGCCCCATGGATGCTGCCATTCGTAACGCTGATACTGATTTTCGCCGCAAACGTTGCAATAAACCCGCGTTTAATGACGTATCTCGGTCTCAGAATGAAGATGAGTTCGACACTTCCTCTTGTATTCGCGGCATTAGGGCAGATGTTCATAGTGATGTGCGGTGATGTTGACATGGGCAACGGTTACTCCATTGGCCTCGTGAACTGTATAACTGCTATATGGCTTACTGGTAATATATGGCTGGGACTTGGCGGGTTAATCCTGTTCATAGCGTCATATATGGCGATGGCGGCACTGATCCAGACACGAAGAATACCCGCGATTGTCGTTACGATGGGAGCGCAGTTTGTGTGGTATGGACTGGCGTTGATGGTCTGCCCGACACCCGGCGGTTCTTGCCCGAAATGGATAGCTGACTTCCTGAAGTACAGGTCTCCTTTCGTGCCGTTCCCGATAATCATTGCGGCTGTCTCAGGAATAATATGCTGGTACGTACTATACCGGTGCAGATACGGCGTAATTCTCAGGGGAATAGGCAACAATGTTCAATCTGTGGGGCGTTCGGGGTGGAGCTGTTTGACCGCGAAGGTTACGGCTTATGCATTGGCGGGACTTTTTGTTGTCCTTGCCGGAATGGCCTACACGTCAACCTGCAATGGTGCTGACGCTAACAGTTCGGTGAACTATAACATGATGTCGATTGCTACGGTTATACTTGGAGGCTGTGAGATGTTGGGAGGAGTGCCGGTACCTTTGGGGGTTGTAATGGCGGCGGTTGTTATGAACCTGATTAACTCGCTTTTGACGGCCATGAAGATGAACTCAAACTATCAGACCGCAATCATAGGCATGATATTAATCTCGGTGCTTGCCCTGAAATTCATAATGCGCAGAAGGGAGCGTGAGGCATAATGAGGAAGAGCCTGAAGGATATTATCACAAGCCCTGTAATGTGGCCTCTTGCCGGAAGCATAATACTCTACGTGCTGATATGCTTTGTCTCCGGGAACGTGAACATGCGCGTTATAACTTCCGGACTGAAGCTGTGTGTTTTTGCCATGCTTCTTGGAATGGCGCAGATGATAGTCGTAACAAGCGGTAACGGTGCAATAGACATCTCGCAGAAATACATTCTGACATTGACGGCCTATGTTTCATGTGAACTTATGAGGCACAGTATCATTCTTGGGCTTTCCGGTGCGATAATCACTGGAATGCTTTGCGGACTTGTGAACGCGGGGATAAACGTTTTCCTTAACATTCACGCCATGATTACGACAATGGCGACCGGCTATCTGTATTACACGATAATTCTGCTGGTCTCCAACAAGTTTGCAAATTCCCCGAATGCTTCATTCGTTGACTTCACGAACTCGGACATTTTCGGCCTGAACATGATGACATTAACCGTGCTGATTATAGCGGTGGTCCTGTGGTTTGTTCTGTACCGGACAAAATACGGAATGAACCTTCACGCTGTGGGACAGAAACGAGATGCGGCGCGTCTTGCGGGAATAAGCGTGAACAGGACGGTGATTACAGCATTCGTGATTAATGGAGCGTTATGCGGTCTTGCGGGTGCGCTGAATGTTGCATATTGCGGGGGAGCGAACCAGGATTTAGGCACAACATATTTTCTGCCCTCGATTGCCGCATGTTTTGTTGGCGGGACTAATGCTGCCGGCGGAAAGTCTAACATCATCGCTGTGTGTATCGGTGCGTTCATGATGACGCTGATGTCAACGTTCCTTAATGCCGCAAGAATAAGTATTGGAGGACAGAGGCTGATACAGGGGATATTCATTGTGCTTCTTCTTGTTGCCGCAACGAAATCACCCGACTCGAAATCTTAAACGGCCATAAAACACCCTCCCTGATGTTTCGTTGGGGAGGGTTAATATTATTTTTAGTGGGCTGTAGCTGTGTTATCCCTTATCTTTGCGGAGAACAATTCCTTCCAGCAGTTCGAGACCACAAGCACCGCAAGCGTCATAAGTGCCAACGCGATAATCAGCTGTAATCCGTCAACCATGAACACAAAGTTTCCTGCTCCAAGTTTCAGGACAATGTTGTAGACGCTGATAACAAGTGCCGTCATCGTAACCACAAACATAAACGTCATCGGTACATACAACACCCACCCTTTGCGCCCCGTAACTCTCAGGAATACCGCAAGAGCCGTCAGCACCAATGCCGATAGAAGCTGGTTGGCAGCTCCGAACAACGGCCATATGCTCGCATACCCCGCAAGGCATAAAGCATACGCCAGTACCAGCGTGATAACCGTAGCAACATAGCTGTTCGTTATGAACTTCACAAGTATACCCTGTTCCTCTCCTTCTGAAGGCGCAAAAAACTCCTGCCATGACATTCTGCCGATACGGGTTACAGCGTCTATCGTCGTCATTGCAAGTGCCGATACGCACATCATGATTATGCATGTCGAAATATGAACCGGAAGTCCGAACATTGTGAAGAAACCGCCAACTGCATTCCCGAAAATCTGGAACGGTGTACCCGTAGGAAGTCCGCCGCCCTGTGCCGCTGAACACGCAATAACAAGTGATACAACACCCAGCAGTGTCTCAACCAGCATTGCTCCATAGCCAACCGTCAGCATGTCGCGCTCATTGGAGATTGATTTTGACGATGTACCAGAAGATACCAGGCTGTGAAATCCCGAGACAGCTCCACATGCTATCGTGATGAACAGTATTGGGAACAACGGCTGGTTCTTTACCGTCCAACCCACAAACATCGGCATCTGAATTTCCGGGTTCGCAACGATTATTCCTATCGCACCTCCGAATATCATTCCCAGAAGCAGGAAAACGCTCAAATAATCGCGGGGGTGCTTCAACAGCCACATGGGCAGTACTGACGCGACAAAACAGTACGCAAATACAACATAACGCCACGTCTGCGCATTGTAGTATAACGGGTTGGCAATACCTGCCCATAACATCGCAACAACAAGAACAACTCCAACAATGAACTTTGAGAGTTCGCCGCCCTTGTAGAACTTCATGAACACTCCGAAGACCATTGCAACGAAGATGTATATCATTGAGATTGAAGCCGCCGCCGCACCTGGTACATTCTGCCCGCCGTCCTTCGTGAAACCGTTGAACGTTCCCGCAAGAATGTCTGCAAATGCCGCGATTACCAGAAGCGTGAATAACCAGCAGAACATGAGAAAGAGTTTACGCCCCGTCTTGCCGATGTAACGCTCAATGATGAGACCCATAGACTTTCCCTCGTTCTTGACGGAAGCATATAACGCCGTGAAATCCTGAACCGCTCCAAAGAATACTCCCCCGACAAGCAGCCACAAAAACGCAGGAAGCCACCCGAACATTGCCGCAATTATCGGGCCTGTTACAGGGCCTGCACCTGTGATTGAGTTGAACTGATGGGAGAATACTGTGAAGCGTGAGGCAGGAACGTAATCCTGTCCGTCCTCGAAACGGTATGCGGGAGTTTTTGCGGTCTCGTCAATGCCCCATGTTTTCACGAGCCAGCGGCCATAGAGCAGGTATGCCAGGACGAGAACGACTACTGCAATTCCCACGAGAGTTAAACCGTTCATATTGTATACATTCCTTCTTTCGTTACGGTGAAAAATTTTACGGAATATAGCACCGTCAAAATTTTCTGTCAAACTTTGCCTCTTTAGGGACAATCTTTCGTGAATGGTATCAATTTTTCGTGAATGGCACTCTACCCCCGTTGAAACACTCCCCAAAACTATGCAATAATCTTCTCATTGGAAAATCTCACGGAAAGGACTGACTCAACGATGAGAAATCCTGACACTGCCTCACTCATCACCTATCGCACTTCACGCACTGGCTTCTCACGGTTCATGCAATATGCCGCGTTAATTTTCGCAATGGCTCTTGTTATTCTCGCTGGGAGTTGGAGTTATTGGGGGATAGCATGGGCGGACGGCGACAAAATCCCAATCACCATAGCTTTCGATGATAATTCCAACTTCACAGAACACGGGACGTATTCTGTTACCCCGCAAGAAGCCGCAAAAGGTGAAACAGTTACCATCACTTTAACACCTGATGAGGGCTATGTATTTCTGGAACTGCAAGTGAGAGCGGAAATGCAAAAAAGTAATGATGTCGTTGAATTATTCTTCTCCAACGTTGATTTCAACGGAAACACAGTAACGTTCACAGTTCCTGACGACGAGAGCATAACCTCAATAGCTATAACCGTTATTACTGCTACAATCGAACAAGGACTGGCAGGGGGAACATTAGAGTCTCCCATAGAACTCACTGGCAACGAAACAGCCCCTCTTTCAGGCGGATATTACGTTGTGAACAAAGACATCACATTTACCCAGACAGTCAGGCTCGCAGGGAACGTAAAACTCATTCTCTCAGAAGGCGCGACAATGTCAGTGAATATAACCCAATCTAACACTTACGGAATTGACGGCTGCAACGACTTAGGCTCACTCACTGTCAGCGGAGAAGGCTCACTTATAGTAGGAAGCAGTCTGGGAAGGGCAATCTCAGATATAGCCTCATACACTCAGACGGGAGGCACAGTAACTCTCTCAGCAAAAAACTTTGCTTTATACACTACTTCCGGTAATAGTGATAGCTTCGTGACCATAAGCGGCGGGACAATCACTGCAACAGGGACGACTAGTAGCGGCATCTCAACGAACAACTTGACCATAAGCGGCGGAACTGTAAACGCAACGGGACTTTATTACGGACTGTTTGCCGAAAATGCACTGGCCATAAGCGGCGGAATAGTTACGGCAGCTGCAACCAACAAAACTCAATACGATTGTGACATTCAATGCAACGGCGAGAGCAATAACGCACTAACCATAACGGGCGGGCAGATTACTGCCAACACTAAGGGTATTGCCACAGCAGAAGGCTACCCGATAAACATCGGCTTCACTGACTCAGACAGCTTCATCATTGCGGCCATGTACAAGAAGAACCGCGAGACGGACACGCTTACGGTCATTGATGGCTGTACTCTCACTGACGGAACGAACGAATACAGCGGGGAAATTTCTGACACTTCTGGGCTTGCCGGAAAAACACTGAGGGCGAAGACGTATGCAGTAACACTTTCAGGTACGGGTATAACAGCCGACAAAACACGGGCAGTACCCGGCGAGACTGTAACGCTGTCAGCTCCGGCAGGTTATACGGGAGTCTTCAAGGTGAACGATGTGGCAATTGATGGAAATACATTCATTATGCCTGAAAATGATGTTGAGGTTACTGGGACGCTCACCCTGACAACGTACACGATAAGCTGCGAACTTGACGGCGGAACTGCGACAGGCAACCCTGCAC
>CALAUZ010000153.1 GCA_937892105.1 uncultured Fretibacterium sp. | reverse complement strand
TCCCCAAATTGAAACGCTCGTAAGAGGATTGTTTTCCTGAGTATTGATGTCGGTTTCACGTTGAATCAAATCACCTTCTAGGCCGTAATTCACGATAGGACAAAATTCCCGGCAAATTTCCCTGTATACCGATATTCCTTTGTGCCACGCGTCATAGCTGGAACTGTTCACGGCTAACGGGCGGTTGTATTCGTGAACAATTCTATTGCCGTTAAGCGATGTTGAAATATTCACGTCCTGTTCAGTAAGCCATCGCAATAATTCAGTGTCAATATTCGTCATGTTGCTTACAATCGCAAAATCAACATTTTTCCCATGTTCGGCAAAAACTTTCCGGGCATATGGTATTGTAAATCGCAGGGCTTCAGGGTTCTTTGTATGTTATCCACCCTGAAATTCAATCATAATGTGTGATACGGGAGATTGTACAGCAAGATTGATAGCCTTATTTGCCTGTGTCATTTGTCAATAGGAATTGTCCGTTAAATTCTGTCCAGTTGTAATAAGCTGATGAATACATTGCGCCTCCCTAACTAATACGGCCTAACGTCAATATTATGCATAATTTTTGTGGTGCGGAAAAATCCTCCGCATTCGTTTTTTCTCCTGCAATTTTCACATTCGGTAAGGTACTCAATTTTTGACGGCGTTATGCTTCTTCTGTAAACGGGCTGAAGGTTTTTGTTTACAATACACAACGGGTAATTATACAGCTCAGTTTCAACGCGTTTCATCAGAAGGGTATACGCAGCCTCACGCACGAAAGGCCATAATTCATTGTAGCTACACCAGACTTTATTACGGTGCTAATCTTAATATGTTCTCCGGCTCTGTAATGGTTGTCCAGTCCCAGCAAAGTTTTATACGGCCTGACCCTGCAGAAATCATCAAGGAAATCACTATGTATTTGCGCGGACTCGACTGCTGATAAATTCTATTGCTGAAGCGATAACGAGACTCAATGCAAGCCCAGCAAAAGTATTCGGCCATGAGGCAGACAAACACAGAATATATATCAGTCCAACGAGGCCGATTATTTTTCGTGCTGTGTTGGCTTTCGTCTGGAGAATGAGTATCAATACGGCTGAACATAATACGCATAAAATTTGATTGGCATGGAAAAATTCAGGTGCATATGTGTTAAGCAGAATATTCACGGCTTATTATCCGGCATTTAACAGAATCGAAACATAATGTTTTAGGCTGAAATTTGGACGGAGATTTATTTTTGCGTCAGTCTTGCGTGAAAGAGTCATTACCAGTCTGTCAGGTAAAATATGACTGCTGTTATTACAGATAATATCACATTCAGCGCGAGCGGGAATATATTTACGAATGACGAAAGACGAAAGAATGCTTCACTCACAGCAAGCACAGTCCATAACACGAAGGCGATAATCAAGTGAATGTTCTTTACACGGCCTGAGAAAATATCTGTAAACGCTCCAAGCACGGCAACGAGCAGAACCAGTGCCAGATAAGCGGGAGTCATGCTTCAGTCTTCAGACCAGCTCGCGAATATATGACTCTGGTCATCACGCCAGCTTGAATTTGATTCTGCCTCGTCATGTTCGGGCGTATTGCGTTCAGGCTCAAAGCATGTGGCATACTTAGCATGACTGGCATGGCTCGAATGATTGCTGCTGAAATGGCTCGAATGACTCCTGTATCCGGCAAAGCGTCTTGTTCACCGAGAATACATGCAAGCACAACCATTAATGAGCCGATTGTGATAATACGCCTGTAATATTAGTACCATCGAAATAATACGTGCCTTTGCCCGGCCAGATTATTACAGCATAGTTCTTTTCCTGAGCAATATATATGCTGTCCTTCTGTGTGAAAGAACTGTTGCGTATCACAAGGAGAAACTGCGTAATCAAATCAGCTTTGCCCGTAACAGTGAGATTATTTGCTGACTGAAATTCACTCACTGCCGTAGCTGTCTTGTTACCATATGTGCCATCTGATTTTTCATATTGAATATCCGTAACTGAGCAATAAATTCTGAAATTCACGCACACCCCTACCCCTGTTGCCTGACCGATAGATTAATCCCTCCGCATTCTGAAGCTCTTTGAGTATTTCATCTGTGTCTGAAGATTCTTTAAGCTGTTCTGTCAGAGTTTGCTTTATATTATTGACTTGAACAGATGCTCCAGACGGAACTACTATCAGCATAAAGAATAACAGAAAAGTAACCAGCAAAAACAGCCTGAAAAGATGTGTGTTTTTCCTCATAATTCCTTCATATTTGCGTACTCTTGCCAATGCAACAGTATATTTTGATTCTGAGTTGGAAAAGCCTTAATGTCTACTCGAGAAACAAGCGACATTGCAATATTTATATCCTTCTGCTCTGAACATGGGATCATTTACTACATATTCTCTTAAAAAACTATTTCCTAAAACATTATTAGCATATAAGCGATTTGTAGCAAGAACAATACCTTCGTGAAAATCATGCTGTTCTTCATACACGTTCAACGAATCCCAAAAATACCCTAAATAATTCATATAGATTTTTCCTCTCATGAATAATTCAGCGTACTTCCTTTTGCTAAAATATTTTATCAATGTGAAAAAAAACTGTTACTGCTTAAAATTGTCTTATACCTATCTTCCCTATTAAGTTTATGTGCGACTATATTTCTAAATATTATATAATTAATAAACTTTAACCTATATCACTCTAGCTAAAATTTAAAGATGGTTTTATGTATAGTAAATACTACTTTCACTATCCCGAATATGTCTCGGATACACTTTTTCTGCCACGGCAATAGCCAGAACGTTTTTCCTTCCCATTCTCCTTTTGTGTGCGGTAGCATTTCTATGAAACGCATTGCCCTGTCCGCTTTCGAATCATCATAATGGCTTGACGGCAACATAAACCGCGAGGGCTTGTACTTGTTCAGCTTCGGGTAATCTAACGGCCTATTCATCTAACAATTCATCCATTTCATGCGGCACTTGCTGTATGTATCTAGGCGGGGCTTTCTTTCGAGGCTTGGGCTCATATATGTTCAGCGGTCTCTTTCCGGGATTGCCCTCCAGTCTCTTGATTGCTGTCGGCTTCGGCTTCCTTCCCCTTGTCGCCAT
>CALAUZ010000152.1 GCA_937892105.1 uncultured Fretibacterium sp. | reverse complement strand
CGGAGTAAACATGATTATCTGACGACTTATCAGAAACAAATGAGTCGTATAACAGCACCGTAGCATAACTTATCATAGCTCCTATAAGTAGAGTTACTAAGAGTATGGTTGCGGCTTTACCATCTGGATTTGAGATGTTATTGTTTTCAATCGTGCGTTTTATAGCATCTCGCATACTTGCCATAACACTATTTTGAGGTATTTTTTCCCAAACATTTTGGGAAGAAGCTCCTTTATATATAAGATGTCCACTAAGGTCATATGTATATTCTTCAATGCCTTTATATGTGTTCTGCTCAAGATTTATTTCAAAACAATACATAACATAAGAAAGTTGATGTAGTTTTCTTTTTATGTTGCTATTACTTCTTGAAGCTGTATAGTGTTTTATATAGTGTTGCCTTTCTAAATCAGATACTACATCTTTATACCAGCACCTAAAAACATTCGGAGTATTAGTACGCGTAATAGAAGACTTATCAAGGTAAAACATACTTTCATTTACGCCTTTGCATACGTACTCATACCTGTCTTCTCCATATGCTATAAAGCCTAACAATAACGTTATAAATATAAAGCAAAGAAATATACTAGATTTTTTCAAGATTTATACTCCTTAATCGAAGAGTTCAACAACAAACAAAAAGAAAAAATACTAAATAATAATTGTAGGCATAACCCTTATGCTGGTGTTAAAGTCAAATTACTTTCATTATGGTCGCCTACAATAAAAGGCATATTAGCGACTGATGATTTAACCAACATAGATGGAGTTGTTGTGTTTGTCTCTGGCTCTGTAATTAGTAGGGACATAGCCTTCTTCAGCATTTGTGATACATAATCTATTGCTTCCTTGTCCCCGCTTTGTACTATATTACGCGTGTTATCGACTATCCCGCCCCAATAAGCAAAACTCAACGGCCTTTTTACATTTTCAGAGATACAAGGTGAAGGCGGTACAGGTGTACGTTCTGGTTTATCAGTTTCTCCCATAAGATAGGCAGTTGAAGTGCCTAATATATCTGCTATTTGTTTTAGTAAAATCATGTCAACATTTCGTTGCCCATTTAACTTTCTCCAGAAAGTTGAATAATCTACATTAAGCCTTTGCGCCATATCTTTTTTTGTAAGGAAACGTTGTTTCATTAAATCATTAACCCTTTGTGTGAATATATTCGATGATTGAACTCCCATTTTCATCACTCCTTTTAATAATATATATTATGCCATAATGGCAATAAAAATTTTATGACATTTCAGCAGATACTTATGTTTTAATAGTGTATTATACTTATTGATTTATGTTGAATTGTCATTATAATTTAGTCATAACGTCAAAGAGAGGTGAAACGATATTAAGCCTAATGGTAAAGGACTTAATGAACTTCTCTTGAAAAATATTAACCAAGCTATTGAAGAAACTGGTTTATCTATGCAGGAAATAGCCCAAAGGCTAGGAGTAAACTATAGCACTGTTTGGCGTATTCTGCACGGCAAGAGAGGCATTAAACCTGAAATTATTGCTGAATTGGCATATATGACATACCGAACTCCCAATGACTTTTTTTATGTAAAAGACTAGGGAGATTAAGTAGATAAAAAGAGAGCAAAACTCTGGCACATTGACAAACAATCACTGGACAATTGAGACTACATGAGGATGAAGACCTCAAGACCTCCAAATTCATAAAAGGCACAACGAATAGAAGTATCAGCCCTCCGTCCAGCCCAGCGTGGGCGGTTGTATTTTCAAAGCTGGGACACAGGTCGAAACAGGGTGCAGTATTAGCCCTGTCTGCGAGTGAAGCTCGTACTGACGAGACCATCCCGTCAGATAGTCAGAAAGGAGACTCAAGAAATGAAGACACGAGAACCAGTAGACGAAGCAACAGCGGCACGTATAGGTAAAGCATATGTAGTATGCTCACAGTATCCCGAAATCTTTGGAGACGTGAAGATGTCGAAATTCTGCGGAATGTTCGTAGACGTAATAGACGAGGACGAAGATGAACGTGAAGTCCAACTAAGAGCCTTAGCCCCTGAAATGTACGAATGGATATTGGAAATCCTGGACTACTTAGCCAGTTTTTCGATAGATGAAGACGGCTTGAATGAATTGGAAGCGAAGGGCTGGAAATTCTGGGAGCGAGTAGAAGGAAAGAAGGCCGAAGATGAGTAAAGAATTACGAATCTTCGACTACGAAGGAGCGTCAATCAGGACAGTGGAGATAGACGGCGTAGCATGGTTCTACGGGAAAGATGTAGCGACTGTACTTGGGTATAGCAATCCGCAGAAAGCAGTGCGCGACCATGTTGATGCCGAAGATAAAGGGGTGAACGAAACGTTCACCGTCAATGGAACAGCTCCAGTGTTAATAAACGAGAGCGGTTTATATAGCCTTATCTTATCGAGTAAATTGCCAACAGCCCGAAAATTCAAGCACTGGATAACGTCAGAGGTATTGCCTCAGATATATCGTTCAGGAATGTACTTATCGAAGGAAGCCGCCGAAGCGTATGAGAATAACCCAGAGCTTTTTAGGCAAATGGTAGAGAAATGTACGAACCTTGAGCAAAAGGTATCCGAAATGGAGAAACGATTGAACCGAGAGCACCCGTATTCAGTTTTTGGGCACGTAATGCTGGCTAATCAAGGAGCAATATCGTTCAAAGATGCGGCAAGTTTTCTCTGTCAGCGGGGTATAGCGATAGGTCAGAATAGGCTTTTCAAGCATTGTAGAGATAAGAAATTGCTATGTTCAAGGAAAGGCCGTCAATGGAATAAACCTACGCAGAAAGCCCTAGAAGCCGGATTGCTGAATGTGGAAATAAGCGGGAACTTCAACACGATAACAGTAATAACGCCACAGGGAATGAAGCATTTAACTGATGAATTAATGTCTGAGCAATTTCCATTAATTTCTCTCATGGAAGCGCAAGAGAGATAATGTCGAAACGCTTGTAAGGCCCAAACTGATGAGACCAAATTATAAAGAAAGGAATATACGATGTCTCCTAATTTTAAGATAGAAATTGAGAATGCTGATAAGTGTTTCAGTTGGAATATACGATTTGGAGATGACAGTTACTTTGGCGAAGACAGTAAGGAATATATTATGAAAGTGAGCCAAGAGCTGTTATCAGTTTTACAGGAACTTTACAAAAAGAAAATCCTAAGTCATAGCCCCTGGCTTGAAGAAGAACAAAAGTTACTTTCAGATGGAACTAGTTCTTGAAGCCTATCCGTTTTTTTGGTTCGCTAGGGTTGCGTTTGAGTTTAGAAAATACAGAAAAATTCAACTGTGAGTAACTCTGTATAACGGAAAAGATTTCTGCTGTATCTGACATTAACTCAAAAGCGATGAACTCATCTTTGCATGTCATAGTTTCCAACAGCAAGAAAGACCCATTGTAGCCAGGCATTTTGAGCCAAACTTCGTGATTATCGTCAAGTGTTTGCTCGAAAGCCTTCAGGTAGTCAACAACTAAGGTATATTTAGACATTTTTACTCGCCTCCTTTCTATATAAGGTTCTAGGTAAACATATTGTAACAGAGAGCGAGGTCGAAACGTGGGGGCAAATCCTCACGTCTAGGTGTAAAGCACCTACTGATGAGACCCAGCATCAGAGCTTCATTGTTTTGTCATCCGCTCCTCTGTTTCCGCCAGAGCAGAGGAGTACTTATTTCAAGAAAGGAAGTGAGAATATGCCAATATTAGAATTAACAGAGGAAGAAAAAGCGACCCTAAAGAAAGATTTGCTAAATTTTGTACATAGGGTATCTGCGGATACGGGCAATAGGTGGAATAGTGAAATCCAGATACTGCCCGCTGTTGTTCAACTTCTATTAATGACTAGCTGATTTTTGTGAATAAGATGATGGATTATCCAGATTGCGAATGTGCTCATACATAGCGGAATAATAAGTAGATACTTCACGAACATCAAGAGTGAGCATTTTACCGCTCTGGATAACCGCAGCTACTATTTGTGCT
>CALAUZ010000151.1 GCA_937892105.1 uncultured Fretibacterium sp. | reverse complement strand
CCTCGTAGCCCTCGCCGGGCATTAATACCATAGCGTGACCGGGCAGCGTGCAGCCGCCGCCGGCCATGTACGTGTAAATTTCGCACTTGTCGGAGTGAGGCACTATGTCCCAAAATACTGTAGGAGTTCCTTTGCCTACGTTCTTGCCCGTGTTGTACTCGTCAAATGTCTCAACTGAATTATGACGTAACGGAGTCTCAAATGTTGCTTTGATTACTGCCTCTTTGAGCAATGCTTCAAGGTCATCAATGAGAGGGAATTTCGTTCCGCACTTAACCCAGAACTGCAATACTCCTGTGTCCTGGCATGAAGGTCTGTCGAGTTTTACGGCGAGTTCCTGATTCCTGAACATCGTATCGTAAATCACTTTTGCCATCGGGCTGTCTTCCTTTGCGCGGAGTTCCTGAAGTTTTGCGATAACGTCATCAGGCAACTTCTTTGCGGTATGGCCGACAAATTTGGCGATAATGTCGGTCATCTTCTCAACCTGTGTCATAAAATGTTTACCCCCTTGAAATGATTTATGTTACGCCGCCGGGAAGAACGGAAAAGCTATCGGCAGTAATATCATGCTTACGATTGTTGCGATTACGATTAAGGGCAGTCCTGCTTTCACGTAATCCATGAATGTATAATCCCCTGCTCCTACAACCATTGTGTTTGCGGGCATTCCGATTGGAGTCGCATATGCACATGAGCCACCAATTACGCAGGCCATCAATACGGCTCTGGAATCAGCGTTCATGCCTTGAGCTATTGACAGGCATATCGGAGCCATTAGAGCGGTTGTAGCTGTGTTGCTCATAAAGTTTGTCATGACACAGCAGAGTATGAACACCACAAACGTGAACATAGTCGGTGAAGGATTTTCACCTAACGTGCCTATGACGGTCTCAGCTATGAGTTTGCCCGCCCCTGTTTTATCGAGTGCTGCTGCTAGTGAGAGAGTTCCGCCGAAAAGGAATATCGTTTTGAGGTCAAACAATGAGGAGTATTGCGCCGATACAGCCAGTAATGCTGAGTGAGATATGAATCTGTTTCTCGAATATCATTCCGAGAAGAGTCACCACGAGGATTATGAGCGATAAATTTTTCTTCCACTGAGGGACTGCGGAAAAATCTTTTTGCGTGTCAAAAACTCCTTCACCTTTTGGAGCGTGGTTAGGCAGGAGGTAAAAGCCTATTGTCGCGTAGAAAATTATTCCCACTAATAAAATCGGAAGTCCTACAATCGCATACTCAAAGAACCCGAATCCCTCAAGACCTGCTTTTGTCAGTGTGGACTGCGCAATGAGATTTCCGGGTGCACCTATCATTGAGAGATTTCCGCCCATAGCCGCCGCAAACACTAAGGGCATAAGAAGCCTTGAGCGTTTGAAGCCTGACTTAGCCGCTATGCCTATTACAACGGGAATCAATACAGCTGCTGTTCCAGTGTTGGACAAAACGCCACTCATAAGACCTACGATTGTCATAATCGCAACGATGAGCATTCTTTCGGAGCTTGCAAATTTTGTTACGATGCCGCCGATTTCATTTGCCATTCCCGTCTCGAATAATGCCCCTCCAACAATGAACATTGCCACGAAAAGAATAACATTGCTGTCGACGAAGCCGGAGAATGCTGTCTTCATGTCGAGTACTCCTGTAACAGCCAAGCCGACACAAACAATCATGGCCGTTAATCCGAGAGGAAGCTTCTCGGTTACGAACATGATGATGGCGAACGCGAGAAAACACAAGGTAATTGTCGCCGGACTCAAAATAGAACCCTCTTTGATAAATTGTGTGTTGGTGCTTTGAATTAATGTATTTGTGAATTGATTATTGTGAATTGATTTTAAAGATAAATATTAATCATCAAAATGTCAAGAGGCTTTACGGAAAAAATTTCAGGGCGTTAAATGTTATTCGTATCTCGTGAGAATGTCATTCATGTGGCGGATTATATGCGCGTGCATTGCCTCGTATGCTCCTTGTGAGTCGCGCTGGAGTAACTTCCAGAATATATTTTCGTGTTCAGCGTGAGAGGTCTGGAAATGTTCAGTGCGTATTGTCTTCAGTTCTGACGGGAGCCAGTCCCATAATCTTGAAAGCATGTTTAGCATTTTCATATTCCCGGCTGAAAACCAGATTTCATAGTGGAATGATTTATTGTAGTCCGGGTATTTTTCCGGGTATGTCTCCAGAATGTTGCGCTCACTCATTATGCAGTATTCGACTCCTTCAAGTGGGGACTCTTTCTCGCAAATTAACCGACATACTCCAGACTCAAGAGCCGCTATTATCTCGTAATTGTCGCGTATATTTTTCTCTGTGAATCCGATTACCACCGCTGCACGATTCTGCGCAAGCTCAATTAATCCATCCCGCGCTAAAATCTGGAACGCCTCACGCACAGGAGTAGCAGAAATTCCGAGTGCCTTTGCCGTGGCTTCAAGGTTCAGAGTTTCGCCGGGCTGAAGGCTGCGTGTTATTATTGCCTCGCGGATTGATGAAGCTGCCTGCTCACGGACTGGCATTAATTTTACTGGTTTAAGGTTCAGCATGATTCTTCCTCCTGTTGTCGTTCCGTATACGTATAAATTCTGACGCTAAGACTTCAGCATATACCGCATAACCTGCTCGCAATATACTCATATCATCAAGCGAGTGCTTCAGATTCTCAATGACTGGTGAAATTTTTGCGCCGTCAGAATGTTCAAGGATAAACGCTATGTAAGTTTCCGTTATGATTCTGAGATATGTTTTACGTAACGGTGAATAAGCATTAGTGTAAAGCTCCCTGTGAAATTCTAACTGGCTCAAAGATGAAAGGTGCTGAATTTTTCCGGGCGCAAGAGTCTTCAAGGTCTCAATTTCAAGCAATGACATATCAGAGAACATTTCCCGTATTGCTTTGTCGTCAGGGAATATTGTCCTCACATGCTGGTTTGTCATTTTTTCGATTAAGCCGTGATATTGTAGGCTGATTAGTGCTTCGCGAATTGGTATGCGTGAAATTCCGAGACTTTCGGCAAATTCCTTCTGGCCTATCTCGCCGGAAATTTCGCCGGATAATATAGCATCCCGGATTATTTCTGCCGCGCTTCCTGATTTGTATTTTTTACTGAGTTCTAACATGATGATACAGATTGTATACATTATTCTTTTTTCTGTAAATGTAAATAACTCTGTTTATACATGAAAGGTTTTCTGCGTTGCAAGATAATGTTGGACACTTTGCTATGTGCAGGAATGTTACGGATAAACATCTCTCCAGTGTTAATATCGCTTTCAACAAAACTCCGGCTTTTGATGAATATTTTTGCCGTTGTTAGCACGACATCTGCAGAGCGGTTACAGAAATTCTGCGGCCATGTGTTAACTTGCGTTTTTGTACCATAACAGGCTTGCTAGTCAAACGCGAGACAGCCAAGACAGTATAATGTCATGGGAATATGGAAGCGTTGAGTTTTCACAAACACAATAAAAGCCTAGTCTATTACAACCCGGCATTAGTTCATTTTACTCTACTTGCCTGTAATCTGTGCGGTAACTTTCAGGAAATCGTCAATATCTCCTGTATCATGACAATGAAGCGGTGATACTCTGCTGCACCCAGTAAGGCCATGTGACTCAACTATGCGTTTTGAGTAGAGGCTCGTGTTGATACGCTCATATACAGTTACTCCGCGCTTGTAGTATTCAGCGACTGCTTCAGTCCCAGAATATCTTTCGTCCCTTTTGGCCAGTAGCTTGTGGTGTTTCATCGTAGCAACTCTATCTGACACACAGCCATAACCGCAGCCCATGATACCGAATGCCTTGTAAGGCGCAAACGTGTACGCGTCAAGCTCAATCCCTTTAACGTCAAGCACACCCATGAAGCATATACTGTACCGCGTCAGACACTATATAGATGTCCTGGCTAATTTTGCGGGCTTCACGGCATATAGTCTCCAAGTCAAACAGGTAGCCTGCAATATTCGATGCGCCCATTACGTTTAACAGCATGGTGTTCTTGTCAATATGGCTCAGAATTTCATCAGCAGTTACGCCGCCAATAGATGTATCTGCTTTTGCAACGCGGAACTCCCTGCCCGTGCGCCTGCAATAAAGCTCAACTGAGTCATACGCTGAAGGATGTTCAATCGCCGTAGTTTTCAAAGAATTGACGCTTGCGTCCCTTGTAGTCCTCGTTGACGTAAAAGAATCTATCTTTGATTTCAGCCTCTGCATTAACATATACCGTAAACGTGATTAACCGTGCTATTATTTGGCCGTCAGCTAGAGTGTTTAAGGCTGCGTTAAATGTATTCTGTGCTGCCTGCCTGACTGCGTGCTGGTAGTCTGCGAGCGTGTCAGAGTTACTTAGCTTGCCGGCCTTAATTAGTATTCCGTTGTCTCTGGGGGTCATTCCGAATGTCCAGATGAGATTTTCATACCGCACAGCCGAAATATATTTACCCTGTGGAATTGGGGTTTGGGGTGAAGCTGTCATGATTACTTCTTGCGGTAACGGTTCATGACCTCAAAGAGTCTCTTCATGCCGACGACCGCTTTATCCTTGTCCTGTGAGAAATTTATCCTGAACTCATGAAGGAACTGCGCCCCGAACTCTGTACTAGGCGTAACGATAACGTCAGCAAGTCCGCGCACGATTCTGATAAACTGGTGAAGAAATACATCAAGCTCAGGCATCTTCACAACACAGTCAACCTTGAGCAAGCGTATAGCATCCCTAGAACATGAATTAGGCGTAAAGCTATTCATCAGGAGCAAGGGCAAGCCTCAAGTAGAAATTACACAGGCGGGGATAGCACTAATAGACATTGC
>CALAUZ010000150.1 GCA_937892105.1 uncultured Fretibacterium sp. | reverse complement strand
ATGTGTTTTATGGCTGTGTAAGAGTTCGTGTTCCCTGCCCTTTATGAGAGTGTCATAGATTGCGAGGGCTGTGGGGTTCTCAATGAACCTGCTTAGGAAAAAGAAATGCGCCGCGTGAATTTGCACACCGTCAAAACCTGCTTTCTCCGCACGTATTCCAGCCTGAATAAACATGTCGATAACCTGCCTGATTTCGTCATCTGTCATTGCACCATGTATATAGAAGTCGTGTCCTGAGATACGTCCGTGAAGCCAACGATTACCGCGCCAACTCCTCCATTTGCAACTTCCCTGTAAATAATGAGCCTGTTTTTCATGTTGAGATTATGCAAGTGAACGGCCTCAAAAATTTTCCTTCCCATAAAGTTACATCTCCTGTTTGGTATTTTTACGTCGCAATATTATAATTACCTGCAAAAAAATATGAAGTATGAAGAAAAATCATTGCTGATATAAAATTTATATTAATGACGGGAGAAGTGATTTAAGATGTTGCCGGAAGGACAGAATATTTACGAGACAGATTGCCCGATACTTTACGCGATGAGGATAATCGGACAGAAATGGAAGCTGCCAATTCTGTGGTACATTGCGGACGCTGAGAACCAGACAATGCGGTACAAGGAGCTCGAACGCAAGGTAGTCGGGATAACTGCTACAATGCTGACGAAGTGCCTGCGTGAACTGGAAGCTGACGGGCTTATACGAAGGACGCAGTACAACACGATACCTCCTACTGTAGAATACAGCCTGATGGAGCTTGGAAAGTCGTTAATCCCTGCGTTAGAGACGGTGTATCACTGGGCTGAAGGACAAATGACGGCAAAAAAATAGCCCCCAGTTTTACCTGGAGGCTGTATATGAGGTTAACTTTTGTCTATTTACGCATTCATGGCTTTCATTCGGCGCGACATAAGTTCTTTGCGTCTTGAAGCCGTATTCTTGTGCATTACGCCTTTCACTACTGCCTTGTCGATTACGCTCTGGGCAGTGTTATAGCTTTTTGAGGCAGTATCCTTGTCGCCTGCTTCTACGGCCTCCAAAACTCTCTTGACGGCGGTTTTGCACCTTGATGTCCAGTACTTATTGTACAGCCTGTTGCGTTCGGCTATCCTTACGCGTCTTTCTGCTGATTTCTTGTTCGGCATTAATCTCTCTCCTGAATGATCTTGTGATGGTGCCGGAGGGGAGACTCGAACTCCCACAGTGTCGCCACCGGCGGATTTTGAGTCCGCTGCGTCTACCATTCCGCCACTCCGGCCTCTCAATGATATAGCATAAAATACACTCAGTTTAATATTTTGTCAAACCTGAGAACTACCCCGCTTATAGAAACGGGAGACTTCTTGGGCGTTTAGTTAAATTCTTGAGATATAATTATATTTTACACAAAAATTTTATTTTCACGAAGGAAAACCAATCATGAAACTAGAACTTGAACGCCAGGATTTTCTCAAGGCATGGCAGACCGCCGGAAAATTCGCGAACACAAAAACCCCAAAAGACTCCGTAAGCGGCGTGTTAATCGCAGCGTCAGACGACAATACAGTAATTCTCGAAGCAACGGATCTCAGGACATCAATACGCTGTCAGGCTAGGGGAGTGAATGTCATTGAGCCGGGAACAGCTGTAATCCCTGCCGTAATGTTCGGGGACATGCTCAGGAAGTTACCAGCGGACGATTTAGTGCTTGAGGTCAACTCCAAAAGAGTATTCCTCAACGCTGGAAGTCAGAAAATGCGTTTCACTGCCCCCTCAACGGAAGAGTTCCCGAAGATACCAGAAAGTTCAGGAGCAGAAGCCGTCTGCGAAATTACCTCACAGGTTCTCGGAAAGCTGATTGCCGAAGGAAGCGCGGCAGCCTCACAGCCTCAAGATTTCCCGAAGTATCTCGGAACATGTCTTCTCAGAACGAGCGAAGGAATGTTAATAGCCGTATCGACTGACGGGAAAAGGTTATCACTCGCAAAATCTCCGTGTTCTGCCTCAAAGGACGATGATTTGCTTCTTCCTGCGCCGGCTTTAAGGGAGCTTGGAAAGACGGTAACAAATTACGCGGATAACGATACTGTGAAAACTGTGAAAGTTTTTGCTGATGGTTCAACAGTATGGTTTGGGCTTGAAGGGATAGAGTTCTCCATAAGAAGGGTAGAATCTGCGTTCCCGCGTTTTGAGCGAATACTGAACACTGACGTGCGTACAACACTGCGCATTCAGGCCGGAGAATTGCTTTCCGCGCTTGAACGCATAGACATAATCGCAAAGGGTAATCCAGGTCATATTATGGCTATGGCATTGCAGACTAACGGTGAACTCAGGATTACAGCGAGAGCACCCGAACTTGGTACAGCGGTAGAAAATCTAATGGCGGATATTACTGGAAGCTATTTGCACTTAGGGTTCAACGTTGAGTATTTCACTGACGGATTAAAGGCGTTGGGAGCAGGAGAAGCGTCAATAGAGTTCAGCGATGAGGAAGGACAGGCAAGAATGAAGCGTGCTGATGCTGATGATTTCCTCTATATGCTTATGCCTGCGAGACTGAGCCAGCAGGACGCTATGACGGCGGAGGAGATTGGGGATTTCAGCGGCAACAACACGGAAGGTGAACCCGCAGAAATTCCGGAACAGGAGCAGAGCCAGGAATCTCAAGAAGGCAATGAAGGTATGCAGGACGTACAGGAAACGTCAGGTAATAACGATGAATATATACCAGAGACCCCATTTTAGCCTTGAGATTTGACGAGACAGTAATACATAACTTCAGGAATTATGGCGGCCCGGATCTTAGGGTAACTTGGGATCCGGGTATTAATTTGATTACAGGCAGGAACGGTTCAGGCAAGACGAATTTGCTTGAGGCACTGAGTATATTAACAGGTTGGGGAGCATTTTCGCGAACATCGAGCGTAATATCGTGGTCGAGTGAAAATCACAGGGCGATTTTAGGCGGCCATGTTTCAGGGGAGGAGAGTTTCACAGTCAGGGCTGAAATATCATCAAAGATTTCCCTGCGTCTCAGTGATAAGGCTGTAACGTTCACGGATTTGCGTCTTTTTATGCCGTCAATAATATTCCTGACAGGCAATCTCAGCCTCATAGACGGTTCACCATCATCGAGAAGACTGTTCATCGACAGATTGTGCGCACTTTTTGTCCCTCCTTATGCTAAGAGGCTTGCGGATTTCAGGAACATACTTAGAACGCGGTCATTATTGTTGAGGCAGGGAAAATCTCCTGTTAGGACGGACGCGCAATATTGCGGGCTTGGCGGGTGGATTATGGACACAAGACGGGAGGTATGCGGCCAGCTTATGAGGATTATTCCGCCGGGAAAATTTACGTTAGAGTTTCAGCCTTCACTGAATGCGTCAGGTGAGGAGTATCTTCGGGAAGCATTGGACAGGAACAGGAACAGGGAAATGTATGCGCAGAGACCGCTTTACGGCCCGAATTATGACGATATGTCAATCACCATAACGGAGAACGGCAGGCCAGCGTATGAAGCGTTGAGCAGGGGGCAGAAACGCAGGTTGATACTGTATATGATAATCACGGCAGGGAAGCTGATATTGCAGAGGTTGAAACGTGAACCGGTGTTGCTGTTCGATGACTTGACGGCGGAACTTGATGCAGATGGCAGGGAATGGACTTACAGGAAGCTGTTGGAGACGAAGTGGCAGGTTTTTATTACTGCGCCTGAGAAACCGTTTGCGTCGAGAAAAAAATTCGGAGGGATAAAGTTAGCATGAAAAGCAGGACAGTGGATAATGCTTCTACTATCCTGCTTATTTTATGTCTAACGCGGTGGAAGTGTCGTACTACTCGTAACTATAACGTCCTCACCCTCGAAGCCTATAACTTCAACTTCAACCTTCTCGTACGGTTTCTTTTCCGTCATCATTACTCACCTCCTTTACCCTCAACCCTGCGGAAACTCTGACGGCCTGTTTCTCCTGTACTCTATCGTCTTCACACAATAGTTGTACAGCGCAACAACTGCCCTCTTCAGGTTCTCAGCCTCGCCAGCGTCATTCAGTACGTCATGTACATACGAAAACGCTGACACCTTCACCGCAAAACTTTCACCGCCGTCTGTCCCTATCGTTATCGTGTGAACCTTCCCCAACTCATGCGAGGGTATTCCGTTCGTTTCTATAGTGTAAAGTCTGTCCCCCTTCTTCACAGCCATATAGTTATCCGTCGTACCGTCAATATTCGCTGACACTCCACCCGCATAACCTGCCTTCGTCGTAAGATACACTATTATGCGCGTCTCTGTGTCCAGTACTAACGAATACTCTATCTTCCCAATACCTGAGTTCGCGGGAATATCACGGCTTATCGCATGGCCGGCTACTCCACTCGCAGTCCCGGCAAAATCATTGCACTCACTCTCGCAATCCATCGAGGCATGGTCTTTCCCTATCGTCCAGCCGTTATAGTCTGCAAGCGGCACCTGAACATACCCGCCGTAATCCTTCATCGCCTTCACAAGCTCCCTCAAGTCTTCGGATAACGCAACATCATTCGCGGCTGAGTCAAGGTAATCTTTCGCCCGGTAGCTGTGAGAAAGTGTCTCACCATCACCGTAATGCAGTTCAGCATGAATTACGTCCGCCATCTGTATTGAGTTGATGAAGCACTCGAACGTGTAGAATGTATCTCCGTCTATCGTTATCGTCTCGCTTGCGTCAAACGGAACTGGGTTAAGGTTGGAGGACTTGTCCCCGCTTACGTCAAAATCTACCCAGCATGTCGATGAATTCCTGTATTCTTCCGGTATGTACGCATAAAACTTTATGCCTATCTGTCCGCTCAGAACTGGTGCATGGTACGCAAACTCTGGCAATCCTTCATCGGTTGGCGTGAAACCCTTTGCCCTGTATGTCGCTGTGTACGTCCTGTTGCCCGTTGAGCCTGCGGGGATTGTTACGGTTAGCGCAACATCTTCAATGCCCGTTCCTGTCCAGCCCGTGAACGAGTACCCGTACTTTTCAGGATTATTTAGCGT
>CALAUZ010000149.1 GCA_937892105.1 uncultured Fretibacterium sp. | reverse complement strand
AAATACCGAAATTACGAAGGGACGGAAGCGGTAATGACGAAAATCGACGAAAAAAACCGCACTCTTAGATGATTAAGCATTTCATATCCAGCTTCATAACTCATCGTCCAGCTCCTCTAACGGCTCATGATCTTATAGACAACCAGACTTCACTTAGGGAAGCTGTTACGGGGAAATCTTTGCTGGTTATAGGCGGCGCAGGTAGCATAGGTTCATCCTTCATATCCCAGTTCCTCCCGTTCCGTCCAGCTTCTCTGACTGTGGTTGACATAAATGAAAACGGCTTGGCCGAGCTGGTGCGGACTATAAGATCAGATAGTAAGTTATCTACCTGTGTTCCTGATGAGTTTTTGCTGTATCCTATGGATTTTGCTTCACCAACATTCGAGAAGATGTTCAAAGCAAGAGAACGCGCAATGAATATGAGTAGTGTGGCTAGAGGCGGTGGTTTTGACATTGTAGCTAACTTCTCAGCGCATAAACACGTCAGGTCTGAGAAGGACATTTATTCTATTGAGGCTCTGATATGGAATAATTTGCTGAATGCCCGTAGCCTCCTTAATTTATTAGCTGAATATCCGCCGGAAGCATACTTCTGCGTCTCTACAGACAAAGCGGCTAATCCCGTGAATATCATGGGAGCAAGTAAACGGATAATGGAAGATGTGATCTTTTCTTACTCTGATAAGTTTCCAGTCAAAACGGCGCGGTTTGCAAATGTGGCGTTTTCTAACGGTTCCCTATTAGATGGATTCTTGCGACGTATGGAGAAACTTCAGCCTCTCTCTGCGCCAAGTGATGTGAAGCGTTATTTCGTCAGCCCGGAAGAAAGTGGGCAAATTTGTCTGTTAGCGGCAATGTTAGGGAATAACCGTGAAATCTTCTTCCCGAAGTTAGACGAAGCACAGATGATGAGTTTTGATGAGATTGCGCGCAGGATCTTAGAAGCGCGAGGGTATAGCGTCCTAGAATGTTCATCTGATGAAGAGGCTATTCGCCTCTCAGCAAAGTTACAGTCTGGCAGTAAAGAATATCCCGTCCATTTCTCCGTTTCCGACACATCAGGGGAGAAATCATTTGAAGAGTTTGTAATGGATACAGAAGAGACCGACATGAGCCGCTTCAAATCACTAGGTGTGATTATCAACAAGACCATTCCAGACAAGAATAAAATAAACACACTATTCTCTAACCTAGAAATGGCGTTTAGTAAGCCATCGCAGACAAGTAAAGAAGAGATCGTAGAAATACTGGCTAACTACTTGCCGAATTTTGAACATATTGAGACAGGTAAGTCCTTAGACAGCAAGATGTAATAGAAAAGTCGAAAAAGCTATTGACCAGCGGGAAAATAGTGATTGCGTGATCGGAGGTCGAAAATTTGAAAGAAAGTATAAACACACAGGATATTGCAGCGAATACTGCGGATGCTAAAGTTGCTGTGGGTATTAAGGACGCAGGAGAGCGTGCTTACATTCCTCTCTCAATCCCAAACTTCGAGGGAAATGAAAAGAAATACGTTGATGAGGCGATAGAGCAGGGCTGGGTGTCCACAGGTGGAGCATTTATAACAAGATTGGAACGGTCTCTAGCTGACTTCATGGGGATTCCCAATGTGGCTGCCGTTCAGAGCGGGACAAGTGCCCTGCATTTATCTTTAATTGAAGCTGGAGTAAAGCCGGGAGATGTAGTCTTAGTATCTCCCGTAACATTCATTGCGGCTGTGAACCCGGTCAGATATCAGTTTGCGACACCGGTCTTCATTGATTGTGATGACAGTTTCTGCATGGATCCGGAGAAGCTCGCCAATTTTTGTAGTACTGAATGTGCGTACTCTGCTGAAGATGGCGGGCTGATGTATAAAGGCAAAAGAGTCAAGGCTGTGATTGTTGTCCACGTATTCGGCAACATAGCCGATATGGAGAGAATCATGGCCATTGCCGAGAAGTACGGCTTGACTGTTATCGAAGACGCAACAGAAGCACTAGGGACTAAGTACACGCAAGGCCGATACGCTGGGAAGTATGCTGGGACTATTGGACATTTCGGCGCATTCTCCTTTAATGGGAATAAGATAGTAACAACTGGCGGAGGCGGGGCAGTTACAGCAAGTAGAGCCGAAGTTGTTGACCATCTGAGGTTTTTATCGACACAGGCCAAGACCGATCCGCATTATTATATCCATGATGAGATAGGCTATAACTACCGTATGACAAATCTTCAGGCGGCTCTGGGAGTCGCTCAGATGGAAGAATTACCAGACTTTATAAGCAGGAAAACTCGTAACTATCGGCAATACTGTGATGAATTCGCAGGTTTTGATTTAGGCTACATGATGCCGTTCAGAGATGGGACGGCTTCTAACCATTGGTTCTATTCACTGTGTATAAACCGAGATAGAGTTAAGTTTACTGAAATGCGCAAAATCATCACAGCTCTTGATGCTAAGAAAATTCAAACGCGCCCCATTTGGGGATTGATAAATGAACAGAAGCCGTATAAAACTGCTGACACATATAAACTCGAAAAAGCTCCTTATTATGCGGAACGTATCCTAAATTTACCCTCTAGCACTCAGATCACGTCGGAAGAAATCAGCTATGTGGTCAAAGAAGTTAAGGCTTTGTTTGGGCGGTTGGCTGATCAGCACAGTGCCAACAGTGGCAGTTAAGGCATGGCAGCTGTTATGGATGATATCCAGAAGTTCATTGGTTCTGAAGGGCTAACAGTTTCCGAAGCTATGCTGAAAATCGACAAAAATTCTTACGGGATTCTGTTCTTAGTCAATCAGGAAGAACGGCTGACAGCTTGCATAACCGACGGCGATATAAGACGGTATCTTCTCCGTGGCGGGAAGATGGACGGCACAGCGACAGATGCCGCTAATCATAATCCGAAGTTTGCACACAGTCTGATAGAGGCTAAGAATCTTTACGATCGTAGAAACTGTATAGCAATACCTATCCTTGACGAGAAGACGCGGCGGGTTCTCGACATCTACAATGGAAATGGTGTCAGGAAGAAGACCGCGCTGGGGATTCCTGTGGTTATAAATGCAGGAGGACGAGGGACGAGGCTAGACCCATTCACAAAGGTTCTGCCGAAGCCGTTAATACCTGTCGGAGAGCTACCCATCATTGAGTTAATTATGAAGGAGTACCAAAGCTACGCCTGTACCGATTTTCATATTATAGTGAATTATAAGAAAGAATTGATGAAGGCGTATTTTGCCGATAAAAGCGAGGAAGATTGGTCTATTCCTTGGTATGACGAAAAAGAAGACAAGCCGCTGGGTACAGGAGGCGGTTTGTCGTTACTACGAGACAGATTTAGTTCCACCTTCTTCTTTGCCAACTGCGATGCGCTTTTGACTGCTAACTACGAAAGCATGTTACATTTTCATCAAGAAAACAAAAACATCATCACCATGATCTGCTCTTATAAAAATGTGAACATTCCTTACGGCGTGGTTGAGATGGGAGTTAATGGAGCATTCGAGGGTATTAAAGAAAAGCCGTTAGTTTCTTTCCTTACAAACACGGGAATCTACATCGTAGAGCCAGAAGTGATTGATGACATTTCTGATAATGAAGTTATAGGCTTCCCTGATATTGTTGAAATGGAACGGAATCTTGGTAAGAAGGTCGGCGTGTTCCCAGTAAGTGAGAATGACTGGATGGACATGGGACAATTGCCAGAACTTGAGAAGATGAGGGCAAGGTTATACGGTGAATAATTTCTAATCGTTTCTACAAAATAGTATGAAAAATGGTTAATTGCATAGCTACGATAAAATCAACAATAGCACCAATTTTCATCTGGGTTCGTAATTATCTTGAAAATTTGCGAAAAAAGAATAAATGTGTTTTTGATCTCTTTTCTGAAACTGTAAAATTTGCTATACCCTTCATTGGTTGTTTTGCACCAGCTTTTGTGACATCCACAGGATGGTTAATGTTTGGCAACCTTCTTCTCTTCTCATCTCTTCTTACGTTACAATGGGCGACATTGACCAATAAAGCAGATAGACGGGTTGCAAAAGTAGAAGAAGAATTTGCCGCATGGCGTAAATTATACGGAGAGGACGAAATTGAAAAAATTGACAAATTGAATAGCTTTTTATTCTCTGCAATTGATTTTTCTCATCTTGTATCAGATAAAGTCAAAAAACTCTCCACTGAGATAGCGTATAAAATTGATGGAAGTGTAGAACGGCGAGTTTGTGATTTTCTTCAAGAAGGCATTAATTCCATTGAAGACCTATTAACAGAGCATTACCAAGTTAATATGCGTGCAAGTATTAAACTTGTGTACGATAAAAAAAGCTTCAAAACATATGTCAGAGGTGCTCACAACATCGAATCTCGTGGTGGCGATCTTGCAGTCAAAAATCTAAACAGAAAAATATTATTGATTGAAAATAATTTTGCCTACGATGCTATTGCAAATAAGTACTTGAAGTTTTTTGCGGAAGGTAATCTCATAGATATGCATAATAAAAGCGAAGATGACGATGTGTTTTTCTGTGAATATGAAAATTATTTGGATTACTTTTGTGCTACATTTATTATGCCAATAAGAATACCAGAATACCGCGAAAATATAGATAAACATGAAATTCTAGGGATTGTATGTGTTGATTGTAACCAAGAAATAAATGAATGGTCTCGTACTGACTTTAAGGACAAATTATGCTATCACATAGTAGCTGATTATGCAGATAGTTTGGCGTTATTATTAAAAACTTTAAATAATGCAAACAAAGCAAAATTAAAAAGCCGGGAGAATTTTGAAAGATACAATGCAAGAAAGAGAAATAAGCAAAACAATAGGAAAAATAGCTGTGCAAGAGAAAAAGCAACGAGTTATTATGGTACCAATATTCAAAACTAAAAAGCAAGAAAAGCTTTTTGCGGCCATGGCCTCAGAACGTATGTCAAAAGATGTAAGACTGAAATGGTAAAAAGGCCTCTCGTCCTCATTGGTGGCGGCGGTCATTGTAAGTCCGTTTTAGATGCCGCTTTAGCTATGAAGACTTTCTCAGAAATCGTTATTACCGATCCAGCTTTGCCCATAGGATTAGAACTTTTGAACAGCTGTAAAGTTGTTGGGACTGATGACTTGCTTCCGAAGCTGAGGAACGATGGCTTCAACTTGGCCTTTATAACTGTGGGCAACGTAGGTGTATCGCCACTGAGAAGAAAGCTGGCGGCCATGGCAAAAGAGCTAGGGTTTGAATTTCCTGTGATTATTGATCCAACTGCGACTGTTTCATCAACCGCACAGGTGGGAGTCGGCACGTTCATCGGCAAGAACGCTGTAATAAATGCTGAAGCAAAGATCGGTTCTCATTGTATTATAAACACAGGAGTGATAATAGAGCATGAATGTAGTGTTGGAAACTATTCTCATGTGTCGGTTGGAGCAGTTCTTTGTGGAAATAGCCATGTAGGAAGCGAATGTTTTATCGGAGCTGGCAGTACAGTAATTCAAGGTGTGAAAATTGGAAGTCGAATAATTGTGGGTGCTAATAGCACTGTGCTGACTGATATAACTAATGATAACAACATAGAGAGTGATAAGATGAAGGATATAAAAACTGTGCATGGAATTGTAAAAGCCCCCCCCCCCAAAAAAACAGATAAAGTCTAGTCTAATTAGACTCTTGGCCTGCCACAAACATAATCATGATTACGCAATAAATCGTGAAATCAGTGGAGGTCAAGCAGCGTGATGAAGACAAAGATTAAGCTGGGCTATTTTGGAGACGGCTCTTGGGCGCATAGAGCCTTTGAGAAAATAATTGTTGATAATTCCATTGAGATAAAATTCGTAACTGTCAGATTTGATAATCGTGATCCAGTGCTGCTAGATTTAGCTGAAGAACATAGAATTCCTATCGAACTCAGTCCAAATGTTAATTCTGATGAGTTTTTGGAGCAAATTAAAGATTACGAAGTCGATTTATTTGTCTCTATGTCCTTCAACCAGATTTTCAAAACCAAGGCCATTAACTTCCCGCCGTTGAAGACTATTAACTGCCACGCTGGTAAATTACCGTTCTATCGTGGACGCAACATTCTCAACTGGGCGTTGATTAATGACGAAAAGGAGTTTGGTATTACAGTTCACTATGTCGATGAAGGAATTGATACGGGCGACATAATTCTCCAGAAGTGTTACCCAATCACAGATGAAGACGACTACGGCACTTTGCTTGAACAGGCTTATGTTGGTTGTGCCGATGTGTTGTATGAAGCGATAAAATTGATTCAAGCTGGCCAAGTGACTCCTATTCAGCAGGATACAATCGACAAGATTGGCATGTACTGTGGAATGAGAGGACAAGGTGATGAAGTCATCAACTGGAATCAGACAAGCCGTGAAGTCTTCAATTTCGTCAGAGCTGTAGCAAAACCCGGGCCTATGGCAAGATCAACTCTG
>CALAUZ010000148.1 GCA_937892105.1 uncultured Fretibacterium sp. | reverse complement strand
GTTTGTAGTATCTTCTATACAAGGCAATACAATGATTATAGACGATACCCGCAATGTTTATTTGTCGTCTTAATCTCCTGTTCTTTTTGGAATTGTATAATTTGAAACAAAAAGTTTTCATAAAAATGATTATAACAAAATATGCTCGGCTTATTTCAATAGCTAAAGTCAGGGGCTTGCGCCGAGTTCTTTTCGGTCAAAAGGAGGAATTAAATTTCGTGTTCCATAACTCATATGACATTATCGTAATAGGCGGAGGACATGCAGGCTGTGAGGCTGCCCTAGCTTCTTCGCGCACAGGCTGCAAAACCCTCATGCTCAACCTCAACGTTGACAACACAGCGTTAATGCCCTGCAACCCATCAATAGGCGGCCCGGCAAAAGGCCATCTGGTTCGTGAAGTCTCAGCATTGGGAGGGGAACAGGCGCGTGCTGCTGATGCCTCAACACTCATGGTACGCTGGCTCAACACCTCAAAAGGCGCGGCAGTAAGGGCACTTCGCGCACAATGTGATCCTTATCTCTACAGCACGTACTACAGGAAACTGCTCACATCACAGGAAAATCTCGACGTTCACCAGGACGAAGTTACCGAGATACTCACGGAAGGCGGCAAAGTTTCGGGGGTATTGACGCGTCATGGCTCTCACTACACCGCAAAGGCTGTCGTAATATGCGGAGGCGTGTACATGGCCGGAAGGGTCTTCATGGGTGATGTATCGTTCAGTTCCGGGCCTATGGGGCAGAATAATTCCGAGAGGCTTCCTAAGTGTCTTGAGGATTTGGGTATACGCACCGGCAAAATGAGAACTGACACAACGCCTCGCCTCAACATTAACACCATAGATTTTGCTGGAATGACACCGCAATTATCGGAAAATGAGCCGCTGTGCTTTGACCTTTGGGGTGAAGGCAGAGTGTATGATAATACTGGTTATGCCTGCTGGTTCTCGCGCACTACTGAGCAGACTTACGGGATATTGTCGCGGAACATTGAGCGTTCTCCTCTGGTTAAGGGAGACGTAAAGGCTAATGGCCCGCGTTACTGCCCTTCCATTGAGGACAAGTTTCTGCGTTTTCCTGACCACATTACTCACCCTATAGTGTTTGAGCCAGTATCGACTAACACTGATGAAGTATACGTGCAGAATTTCTCTACCAGCTTACCTTATGACGTTCAGGTTGATATGATACATTCACTGCCTGGCTGTGAAAACGCGAAAATCATCAAGCCAGGTTACGGTATAGAATATACATATATGCTCCCCGATCAGTTGAAACATACCCTCGAAAACAAGAATATTTCCGGCCTCTTCTGCGCAGGCCAGGTAAACGGCACATCAGGTTATGAGGAGGCAGCGGCACAAGGATTGCTGGCTGGGATAAACGCTTCAATGTATGTTCAGGATAGAGAACCGGTGATACTCGGACGGGACGAGGCATATCTGGGGGTACTGGTTGACGATTTGACCACGAAAAGCACCGATGAGCCATACAGAATGCTGACAGGAAGGTGCGAACACAGGCTTTTGTTGCGGTGGGATAATGCGGCGCACAGGCTTTCAGGTTACGGAATGAGAGCAGGGCTTATTACTGGTGAACGCAGAGCATTACTTGAAGCCAGGTTTGAGCGCGAGAATGAGGAGGTTGAACGCCTCAGACGAACGAGAATATCGCCATCGCCTGAGACTGAAGCACTTTGCAGGGAGTATGAAGCTGAGGTCTTGCAGGACACTATGAGCCTCGCTGACTTTCTCCAGCACAGGGGGGTAACTTACGGCCTCATCAATGCGTTATCGCCATCACATATCAAGCTGGAACGTGAGGAGGTTTCGCACATTGAGACGGAGCTGCGGTACACTGGGTATCTTGAGAGGGAGGCGAGAGTTGCTGGACGAATGAAGAACCTTGACGGGGCAAAAATCCCTGCTGACTTCGACTATGACAGTGTTAAAAGTCTGCGTTCTGAGAGCCTCCAGAAACTCAAGCATTACAGGCCGGAATCACTGGGACATGCTCTGAGGATTTCGGGGATTACTCCTGTTGATGTACAGCTGATATCGGTGATACTCTCACGGAACGAACGGAGGCAATCTAGCAATGACTGAAGACGACAGGTTAATCATCAGCCCGGCAATGTGGTTTCCCGAAGCGGCTAAAAGGGTAAGAGTATTGGAGGAGTTGAAGCGTTCATGGGCAAGTATTGTAGGCATTCCAAATTCACGATACTCAAGCCCTGTTGTTCTGGGAGTGAATAAGATTGTTGTTGCTGCGGCTAATAAGCAGGTCAGCAATATGCTTGCCAAAATGAAAGGCAACATAATGCGTGCTTTATCTTCGAGGCTTGCGCTTAATCCTGACAGCAAATTTGAAGTTAATATCTATGAGTACGCTAGATGGCAGAGAAAAACTAAATACAAGCTGCGCAGTAAAATTAAGAATGTTAAGGTTGACGATGAAAAAGTGAAGGAATACATGAATAATGCTCCTGAAACTCTGCCGGAAGACATAAATTACTCGCTTTCTCACCTTATGGCATTTATTGACGCGGCAAAATAACAAGGAGTGATAATGATGGCGAAAGTATATGTATTATGGGTGGCATTCACTGAGGCTGTAGGGATTGTTGCGGGATTACTTACGCGGGAGGACACGAAAATTTATGCCTCATCAGTCGTAAAACCATTCCTTTCACCTTACCCGCTTATCTTCCCAATTGTGTGGACGTTGCTGTATGCGTTAATGGGGATTAGTGCCGCAAAAGTTTATGCTTCACCAAAATCTTCTGACCGCACTAAAGGTTTATGGCTGTTCATGGTTCAACTGGGAATAAATTTTGCGTGGTGCTTTGTGTTCTTCAGGTTCGGGGCGTACCTGCCGGCTTCCGTATTGCTGGCTGTAATGATTGCTGCTGTACTGGCAATGTTCGTTTACTTCAGGCGTATTGATACATTGAGTGCGTATTTGCAGATACCATATATCGTATGGCTGTTCTTTGCGGAATACCTGAGTTTAGGAGTGTACTTTCTGAATTAACGAATTAACCTCCCGGACACAATCCTGCCCGGGAGGCATAGACTTATTATTCTTCGATTACGTACTTGATGTCCTTCAAGTGCCGCCACATTCCAGCACAGTCAAGGCCATACCCTACCACGAATTTATCGGGTATCCTGAAACCGCAGTAATCCACTTTCACTTCTGTTTTGCGGCGCTCGTACTTGTCCAGAAGAACGCATACTTTCAGGCTTGCAGGATTTCTCCCCTGAAGAAGCCCCAGAAGGTGCGACAATGTAAGGCCGCTGTCCACTATGTCCTCAACGACAATAACGTTTTTCCCCTCAATGCTAGATTTCAGGTCGTGGAATATCCTCACAACTCCGCTGGACTTTGTTCCGTCCCCGTATGACGCTACCGACATGAAGTCAACCCTAACGTCCATGTCTTCCGGCATTTCACGCACCAAATCGGTAAGAAAGAATGCCGCACCCGTAAGAATACCTACGATTGTTACGCCCTTGTCCTTTCCGTTGTCTCTGGCGATCTCGTCCGCAAGCTCCTTAACCCTGCGCGCTATTGTCTCACGCGATAATATTACTTCCCCTAATCTGTAAGGCATGAATGATAATCCTCCTTAAAGTTTTGATTTTGTGTATCATATACTGATTACCTTTCCGCACGCAAATATTTCATCAAGTATTTCACTCATATCCGCAATAACCCCAGCTCCTGCCGCCTCCGTCATTCCTAATCTGTCAGCACATGACTCCGAGATTAGAACCTGAACTCCTGAAGCCTCAAGTTTCTTCAGGAAAACACATAACGGCGAACTATAGGCGGAAATTTTCACTGCTGCATCAAGAAGTCCTATTACATCGGGCTTATTCTGTACCGTTGTGAGAGAGGCGAGAAACTTTTTCATGAACGCAGAATTATATTCCTTGTTCCTGCATGATATCAGTACACCTGTTGTTGACGGGACAGTATGCTTCCCGGAAACTGTTATTCCCTGCGAGGGTTTAGGTTTTTCTGCGGCAACAACTTTCGAGGCTGTGAGATATATATTTCCTTCATCATCTTCGGGCAATATACTGTTGAAGCCCTGTGATGCCAGCAGTTTCGTTATTCCGTCTGACTGTCCTGGCCCGTCAATAAGTATTCTGAGTTCATCATCGCTGCTTTTACTGATAGCGTCCTTTATGAAGGCAACGGCATCACTCATGGATTTTCCTACTGTGCTTAAAGACAACATGATATTCTGTCATCACCTGCGATTTTTTTGAGGTATATTATACGGCACAAAGGAGCTGTTAAGTTATGTTGGTCTTCTGCAGGAACAAGATATTAATACGCGGCAGTAATTATGATTTTCACGATGACGATGAATGCGTTTCTAGCCTCAAAGTGATTAACCGTTCGGGCGACTTGCCTGATGAATGGCAGAAGCTGACCGCATGGGTTGATGTTGAGGACACGGATACAATGCCTGACGATGTGAAGTTCATTGGACTACGGGATCTCTGGCACTCGGCAGGGGATATGGCGTTCACCAAAGCGTCAGGGGCGTTGCAGTTTTCCTCGTGGTTCAGGAACGCGAAGTTCTGCTCACATTGCGGAGGAAAAATCGTACCTCATTCTCACGATTTCGGGCGGGAATGCGAGAGCTGCGGGGCAGTATTCTACGCTCCAATCTCACCGGCGGTGATTACGGCTGTGGAACATGAAGGAAGATTGTTGTTGGCACACAATACCGCATGGCCAGATGACAGGTACAGCGTTATAGCAGGGTTCGTTGAGCCTGGCGAAAGGCTGGAGGAAGCAGTTAGGCGCGAGATACGTGAGGAAGTGAGTATTGAGGTGAGGGGGATAAAGTATTTCGGCAGCCAGACATGGCCGTTTCCTAACAGCCTTATGCTTGGTTTTACGGCGGAATATGACGCAGGAGACATTCACCCCGATGGGAACGAGATATCACATGCAGCATTCTTCACGCCTGACGATATACGCAGCATGAATATCCCTGACAAGGCAAGCATAGCACGCAAGCTCATAGACAATTTCCTTGCGTCCCGCTAAATCTGGAATATGTCAAAGTTCTCGTATATGAACCATTCAGGCGACTTCAACCCGTTAAGCTCCACAAACTCCCTTACCCTTCCCGGCACCTGCGATACAAGGTCAATCTGTCTTGTGTCGAAAAGTCCCGCATTCCCAAACGCAAGCACCCATTCAGCCAGAGCCAGTCCGGTAATGTACGGTGAGTTCACGAGGTCCGAAAGCCCCGAATCAACCCTCGCAAGGTCAACACTCACTACAGGAACGTAATCCCGAAACAGCTTGTGCCAGTCAATATTCTGCGTAATGTTCACGTTTGACGGGGCAATCAGGATATTTGCGTTGCTGCCGGTAACATGAACCTTTACACACTCGAACGGCATATCATTTCCAGTACACAGCCATTCACCATAAGTTACCCCGCCGTCAGGAAGGCTCTCAAGCATGAGATTATGCGACAGTCGGGAAAACAGCTTCATGCTCTGTTTGCGTTCTGCGCCGAGAAGTACAGCTTTGTTTTTGCCGTTGAAGGCAGCGAGGGAATAGAAGCGCGTCCGAAATTCACGTTCACGCATTGATGTTATAAGCGAGGATAACAAGTTTTTGCCCTGAGATTTCGGCGTAATTACGCTCTCGGAAAACGCATATCCCGCAGGCATATCCGGCAAATTATCACTTAGGGCTAAAACCTTCCTTACGTTTCCGGCGGCCTCCTGCAATCTCCAGCGTGATGAACCGGTTACTTCCTTACGCGATATCGTCTCCTCAATGAGCTTCAGAGTACGTTCCGCCCTGAGCATTAATGCGCGCGTGAAAGCACCTGTCCCTAAAGGCGCAAAGTAATTCACCGCGTCTTCAAGATTAGAGTCCAGCCATGCCTGAGACTTCCTGCTGTAGAAATTCTCCAGAGCCGTTTTTGACGACACTGGTATAACATCAAAATCACGCCCGCAAAAGTTCCTCATGTCCCGCCGTATTGCGCTTATGTCTCCGAGTATCTTGTCATGCGCGGAATGTATCACCCTTCCGGCCTCTGAGTCATCGCGTTCCAGGTCTATCTGCGAGAGTACGAATACTATTCTTCCGTTCATGCTCATCAACAGGCGCAAATAGTCATAATCAGCACCCTTCAGCCTCGCCCTTACAGGAGTAACGTAAATTATCATGTCGAGTTCAGGCAAAACATTCCTCAAAGCCGCACCGCCTGAGCTTGCCAATGCGTCAAAACCCGGCGTGTCAATGAAGCATATTCCCTCTGGTATCATCGCACCTGGCATAGTGATTTCTATACGTGCAATCCCTGACTTGTTGCCGGGATTACGGCTCTCTGAGGCCACATTCTTCATGTATGAACCCGTGAGTTTCGCGCCCTTTATCTCCTCTGAGCGTCCGTCCTGATAGAAGACTTTTGCGCCCCTTCGTTCTCCTTCGCGGCATATTATGGGAATGTTAGTTGTTGCGCGTGTCTGTTCGGGGATTAGTCTTTCGCCAAGCAACGCATTAATGAATGATGATTTTCCGCTGCTGGTAAGTCCCGCAATCCCTATCGTCAGGCATGTCTCATTCAGCGACCGCTTTAACGCTTTAAGCCTGCTGTCTCCCGTAAGAACGTTCAAGGCAGAATTTATGCAGTCCTCCAACTTTCTGCGTATCATCGTCCCATGCGTGTAATCTTCCGGCAGAGATGGCGTTCCTTCAGCGAAAATCCTGTGCTGTATCTCCCGCCTGAGCCTCATATTCTCCTGTTCCATGTCCTCAATCCAGCCTACATCACGAAGCGTCATTACCCCCTGTATCCGTACAGCCTCAAGAACTTTCACCATTCCGTTGTTCTCTGTGCATTCTATCCTGTCGCCCTCCTGAGCATGTTCAAGCCACGCCCTGAGCGCAAGCGTCTCCGTACCTGTGAGTTTTACCGGTCTTCCTGAGTTGTCCCTTTGGATAAAAGCGTCAAGCCGGAAGTTCCTGTAATACCCGTCTCCGCAATATAGTTTGCGTGTCAGAGTTAAGTTGCTTTCATGGCCGTATATTGTTGCTTCGAGTCTGGCCAGCTTCATGTGGTCTTCAGGGTGGCATAACTCGTACCACTGGTCTAAAGTCTTGGGACAGTTGTCGATGTTAAGGCGCATTACGTTCAAAAGTTCAGGGGAAAAATATATCTCCCTTGAAGGAAATATTACTGTGATGTCAGGCAGATGAAGCGTATTTGTGAAATTATCGCGTTCCCATTCGTGCAGGTTAATCATATTAGAGTGATACCTTTTATTAACAGATTTCTATATAATTTTCGATGTGTAAATAATATCATGAGAGAAAAGGGGAGTTCAGAAATTTCACGTTTAACATGGGGCGGTGCAGACTGCCTGGAATTAGCGGACAGGTTCGGTACACCTTTATACGTTTTCGATGCTGGGATAATGCGTGAGAGGTGCAGGGAATTACGGGAGACGTTCATTAACCGCTGGGATAATGTCAGAGTGCGATATGCGGGGAAGGCATTTCTCACACGTGCAATGGCAAAGTTAATTGCAGATGAAGGTCTGGGACTTGATGTAGTGTCGGAGGGGGAGCTTTACACGGCGTTAAGCGCAGGTTTTCCGCCCGAACACATCGAGATGAACGGCAACGCAAAGAGCCATAACGAAATAGCATATGCTATACGCTCAGGAGTGGGAAGAATTATCGTTGACCACCCTGACGAGATGAAGACGATTGAACATTATGCGGGTGAGGCAGGAATAGTCCAGAAAGTCATGATACGTGTTGCACCTGGAGTTGACGCGCACACACATGCGTACATTGCGACGGGCAGCACTGACAGCAAATTCGGAGTCCCTGCTGATTCTCGTGAAGGCTCAATGCTTACTGAGGCAATCAAATTCGCCCGCAAGTGTGAGCATATTGATTTGAGGGGATTACATTTTCACGTAGGCTCACAACTTTTTGACACTGACGACTACACCAAGTCCATCGAGAAAATCATTGAGCTGATGAAATCCCTGAAAGACTCTCTCAACTTCACAACGTATGAGCTTAATATGGGCGGGGGATTCGGTGCGGTAATCAATCCTGCAATCCCGGCCATGAAGTCGGAATTTTACACTGAGCCAATGATGCAAGCTCTTCATGATGGTTGCGCGAAATATGGCCTTGAGATTCCACGCGTCATTCTTGAGCCTGGACGGTGGTTTGTCTCTGAGGCCGGAATTACTCTCTACACTGTGGAGAATGTTCGCGAATTGCCCGGCATAACCTATATTGCCGTCAACGGTGGTATGTCTGATAACCCTCGTTACGCTCTATATCAGGCTGAATACAATGCGGTGAAAGTGAATGACATTCACGGGGAAATATGGCATCCCGAATCCGGCGGGAAGGTTTCAATTGTCGGGAAGTGCTGTGAGTCCGGGGACATCCTCATTGATGACGCGGAAATTCAACGGGGCAAAACTGGGGACATCATCGCGCTGTATAACACTGGTGCTTACACGTTCAGCATGTCCAGTACGTATAATTGCCTCCCACGTCCGGCAGTTGTGTTTGTTGAGGACGGAAAAGCGAGAGTCGTTGCCGAACGCATGACAATGGATGACATTATACGGGGTCAGAGCCTCTAATGTAATTTCTGCCCTGCGCCGATAAAAATTGCAGGATACTCTTCACAGAACAGGAGGTTTAACAGTAGTAGGTTATAAAAATTTGTGAATCCGTTGTTTTTTCAGTAAATTATTCATAGCCTTATAAACATGATTAAGGTGGTGAGAGAATGCTGAAAACTTTACGGATAATGTTAATTCCCAATGATAAACAGCGTACGAGATTGTTTCAGTTTGCTGGGAGCGCGAGATATGCATACAACTGGGCATTGTCAGAAGAACGAAAAAATCATGATGAGGGCGGAAAATTTATCTCCGATTATGAGCTACGCAGGCGTTTTACTGTGTTCAAGAATGAGCCGGATAACAGATGGCTTTACACAATAAGCAACAATGTATGCAAGCAGGCAGTAAAGGATGCTGTAATCGCCTATGAAAAGTTCTTCAAGGGATTAGCTCAGTTCCCGAAGTATAAGAGTCGCAAGCTGAATTGGTTTCTTACTGTCGGCATTGAGATTGATACGCCAGAACCTATAGCAAGCACGAATGACGGTATCGGGATTGATTTAGGGGTTAAGG
>CALAUZ010000147.1 GCA_937892105.1 uncultured Fretibacterium sp. | reverse complement strand
ACTAAGGCTACTCCTGAAGATGAGTACGTCGTGCGCCCAGATAGGGCATTATTGAAAGTAGCATAAGGAGCTACCGTCCACAGTCATGGGCGAGTTGACCTGCCTAACCGAAAGGCGAAAGCTGAAACGGGAACATAGCACGGCAGGGAAGCGGTGAGTTATCCAAAGGCTAAAGGGTACGACTGAGCCGCAACAACAAATCGGATATGAGGTTTAAGTTATCTACTGAACGTGAGACTTGAGTGTCCATTTCGTGGGGAGTTAGGAAAGTAGCCTGATACCTAACCTGTAGCCGTTCACCAAGATGGCCTAGATTGAAGTGAAATGACTGCGAAAGCTACAGCACGAGCAGGAGAACCTGTGTTAAAAGGTCTAAAGCGGAACCGACAATCCGAGCAACACCAAGCAATAATGCTAACTGGGGATACTCTAAGGGCAGAAGCCGTAAGGCTATAGTCGTAGGACTTGAAAACTGCCTAAGAGTACGGAGCATTCATAGTAGTCCGAGACGGATAAAGACCGTTACAAGGCGAAGGAATGCAGTTTACGCGACCTTAAAAGGAAAGATGGAAGGGAGGAAGACCTCAAATGAAGCCAACATCAGAAATTTTGAGACGACTGAAAGAAAATTCAGGCAGGAAAAGTAAGTGTGTATTTACTCGGTTATACAGGTACTTATTACGTGAAGATATATATCTTAGAGCGTATGAAAACCTGTATGCGAACAGAGGAGCAGGAACAAAAGGGACAGATGACGACACGGCAGACGGGTTCAGTCTAGAATACGTGCAAAGAATAGTGAATGAACTCAAAGAACTGACCTATGAGCCGAAGCCGGTCAAAAGGGCATATATAGGAAAGCGTAACGGAAAATTGCGTCCATTAGGAGTGCCATCATTCAGAGATAAGCTAGTGCAAGACGCGATGAAACAAATACTTGAGGCAATATATGAGCCAATATTCAGTGAACATTCGCATGGATTTCGTCCGAACAGAAGTTGCCATACAGCCCTGAAAGAAATAAGCATAAAATTCAAAGGCGTAAAGTGGTTTGTGGAAGGCGACATCAAAGGGTGCTTTGACAATATTGACCATAAAGTGCTGTTAGAGCTTTTATCAGGGAAGATAAAGGATAGCAGATTTATAAACCTAATCCGAAAATTTCTGAAGGCAGGATATATGGAGGATTGGGTATATCACAAGACGTATAGCGGCACGCCACAAGGAGGAATACTATCGCCAGTATTGACTAACATATATTTGAATGAATTGGATAAACGAGTGGAAGCGATGGCTTCAGAATTTGACACACCAGCCCTTCATAGTTGTAGTACTGTGTATTCAAAGGCAAGAACCTACATATACAAATTACGTAGGGAATACGGTAAAACGGCAAGTCCTACAGAGAAAAAGGAATTGCTGAAACACATTCATCAATTAGAAGTGGAGAAACGCAAATTACCGTGTAAAGATGCCAGCGACAAGAAAATAGTGTACGTGAGGTATGCGGACGACTTTCTAATTGGCATAAAAGGAAGCCGAGAAGACGCAGAAAGCGTAAAACGCCAGCTCAAAGAATTTCTATCAGAGGAGCTAAAAATGGAACTAAGCGAAGAGAAGACGAAAATCACGCATAGTTCAGAAGCAGCACAATTTCTAGGTTATGACGTAAAAGTCAGGCGAAATAATCGAACGAAAAGAACCTCGAAAGGAATAGTGCAACGGACGCTAAACAACACAGTAGCCCTTTTAATCCCGTTCGACAGAATAGAGAGGTTTATGTATGAGCGAAGAATAGTGAAGCAAGGCCAAGATGGAAGGCTAATTCCCATACATAAACATCTATTGTCAGGACTAACCGAAATCGAAATATTGGACACGTACAACGCATTGACGAGAGGGTTATGCAGTTATTACAGTATGGCAAGTAATTTTCTGAAACTAAATTACTTTACGTACCTTATGGAGTATAGCTGCCTAAAAAACGCTAGCGAATAAGCATAAGACGAGTATCTCGAAGCTGAAAAAGAAATATGGAATAGGCCATACGTGGGGAATAAGGTATGAAACGCGAGCCGGACATAAAACGATGAAAATCGTGAGGCATAGCGACCTGAAACGAGGAATAGGGTATCGAAGTAAGGTAGACACGATAAGGGACTATACATATTTAGGAGCACGAAACAGCTTAGAGGCGAGATTAAGAGCGAACAAGTGTGAATTGTGCGGAGCAGAGGGAGAAGGCTATACCTTTGAAATCCATCATGTAAACCGAATGAAAAATCTCAAAGGGAAGCAATATTGGGAAAGAGCAATGCTATCACGCCAGCGAAAGACCCTAGTAGTATGCCGAGAATGCCATGAAAAGATACATGAGTCGTAAAAGCGTAAATGGAAAGCCGTGTGCATTGAGAGGTGCAAGCACGGTTTGGAGGGGGGACTACACAAACCAGTATTCGGAAACGATACAAGGCGGTGTTTTCCTACCCTACCACTGGACAGGCCACCCCAGCCGATTGAACCGGGAGACCTCCAGCGATATGCACTCCGAGAGTTACGCGAAAGAAGAACTTGTAGCAGAAATCACCTCAATGTTTGTATCG
>CALAUZ010000146.1 GCA_937892105.1 uncultured Fretibacterium sp. | reverse complement strand
CAAGATTTCATCTTGATATTTTCAACGCTTTTTAAGGTTAATGGACAGGTCTATTGATTTTCTTACCTGTTAATCTCTCGCCACTGAGACGGAGACATTGTGACAACCTGCCAGCCGATATTTTCAAGAGTCGTAGCTCGGTCGTATGACTCGATATCCTGACTTGCCCTTGTGACAGCATTGCTCAAACCGTAGAGAGATAAATCGCCGCCAGCAATCAGGTAATCTAAGATTGATTCCTGCTCGCCCTGGTTGAGTCCATAAGCCTTGCTGGTCAACTCAACAACGTCAGGAACATGGCCGGTAATCTTGGCATCTGTGCTGTCTCGAAGTTTATCAACGATCATCGCAAACTTTGATTCTTCGAGTGCCGCCTTTGTAGCGTTGCGGAGCTTCATCAATAGCAGCTTGTCCTCAGCCTCACGTGTCCCGTCCGAGTAAATGTTGTATTTCTCGTCGGCGGCTTCAACAGCCCGTCCGATGTGAGTACGTCTCTCGCCAACATCACCTGCGATTAAACCGTTCGAGCAGACTAAGCGATAAATTAGCGGCTGAACAGACACAGCTCCGAGGCCGACTTCCGAATTACTGATTACGACTCCAGCCTGAACTACATCGCCAGGTTTGACTTCCTGTTCTAATCGATGATTCAAAATTTTGAGATACAATTTTTGCTGGGTTACGGCAGAAGAAATCACTTCCATATCACCTTGTCTCGCAAATAACGGCAGGACGGCTGTGGCAATCTCATTGTTATCGATTCGGCGATAACGGTCTGAAAGCAACGCGCGGGCGATGCTAAGCGTCTTAGTATGACCGACGACGCATTCATTAATGTGTGTATCAGGTTCTTCGGCTTCTTCATATTGTTCCATCGCCCTGATCATGTAATTCTGCTCTCGGTCTCCAAACCATGCGTTGACATTTTGGGCCAAGAGCTCTGGTTTATGTTTTCTCATCTGGTCATAGTACTTGGCCGGAATATCGAGCGTTGAACCGATTTGCCTGTGGAATAAATCCGTTGTGTCGAATTTTTCCTGTGATCCGTCGTTACGGCTGAGAGTAAAAGTCTCTCCGTTGTCCTCAAGTCTGAATGCTCTTGACGGTGCGACATAATCACACTTCATTCTGTTTTGACGCTGAAGTTCAGCGAGAACTTCAGGTAATGGCTTACCTTGTTTCATTAATAGTTTTCCTCCTAGCTTTCATAAAAAGAAAATATGTAATTTATTTTTACGCGCGTGTTGAAATGTTCATGATAATAAATCAAAAACTAAGGTCTAATAGCTAGTAAAATCAGTCATAGACCTCAGTTACGGTTCTAATCTTTGAAGTAATACGATCCGCGATATCCAGCACTAGCCAATGGCAATCCTTCAGCCCATGCCGGATTCTGATTCATAATCTTGCACACATCATCGACAGATACAGTGTTCATAGGCACTTCCAGCACGATTTCATCGTGAATATGCGAGACGATATCAAGCCCAGCTTTCTCCATGCGCCACATAGCTTCGGCCAAGAGATCGCGTGATGTTGCTTGGGTACAGTTACTTACAATCCTGAGACATTTAGCTCCCGGATTCCAGACGGTAAATCTGTGCCTCGAACCACAATTCCTGATGTCGTACACACGTTGCAGGAATCTGGTTTTATGCACACTTATTCCCACCGTTTGCACTTGGGCATTTTGCCTATTGCTGTCAGGCAGCCGAACATCTGCCCAGTTAAGTCCTTCACTCTTTCCACATTCAACCCACCCCTTCTCAGTTAAAATCTTATGGTCTGGTGTCATGTGGATACCTGATTTCTCACCGTGAGTGCTGTAATTGTAGTCGCAGTTGTTGCGGTAGTTATCTTTGCTTATAACAGCTACAGTTTCTTCTACTCCTTTATAAATGATGCCTTCATGACGTACCCATTCAACACCATCCCACAGCTGCTCACTTAGCTTTATGTTCTCTATAGGAACAAGGCCGCGATTTGTCATTACCAGACTTCCTTCAGCTATACAGTTCTCTGCCAATTTTCCACCGTAAGTCTCTATGTGATCCCATTTGTAGCCGCATTGAGTCCTTCATAAGTTAAAGACATGCGTCCGAAACGGTTAGGGGCGAGTTTGGGATTGATATACGCAAGCTTGCGGCCGGACGGAAGAACAAGCCAGAGCGTGTTTGCGTAGAATTGAACGCTGATTTTTCCTACAGTTCGTTCTTGATGATCCCTGACAGTTTCAGTCGCCGCCTGCTCCAAGTCCCACCAGAATTTGACGATATTCGGATTAGCCTGCCGCCAGTCTGCGATTAATTTCGGCAAATCGTCTTCCTTTAAGCCCATGTCAAGTGCGCCCATAGCTGTGAGCGCGCCGACTCCCCCTTGATAACCACAGTTATGAACTAATTTCCCTGATACCAAGAAGCGATGTTTAGAGCCAGCATTCAGAATGTCATATACAGGCATTTGTCCCATTTCAACCGTGTGGTTTGGATCGGCTATTTCCCGAAAAGGAACAGGCTCTTTATCTTGGTCAACGTACACTAAATGATCCTGCGTAGCTGTAAGTCCATCGTAGTTGATGACATTCTGCAATCCTTTGTATATCACACCGTCATGTCTTACCCAGCCGTCTCCGTCCCATACCGACATAGATTTTTTAACTTGTTCTATTGGAACATAACCGCAGTCTGTTAGAACAAGCTGTCCTTCGGCTATGCAGGCCAACTCAGCAATCTTGCCTTTTGCCCGCAGTTCACCATTAATCCCGTGCTTGACTACCGGTACGCCAAACATGGCTGAAGCTGAAGCACAGTAAATATCTTCACCGCGCTTGAACGCGTCAAGCCGCCATTGTTCACCAGCCAAATGAGCAAGGACTCTCGCCTCAATAGCACTGAAGTCGGCAACAATAAATTCACAGCCAGACTTAGGTATCAACATGGTACGGATTAGCTGTGATAAGATGTCAGGAATGTTGCCGTAAATTGACGCTACCATGTCGAAGCATCCCATCTTGATTAACTCACGCGCTTCATCAAGCGTCGTAATATCATTTCTTACGAGATTTTGTAATTGAATCGCGCGTCCTGAGTTCGAGACTATCCTTCCATTGGCCATGAAACGATTTTTAGGGCCAGCATTCAAAATGTCATATGTTTTCATTGTTTAGCGTTCCTCCCTGCATCAATCCTGCATCAATTCATCAATTTTGGATTGCGGAATTTTGGATTGCGGTTTGAGATTATTCCCTCTCCAAATTTTTACGCCCATTTCCATTGCATCGCCTAAAGGGATTTTATTTTTGTCATCAATGAAAACCATATGCTCTGGGGTAGCCGTAATACCGTCCCAAGTTATGACTTCTTGATCGCCGCTGAAAACAACCCCGTCATGATGCACCCACTCATTTCCGTCAAAAACCATGTCGGATATTGATACATCCTCGATGGCTTTCTCTGTGATTAATCCGCTCTGTGTTTTAACGAGAATTGGAGTCCCTTCAGCAAGACACCATCGCTGTGTGCGATTTGCTCCTGAAAACTGGAATAAACCTCGGGCGCGTCCATCTGCACAGGTACACCTTTCAGCCGCCTGATATTTCTTAATGCTGCTCTTGGCCATTTGAAGTCGGAGCTTTAACATGTCCAGAGCTTCCTGATCTGTGCTGTTCTTGTCCAAATCCGTGATTAGTGCCGCGACATCTTTCTTGCCTAATGTCTCAACAGGAATGCCGCGTTCTTCGAGCCATGACTTTAACTGTGATACAGAATTAGGATTTTCAAGCCCTGTAAGTTCATAAGCTCTTTGAGTCATAATTTCAGTTTGAATCTGGTCGCATTCTATAGCCCTAGAAACAAGTTCGGTGTCAATTAGTACTCCCCGATCGTTAATCCGCTGATCCATATGGTAATAAATCCATTCACGCTCAGGCATAGGAAATCGTTCAAGTTTTTTCCGAATAGCTCTTTCCGTCCTCACGTCCTGCAAGCAGTAGTCTTTGAACTTCTGCCAATCTCCGGGGTTTTCTTCATGTTCTGGCAAATTCCTCGTTCTGCCGCCATTTTTCTTGGTAGGCTTACAAGGCATTGAATAGTACTTTATCAGCCTCTCGCCCGCGTTGTCCTTCTGCTCAGAAACTTTCAGAACTTTTGCTGCTGTTTTCAATGCTAACGGCAGGGACAGACTTGCCGAATGAACCATAGAACAACGCCATGAATCAGGCGAAAGCTGTGTGCCGAAATATTTTGACAAACACGTGCGTTCAAACTGGGCATTCCATGCCGCCTTGATGACATTCTCATCGAATATTGCATCAACGACTTCCTGCGGAAGCTTTTCCCCGCTGGCCAAGTCCACAATCTGAACTGGCTCGTCATCGAAAGCATAGGCGAACAGTAGAATGTGAAAATCGCCCTCGATGTAGCGATATAAACCGCATGTTTTCAAATCAACATCGGAATACGTTTCAATGTCGATACTTAGGATTCTGTTTCCTTTGACATTTTCGTTATCACTCCCGTTATTTGCACTACTTGTATATGTACTCGTCCAGATTTCCTCCCTTCTCTCTTTCTCCTTGCATAGAACGAAAAAAAAACATATGGAGAGAGCGAAAATCCCTCTCCATAATAAAGTCAGTATCGCAAATACGCGTTTTGAGTTATCTCGAATTGACTGAGCCGATTAATTAGCCCAAAAAGTCTGGCTTATCGTCACCGAAAATGTCTCCGAAATCTTCATCGCCAAGATCATCGAAGTCCGAAGCCGCTGAAGTTCTGCCCGCAATGCGTTCGCCGTTTTTAATCTTCTGGATATTGCCTAATCCGGCAGCTATCCCGCGATTGCCGTTGGCGTTGAAGGGGTAGAAATTCACCGTGACAAAGCAGTAATCGCCTGAGCCGCACTCTAACGGATCGGTAATGGGCTGAACATTGCGGTCAACGATCTGGGGAGCGTCCTTGGAGTTTGTGTTGATGAAATAGCTGTTTTTATAGGCTTCATCGTCAGGTCTCTCAATATCGCCATCTCTGAGCGGTGTCTTGAAGTTCAGCCCAGCGGGAAGCTTGCCTCCCCACTTCTTCTCACGGCCAAGTTCTTTGGCTGCCTCGATTGCGGCATTGATTTTGTTGAGCTGCTCCTGATTTGACTTCGGAATTATGCAGGAGACGGAATACTTTGCCTCAGAGCCGTTGATTGACTTCGGCTGCCAGATGTTTGCGTAGCTGATTCTGCAAGCTATTTTGACTTTTGTCGGGTTTGAGTTTGTTGTGTTAGACATAAATATTTACCTCCGTGAATATTGAAAAAAGAATGCGAAAAATTTGCACACGCTATTGGTGTCTTTGATTTGAGTCCTCTTTAAGCGTTTATTGTTGTTGCTCCTTTATTGCTGTTATTGCACTTTTATTACTAAAAATCCCCCTGCTCAGGCAGGACATCGAATTCCTGAGCAGGAGGCGTTTTAGCCTCAATCTCAACCGCTGGTCTGGGATCGCTTTCAGGAACAAGCGATAGCTTTCCAGGCGGTTTGGTGATGTATTGACCGAGAAGTTCGGCGAAGCGTTTCTTGCCCATCAGCTTCTCGAATTCCGTTAGTGTTATTAGCTGCTGCTTATAAATGTTTGTGTAGCCGTTGTCAGTCGCGGTTTTAACCACAGCCTTCACATCTGTGAATGTCCGCACTGAACGGCCCTCAACAACTTTATAGCCTTTAATTGGTACGCCATGTGTTATCGCCTCCGAAGAAACGTAAGCAAACACGGCTTCGATCCATGAGCTGATGCGGTTCAAGATTGGAAGTATTTCTTCTAAATCCGAAAGTGCTATCAGCCCGGGCTGTTTGAACACAGGGATTGACCGGTCTGGCGAATACGGAGCTGTAATGTCTGTTTCTGTTTCTGCTTCTGTTTCTGTTGCTCCCGTTGCTTCTGTGTTAATCGCGGCTTCTTCATGGTCTTCATGGCCGGTCTTGTTATCCTCGCCACACTCGCCATTCTCACCATCGCTTGTCGCGTCCAAATCAACAAATTTTTCACGGCATAGAGCTAAGGCTTCCTCAGCGAGTGCTTTACAAACCGGCTTCGCTCTACAGAATTTGCACCAGTCACCGGCTTTTTGTTCGCCTTTGCCTTCATAAGCCATTCTTGCTATCGGCTTAATGCTTTCGCCCCAAGCCTCAAGTTCGGCTCTTGAGCATTCAAACGTGCTGATGTTATCGAGTCTCGGTTGAACTATCGTCATTCTGACAAGTTCAATGTCCCAAATATATCCGTAAGCCACTAATGCTCCGAGGGCATAAAGCATCATCTGACTGTTGTGATCGGCATCGACAAACACACCTCGACCAGATTTCAAGTCTATTACGTGAATTGTGCCTCGACCATCAGGAAGTCTGCCTACGATAACCACGTCACCAGTCCCAAAACCGCTGGGAGCTATATGAGTGTAGTTCAGCTTTGCTTCGATTAAAGCTAAGGGCTCTTGGCCGGATTTCTTGAATTCTTCAATAGTTTCAACTACAAATTCATAATAAACGTCAGTTACCTGTTCGACTTCTTCAGAATCCCATTCCTTTGATTCAGGTCTAGAAATATTCTCATGAAGATAGTTATGGCGAATTTTGTACTCTCCAACTTCATGCATGAAAGTTCCTTCCTGTGCGTAAGAACTTGATTCGCTTGGAAAATTTTCCTGAAGTCTGGCACTCGGCGGACAGTTCAGCCATTGCTTTGAGGACGAAGCTGAGAGAATTGCGTGCTTACGATGTTCGTGATTGAGCTGCTCTGATCTTTTTATAGCTTTGCTCAAAGGCATCACTCCCTTCAAAATTTCAAAATTCAATACATGATGTTACAAATCCCCGGTGCAAATCCCTGTGTCTGTTATTGCGGCATTTCGTCATTGAGTCAGCGTCCATTACAGACTTGTAAGTTCAGCCAGGAAAGCCTCATACTTTGCTTCTGGGAGCTGACTTATCACCGACACTCCGTAATTATGAACAATCGTTTCGATTTTCTCTCTGTTGCCACAATCCTGCTTGATTTTCTCGACGATAACTTTCGTAATGTCATCAAGAGTTATCGATGATTTTATTGGCTCAGCCTGCTCTGCTGACTTTGCTGACTCTGGTGGCTGCGCCTGTTCAGAAGTCTCGGTCTGCTTCGATTGAGGCGATTGCTCTGCCTTCTCAACTGTTTTCACGGGTTCTGCGGCATCCTGTGTTTTAGTTGCCGTTGCCGTCACTTCTGCTACATGTTTAGCTTGTCCAGTTA
>CALAUZ010000145.1 GCA_937892105.1 uncultured Fretibacterium sp. | reverse complement strand
ACCCCGAAGCGGCAACAAAAATTTCACGGTCATAGCCCTTTACGGACATAACTCCTGTTCCGTACACCTCGCTGATACAATTTTCAATGGTAGTAACTGTAGTATCACGTTTAACCGTAAATGCATTTGAAAACGCCGGTGATGTGTATGTGCCGAAATCCGAAATGCTTACCGTATTTGCGAGATTGTCAGGAGTTGCGCCGACCATATTTTCGTCTCTGGTGCTGGAAAGAGTCTTGAAGAAATACTTCAGGCTGCCGTTAGGGGCTATGTTGTGGAACATCAACGCTCTTTTGCCGTTGTAGAGTCTGCGAGACACGGCAGGACGGTAAAACTTAGGCTCGCCTTCATATATAGGCACACGTATCATTTCCCTGTCATACTCCGTTTCGCGCTTTTCATATTTCCATCTGGGTTCTTCCATCAGTCTGGCCTCTTCCCTCTTAGACTCTTCAGACATTTCATACAGATGTATCTCCTTCATCTTGGTAATGGAAACGTCCGGGTTTGGGTTTGACCAAATCTTCCGCTTTGCCGACGCTGAACCGTCCGCACCGAACAATGAGGTGAATACGTCAAGATAGGTGTTGTCGTTGTTGCTCGAGCCCCTGACGGTGATTAGTCCCTTCTTTGGGAGTGAGAGATCCCCCCTGTTGACTTCCTTGACTATGTCGTCAACGCTTCCGATTGCTTTGCCGTTTATCGTCTGAGCGGCTTCCGCAAACTCTCCGCAAAACTGAAGACAGAATACCGCCAGAAGAATTGCCGTGAGTAATCTTAACTTGCGCATGATATTGATACTTCCTTTCGTTAAAAGTTGCTTTATTATCTATTCTTGCTTGGTCTAAGTCAAAGGGGTTTCCAGATTGTCAAACCCGATACACTGCATTTTTACACCGCGCCGATTTATCATAATCGCGAACATAAAATAGGAAGTGCATTGAATGAAATCAAAGAGAACTGAGTTTGACAATATGGAACACACCTTGCACACACATAACTCCCTAAATAAAATGATTACGTTCTGAGTCCACTCAGGGCAAAAAATCCTATATGGAGGTTAACATAGTGAACAGATTTTTCAGGAAAGCACTTTTTGTGTTCATGGCAGGAGTGCTTATTGCGTTCTTTGCATCAGGCTCAAGTGCAGTTTTTGCCCAGTCGAAGTTTTCGCAGGAAGAACTTGCATACATGCCCGCCGTACAGCTCATAGAACTGTTCAAAAAAGGTGAAACAACGCCTAGCGAAGTTCTGGAAGCACAGATTAGCCGTGTAAAGAAGTACAACGGTGAATACAATGTATCGCGCCGGGACTTGGTGAACGAGCTGGACACGTTCAATGCTGGCAAGGTCAATGCCATCACCTTCGACAACTTTGACGAGGCTAGGAAGCTGGCAAAAGAGGCTGATGAACGCTACCGTGAAGGCTCTGCACGCAGGCTTGAAGGGATTACCATCGGCATAAAGGACGAGAATGAAGTCAAGGGATGGCGTGTTGATGCCGCGTCCCTTCTCCTGAAGGATGCCGAGCCGAACACAGCTGACGGTGTCATGATTCAGAAACTCCGCGGAGAGGGTGCGATATTTGTCTTCCAGACGACAGTACCCGAGCAGTACATCAGCCCCATGACATGGTCGCGCCTCTACGGTGTCAGCCGCAATCCGTGGAATCTCTACTACGGCACTGGTGGGTCTTCCGGTGGTTCTGGCGCAGCACTGGCCGCGGGCTTCTGCACATTGGCTACCGGCTCCGACATGGGCGGCTCTATCCGCATTCCCTCTGCCATGAACGGGCTGTACGGTTTCAAGCCACCGTTCGGTCGCGTCGCCACATCGGATAACGCTTACGAAACATTAGGACCGCTAGCCCGCACTTTTGCCGACATGACACTCATGCAGGATGTCATTGCCGGTCCCAGCCCGGAGATACACTCCTCAATCCGTCCTAAACTCGACTATCCCCAAGAATACGCTCCGATTGAGGGGCAGAAGGTCGCTGTCGCTTACTTCAAGAATTGGATTCAGGGCGGCCTGAGCGAGGAATCCGACCATGCCATAGATACAGCTGTCGCGGCACTGGAGAAGGCCGGAGCGCAGGTTGAACGGATAGAGCTTGATGTTACCGCCGAAAGCTTCATGCCGATCTACTTCAGGGGACTCATGTCGACAAGCATGTACGCCATATTCAACGGTTTGGACGAGCATCGAGACATGTTCAGCTCGTACGTGAGGAATTTGGAGACGTATGCAGGCAAGCTGACTCCGCAGAATCAGGTTGACGCGGCAAATCTGCTGACGAAGCTCCACCAGGACGTACAGCAGAAGGTCTTCGAGAAGGGTTGCATCGCCCTGGTCATGCCCACGCTGGCAACACCGCATTTCCCCGCCGATCTTGAAGCTACACCTGATAAAGAAGCCCAAGTACACGGGAAAAACTATCCCAGCACTAACCTTCTTTTGACACCGATTTGGAATCTTGCCAGCAGATATCCGGTTGTGAATATGCCGGTTGAACTGTCCGACAAAAACGTTCCCGTCGGTGTGCAGATTGTCAGCAACACATATGATGATTTGAACGCCTTCCGTGTGGCATACGCCCTGTCAAAAGTCATTGCTCCTCTTTATAGGGACGGGCGTTTCCCGGATTTTAGGAATGCAAAATAGTACGATAATATTTTGATATAACGAACGACACTCGGAATCGCACCGGGTGTCGTTTGCTACTATAGCACCGTATTTTCTGCGCCTTACTTCGGTACACCTGTAACGAAAAATTCTAAACGCTACGGAATAAGCATCGACTCTTTCAGGAATGAGCATACAGCAGTAACCATGAGGGAAGCTGTTACGGAGTCGGAAAATTTAACGGTGAACGAAATTGTGAGGGCAAAAGAAATTTCACCTACAGAATATCCCATTAGGACTTTTAGCGCATATACCGTTGAAGGGGAAAAAGTTTCGGGATACGGCGTAAGTCTTACAGGAGAGGAGGCAAGAGCCATTCTTTGGGCTGACGGAAGAAATACGGTTCAAAATCTGGCAGATGAAAACGGAATCTCACATGCTGTTTTTGATAGCCTGAATAATA
>CALAUZ010000144.1 GCA_937892105.1 uncultured Fretibacterium sp. | reverse complement strand
GAAGTAAAGGCACTTGGTGCAATAGATGACTTCAACGTAGGACTGTTTGATGTTGAAGAGAAGAAGTATCACGCCAATCACTTCCAGTTTCCCGCAGAAATAGTCAGCTTATGGGGTACAGTTACGACAAAGGACGGCGAATTTTACGCACATATTCACATGAGCGCAGGCGATAAAGAAGGCCATGTTTTCGGCGGCCACCTTAACAGCGCAAGGGTGAGCGCAACATGCGAGATGATAGTTTATGACATATCAGAAGGCAATACACACGGTTTTGTTGTAGAACGTAAATTCAGCGAGGAAGTCGGCTTGAACTTGTTGGAGTTCATCGACTGACATAGACATTCTTCATGTACTGCCCTGATACTGACTGGCTTACCGGGCTTCTGACACGGGACGGCTTTCACGAACATGCAAGGAACATAATACTTTCTGGTGAGAGGGGACTTGCTGTAGTCTGGTTCAACCTCGACAACTTCAAGATGTTCAACAAGCGTTTCGGCTTCGACAAAGGGGACGAAATCCTGAAAGAGATTGCACTTATTCTGGGCAGTATTTTCTCCCGCGACAATTACAGTTCCAACCTACTAGCAAGGTTCTCTGACGATAACTTTGTGGTGCTTACTGACTGGGCATCTGCCGAGATGAGCATTGATACCGTACAGGAATATCTTTACACGCTGCACGAAAATGTTACGCTCAGATTGCGGGCAGGGATATATTTTCCCTCACAAGATGACGACATACGTTCATCGTGCGACAGGGCAAAGTTAGCGTGCGACAGTATCAGGAAAAATCACAGTGTAAGTTCCTGCATGTTTCACGACGGAATGAGCAGGGAGCTTGCACTTCAGCAGCACATACTTGACAACCTCGACAACGCAATAAGCCATGAATACATCAGCGTACTCTATCAGCCTATAGTGAGGCTGTCGACTGGGAAAATCTGCGAGGCTGAAGCATTAGCCCGATGGAATGATCCTGAAGCCGGAATAATATCGCCAGGACTTTTCATTCCAACGCTTGAACAGTACAGGGAGATACACAAGCTGGATATATACGCGATGAAGAGGGTATGCAAGGACTACAAGGCACGTAATGAGAAGGGACTTCCGCTGCTTCCAGTGTCAATAAACCTGTCGCGACTTGATTTTGAGTTATGCGACATAATACGTGAGATTGAGTTTGCCGCAGCATTAAGCAGAATACCGCGAGGAATGATGCACATAGAGATAACTGAAAGCGTAAGTGATGAGGATACGACCGTTTTGAACTTGGGAATAGAGAAGTTTAGGACGATGGGATATGAAGTGTGGATGGACGATTTTGGGTCTGGGTATTCGTCATTGAACGTGCTGAAGGATTACAATTTTGACACGATAAAGTTCGACATGAAATTTCTGCGTGGTTTTGACGTGAACAAGTCTGAGAAGGCAAAGTATATTATCAGTTCCAATCTTGAGATGGCGAGATTGATGGGAATGCAGGCACTTGCGGAAGGTGTGGAGACTGAAGGGCAGCTTGAATATTTACGTTCTATAGGGTTTGACAAGGCGCAGGGGTATTACTTTGGGAAGCCTATGAAACTTGATGAGATATTTGCTTTAGGGAGGGGAATTGAGGGGGCTGTAACATAAGGGGCATTAAGCTAATAATATATCCTCCGGAACGATAGCAGGAGGATATATTTTTGCCATCTATGCGGTAAAATTAACCTAACAATTTCCCATGCAAAAATTTCACATAAGGGGGCATTCTCATATGGTCAACCACGAAATCAACCGGCTGATACACTTTGCGCTATATCATAAGCTCATCACTCCCGAAGACTCAACGTGGGCTGCAAACTCACTCATAGGCATACTGGGCATTCACTCATACGACCACGAACCCATCAACGAGACATTCACAGCTTCACCAGACAGCATACTCGCAAAAATTCTCGATTGGGCGGCAGAAAACAACATCATCGATAATACAGAGACAGAACGCGACCTCCTCGACACCGAATTAATGGGAGCATTAACTCCACGTCCCTCTGACGTTATAGCCGAGTTCGAGGCTCTGAAAGCACAATCTCCCGTTAAGGCAACAGATTACTTCTACGCGTTGGGTGTATCGTCGAACTACATACGTTCCGAACGCACAGCAAAGAATATCTGCTGGAAAACTGCCACAGACTTCGGTGAACTCGACATCACCATCAACATGTCAAAACCCGAAAAAGACCCCCGCGATATCGCCAAAGCCAGAGCCATAAAGTCCACTGGTTATCCAAAATGCCTGTTGTGCCGCGAAAATGAGGGCTTCTACGGCCATCATGGACACCCGGCAAGACAAAACATCAGGCTCATACCTGTTCAGCTTCAGGGCAAGAAATGGTACTTCCAGTATTCCCCTTACAGCTACTATAACGAGCATTGCATTGTCCTTGACGAAAACCATGTCCCAATGCTCATATCTCGTGAGACTTTCGGCAACCTCTTAGCGTTCGTTGAGATGTTCCCGCATTACTTCGTAGGCTCAAACGCTGACCTTCCCATCGTAGGCGGCTCGATATTATCGCATGACCACTATCAAGGCGGCAGATACACTTTCGCAATGGCAGTTGCCCCAGTCGAGAAGCATTACACGATCAGCAATCCTGAAATTACAGCAGGAAGGGTTAAATGGCCAATGTCTGCAATAAGGTTGAGTTCCAGAAACCCTGAAGCACTCGTGAACCTTGCTGACCGCGTACTTTCTGCATGGCGCGAATGGACTGATGAGAGCGTTGGGGTACTCGCATATTCTGACGGCGAACCTCACAATACCATTACACCCATTGCGAGAAGAAATGGTGATGATTACGAGCTTGATTTAGTCCTACGAAACAACAGAACAAGCAATGAACACCCTCTAGGCATATTCCACCCTCACGCTGAAGTTCACCACATTAAGAAAGAGAATATCGGCCTTATTGAGGTTATGGGGCTTGCTGTTCTTCCTGCGAGGCTGAAAGGTGCGTTGGAGCGTATATGTGCGTCATGGCTTGAGGGCAAATCGTCTCTTACGTCAGACCTTGAGGCTCATGAAGTGTGGTACAGAGGATTACGGGCAAAGTATGACGGCATGAAAGGGGAACAGGAAGTTCGGAACATGCTGCGTGATGAAGTTGGCCATGTTTTCACACAGGTTTTGAAGGACAGCGGAGTATACAAGAGGACTGCGGAAGGGCTTTCAGCGTTCGACAAATTTGCAGAGGAGGCATTACGTTGATGGAACAGAGAGAATTTCAGAGTTATGTGGGTAACGATGAACAGGTTTACGGTGTCAGGCGCGTAATCCTTGACGAGGGTAACGCAAGGGGTATCGCAATGTATCAGGTAACTACAGCAGGAGGACTTCAGCTTGATATACTGCCTGACAACGGACTTGACATCGGCCATCTGCGCTACAGGGGCGTGAACATCAGTTACACCACCAAGAACGGCTATAACTCACCCGCAAGATTTCAGCCAATACCCGGTGAATTTGGGCGTTATTTTCCCGGCGGAATGCTATTCACGTGCGGACTTCTTTCTGCCGGGCCTGAGAACACCGACAATGACGGAACATTTCACCCATTACACGGACGCTTTCACGGTTTGGGAGCGAAAGGACTTTACGGGTATGCTAAGGACGGGAATATTTATGTTGGCGGTGAGATACGGGAGACACAGCAGGGGAGCTACTGCTTCAGCGTAAACAGGAAATACACTGTCCCTGCATGGGGAGGCGAAATTGTGTTGGAGGACGAAATCACTAACCTTACTCCCGAACCTGCGGAGTATATGATGCTGTACCACATGAATTTCGGCTGGCCAATGCTGAGTGAAAAGTCAGTGCTTGAGTTCCCTGAGAAGCACAAAGTTACTCCCAGAACGGAATATGCGGCGAAGAATATCGCCTCACATTGCGAGTTCTGTGCGCCTATTGATGGCGAGGAGGAACAGGTATTCTTTCACGAGATGAAGAGTGAGCCATGCGTCCGCCTGAAGAACCCTGAGATTGGAATGATGGCTGAAGTATCATGGTCGCTGGATACGCTGCCGGTTTTGGCGCAGTGGAAGAACATGAAGAGTGGCGATTACGTTCTCGGCCTTGAACCTTCAAGTTGCTACATCATGGGACGTGAGAGGGAACGCATAGAGGGTAGACTGATGACTATTGAGCCTTTCGGGAAAGTGCGTAATTCCGTGAGATTGAAGCTGGAATGCATAAAGTGAGCAGAATGGCAAAGGAATTATAGATTGCACAATAACAACATTAATATTCGTAAAGGGACATCATAAGTTCTCTGGTGTCCCTATTATATAATACCGGCAATTACTATAGAAAGTTGGCTGACAAATGATTAATACCAACGTAGAGGCTTCAGAGACGAATTATACCCGTATAAAGTTCGAGGAGTATGATCATGAACGTCTTGACGAAATATTTGACGCTGTCAATCCGTATTCCGAAATGGAACATAACGCAAAATATTTTCTCAATGGCATGGTGCGTTACCTCAAGCCCGCAAAGATACTTGAAGTAGGTATCGCAAGCGGAGGAGGTTCCGCAATCATTCTCAACGCAATACGGGACATCGAAAATTCACAGCTTATTTCGGTAGATTACTACGAGAAGTATTACGGTTTTGACGAAAAGTTATCAGGCTGGCTTGTTGACAAGAATTTCTCACATCTCAAGAACAAATGGACTGTCTACAGAGGCGGAGATATATCACGTTTCATTGAGAACATTGGCGGTGATATAGATTTGCTTGTTCTTGACACGGCTCATATTCACCCTTGGGAAACTTTGAACTTCCTGTGTATTCTCCCATTCCTGAAACGAGGAGCATGGGTAATTCTCCACGATGTCTCACTGCCTTACCTTTCGGGGCGTGAAGATGAATTGGCCTGCCGTTACCTCTTTGCAAATGTCGTGTCGGACATCAAGATTATGCCTGCTCCTGAAGACAATTACATTCCACATTTCGCGAATATAGGTGCGTTTCACGTCATTGATGATACCGCTAAATATGCAAGAAATCTTTTCGAGGCCCTTCTCTTTCCTTGGGCAGCGTATCCCGGCATGTTCATTGACAGAATTTTCCCCTGCAATGTCATAATAACCAACGAAGATATTGACGGTATCAGAAAGATAATCACGAAGTATTACAAGGACTATGCAGAGTTCTTTGACCACGCTGTAGAGTTCCAGGCAGGCATAGCAAGGCATAAAGCAGAACGTTACAGGAGCTTTTCGGGAACATGGGAACGAAATTTCCCGCTAAGTTACAGGCTGATTAATGCATTATCCAGTAACTTTCATAGTATGAAGAAGGGTATACGCAAGAAACTGAAGAAACTTTTTGCATGAAATTAATATATTCCCCTAAAGAAATTTATCGGGGATTTTAACATTCGCGTGTAAAATATATCTCATCATGGAAAACTTACATTTGCTAAATATTTATGCGCGTCTTTGCGAACAGGCCAATAACTTCAAATTCTCTTGGCCCGTCGCTTTCGTCTATAACCCTCTGAGTTACGCTTGGGACGGCTTCAGGCAATACATGAAGTATTCAGGCGGCAGAAAACGTGTCGTCTTTCTCGGTATGAACCCCGGCCCTTGGGGTATGGCTCAGACTGGAATACCTTTCGGAGAAGTCAATGCTGTCCGCGAATTTCTCGGCATTACCAGCATTCGCATTATTCACCCAGATAACGAACAGGTCTCATATCCCGTTCATGGCCTCGATTGCGATCGCTCGGAGGTCAGCGGCAAAAGATTATGGGGGCTGTTCCAGAACAAATTCGGAACGGCTGAAAACTTCTTTGCTGATAACTTCGTCCTCAATTATTGCCCCTTGCTCTTTATCGCCAATACCGAAAAAGGCAGCCTCCGTAACTTCACTCCCGACAAGTTAGCACCTTCTGAACGTTCAAGGCTCTGTGAACTTTGCGATTTTGCACTCATGGACGCAATCAATATCCTCAAACCTGAATACGTCGTCAGTATCGGAAATTTCGCATACGAACGCGCTAAAACTGCCTTAATCGGTGAAAGAGTGTCCATCACTAAAATACTTCACCCAAGTCCCGCAAATCCTCACGCAAATAAAGACTGGGCAGGAAAAGCAGAACATCAGCTCATATCTTCAGGAGTGTGGCAATGACTTATGATGACAAAAGTAACTATATCCGTGTAAGAGCCTTAATCTCTGGGCGCGTACAGCATGTCGGCTTCCGTTATTGGGCGTGCGAACACGCTGAAAGATTAGGGCTTACCGGCTCAGTCGAAAATTTACCCGATGGAAGAGTTGAAGCTGTATTTCAGGGTTTGCCTGAGTGCGTGAACGAAATGAAGGAAAAGTTAAAGCGCGGCCCTAGCATGGCTATCGTTAAACATGTCATATTTTACCGCGAAAAAGTTAAGGACGATGAAACATATTTCGGGCCTGTGTATTAAGTTGTACACTTGCATGTGCTATTATTTCTCTTGAGGTGAAAATTTCTTGAATGACATAAAGCACTTGCTCCAGGAACTCCACGATAACAATATCACAGTCGATGAAGCATATCTAAGGCTCAAAGAATCCCCCTTTGAGGATATAGGTTACGCAAAAGTAGACCTTCACAGGAAATTAAGACAGGGAGCTTCAGAAGTCATATACGGTGCCGGAAAAACACCTGAGCAAATCGCAGGGATAATTGATGTTATGCGTTCTCATGGCCAGAATAACATTCTCATTACCCGCCTCTCTAAAGAACATGCCGGCTGTCTGGCTCATTTAGGCTGCAACATAGATTACCACCCTGACGCAAAAGCAGGAATTTATGGCAGCATTCCCCAGCCTGAAGGAGACAGCTTCATTCTTGCCGCTACTGGCGGAACAAGCGATATTCCTGTGGCGGAAGAAGCTGCTTTAACGGCTGAGGTTCTGGGTAACAGGGTTAAGCGTCTCTATGATGTAGGTGTCGCAGGTCTTCACAGGGTTCTCTCTCATGTTGACGACATAATGAGTGCCGGTGTTATCATTGCCGTTGCCGGAATGGAGGGTGCATTGGCCAGCGTTCTTGGCGGACTTGCTGATTGCCCCGTTATTGCCGTCCCTACAAGCGTGGGTTACGGCGCGTCGTTCGGAGGAGTATCGGCTCTGCTCGCAATGCTGAACTCCTGCGCAAGCGGCGTAAGCGTCGTGAATATTGATAACGGTTTCGGAGCAGGTTATCTGGCCTCAATGATAAACAGGATAAGGACGGAAGGGGTGAATAGAGCGTGAGGAAAGTATTACTTGCTGTAATAGCCTTACTCATAACATCTCAGGTATTACTGGCCGATGACTATGATATTTCAGGTTTATGGTACATTGAAGGCGATGGCTTCGCAAAGGAAAAACTTCTCGATGTCGTAAAAGTACGTGTTCCCGTGTCAGGCATTATGAATGTTTACGTCTCTGACCCTTTCCAGCTCAGCGGCGACCTCGCCGGACATCTTCAGTATTACAACCGTGAACTCAGCGGGGACATAAAATTCATTACAGGATACGACATATACATACGCATTGACCTCACGCGTTTCGGCTTTAAGGTATGGGACAAGCATATCGAGAACGGCATAAAAGACCCAATCCCTCTCCCTGAAGCAAGACCATCTACAAATCGTCCTTACAAACTAGCAACAGTCAGGGTGAATGATGAAGAACAGGACATGTCATATTCCGTAACCCTGACATCATCGTATTCGGGAACTATAGCAATAAACGGTATCATTAAAGATGTAGACATAGCCCGTGAAATCGAGATAGCCTCAGACAGCGCAGTGTGGAAAAGCGGTACTGGACGGCCTGTTACTGATTCTGGAGTACACGGCGGGTGTAATTCAGGAGCAGGGATATTCGCGGCAATATTATTACTGGGGGTGTACGTTATTGTTCGGCACTGACATTGGCATAGATTTAGGCACCGCTACTGTACTCATATACGAAAAACATCACGGAGTTGTTCTGCGTGAGCCTTCAGTTGTTGCAGTAGATCAGGATAGCGGAAATATATTGGCTGTAGGTTATGAGGCAAAAAGCATGGTTGGCCGTACTCCTGGAAGTATCACTTCAGTGCGCCCATTGAGGGACGGAGTAATTGCGAATTATGCCATGACTGAGGCAATGTTACAGCATTTCATGAGGCGTATCACTAAGGGAACGCAAAAATTCTTCCGCAACAGGGCTATGATTTGCGTACCATCGGGAGCTACTGATGTTGAACGCAGGGCAGTACTTGAGGCAGCTCTTGAGGTTGGAGCGCGTGAAGCATACCTTATTGAGGAACCTATGGCGGCTGCTATTGGTGCAAACCTTAATGTTGAGGAAGCACGCGGGAAAATGATAGTGGACATTGGCGGCGGCACTACTGATATTGCGGTAATATCGCTTGGAGGAGTTGTGGTGTCGAAGTCGCTGCGGATTGGCGGGGATAAGTTCGATGAGGGAATAACACGTTATCTTAGAAGACAGTACAACCTTGCAATAGGCGACCAGACTGCTGAAAACCTCAAAATTATGATAGGCACTTGCATACCTTTGGAACAGGATCAAAGAATGATAGTGAAGGGAAGGGACTTGGTGCAGGGACTTCCCAGACAGATAGAGGTTACAAGTTCCGCAGTAAACATGGCCATAGGTGAGATGATACAAACGTTAGTGGACGGCATACGAAATGTTCTGGAGCTAACTCCCCCTGAACTTTCCGCCGACATTATCGACAGGGGTATTGTGCTTACAGGAGGAGGGGCATTGCTTCACGGACTTCCTGAACTTGTGGCACAGCAGACGGGCATAAACTGTTTCACCGCCGAGAACCCTATGGAGAGTGTAGCATTAGGCACAGGGAAAGCACTTGCAGAGATGGACGCTCTCAAAAGCAAAGGCAAGAACACAATGCTGGTCAACCTTAAACGCTCTTCACGTAAACGCTACTAGAAAGGTGAGATGATTAATGCATCGCGGAATATATGAGGCCGCCTCTGGAATGTTGGTTCAGGAGACGCACCTTGATGTTATCACCAACAACCTGGCCAACGTAGACACTCCGGGCTATAAACGCCGTATCAGCGCGACATCGGATTTCTCTGCGTTAATGGACAGGATAGAGAAAGTGTCAGAAGACGGTGAAACCAAACTCACCAGCGTACTTCCCGCTGATATGCCGTTCAAGGGAAGGCAGGTAATAGGTTCACTGGCACTTGCCGCAATATTCTCTGAGGACGTAATGGATACTTTTCCCGGCGTTCTAAAGAATACCGAGAGCCAGCTCGATATCGCTATAGACGGGCCAGGCTTCTTCTCTGTAGCTGATACTGAAGGCAACACGTTTTACACCAGAGAGGGGAATTTTGTTCTCGACAACAACGGTAATATAGTTACCCCAAACGGAATGCAGCTTCAGGGTGAGGGAGGAGCTATAGGCATAGGGAATGCGTCCCACGTTGAGATTAACAGGACTGGACAGGTTATTGCTGACGGCGAGGTTGTTGGGAGGGTTTCAGTGTTCAACTTCGAGAGACCAACGTACCTTCGGCATCAGGCCAGAAACCTCCTCACACCTACAGAACAATCCGGAGAGGCTGAAGCTGTCGAGAACGTCAAAATATGGTCTGGAATGCTTGAGATGTCCAACGTTGAAGTAGTTACGGAGATGGCGAGAATGATTGAGGCTCAGAGAATTTATGAGGGAGCGTCAAAAGCTCTCATGACGCATGACGAACAGACTAGCAAGTTGATTACATCATTCAGCAGAGGATAGCACAAAGGAGGAATAATATTCATGTTA
>CALAUZ010000143.1 GCA_937892105.1 uncultured Fretibacterium sp. | reverse complement strand
AGCAGGTCCCAAGGGTTGGTCTGTTCGCCCATTAAAGCGGTACGTGAGCTGGGTTTAGAACGTCGTGAGACAGTTCGGTCCCTATCCACCATGGGCGCAAGGTATTTGAGGAGAGCTGTTCCTAGTACGAGAGGACCAGAATGGACGAACCGCTAGTGTATCAGTTGTGCCGCCAGGTGCATAAGCTGAGTAGCTAAGTTCGGAAGGGATAACCGCTGAAAGCATCTAAGTGGGAAGCCCCCTCCAAGATGAGATACCTTTTGCGCAAGCAAGAAGACGACTGCGAGACGAGCAGTTAGATAGGCCAGAAGTGTAAGTGCTGTGAAGTATTGAGCTGACTGGTACTAATAAATCTTAATACTTGTTCTTTCTTTCATGGCTGTGTTATGTATGAGAAGTTGAGATGTTCAGGGGACAGATTATTGGCGGCAGATGCGGCAGGGACACACCCGGTAACATGCCGAACCCGGAAGTTAAGCCTGCGAGCGTTGATGGTACTGTGAGGGGTACTCACGGGAGAGTAGACCGTTGCCAGTATATATTACAAAAGGAGAGAGGAAGTTCATTAGTCGGGCTTCCTCTCTTTATTTTATATTGTCGATGTGATATGATTTGCCAAAAATAAATTATAAAGGAGATGTTATCTCATGATGAAACGTAACATTTTCGGTGTTCCGCTGTTCGCTATGATATCCATTCTCGTGGTGTCATTCATGTCCGGCGGATGGGGAGGCAACAGTGGAATTGACACTGCCAGTAATAATACTGATGGGGGGGGTAAATTACTTAGTTAATCCCTCTGACAGCTTTATCGGGAAGGAAATTACATTAGCTCTCGATAACGATAACGACAGCAAACCCGATATCCTGGACTTCGACGGCGTACAACAATTACACGCACTCAACTCCGCAGAAAGCCTCGACGCTTCAATCCCCTTCATGCTCTGGTATGATACACTTCCCACAACCGAATCAGCCGATTCCATAAACGTAGAACTCACAGCAGGTACTGACTACACTTTCGAGTTCTCCAAAAACTTCACCGAAGCATTAGGCGCAAGACTTCCTCATCTTGAAGTCTTTGACCCTGAAGGCGTTATGCTCTCTCCTGACAAATTCGCGCTCTCAGTTTACCCGGCAGAACACCCCTCCATCGTCTGCTACACCTTCAAGCCTGAAACATCAGGTGCATACTCAATCACCGTCACGAATGCCTATCCCAGTCTCAGTGATGATGTCGATACCAGCTCCGTCATGTTCGTCTACAGGGAAATGCATAACGAAGCTGGCGAAAACGGTTACCCGGTACGCTTCAAGATTACAGATGACGCAGATACAGTCAGCGCACGCAACATCGTATACCTCCGCAAAACTATACTTAAGGCTAATCCAAACTACATCAGCTACCTCTCAGGAAAAACAACTGCCGGAGACACGTTTGAGATTAGCAACGAAACAGAGGATTTTGATACGTGGATGGGCATTCTGAAGAGAAGCGAGGGAATATACAGCGATGACGAAGGAGCAAATACTACAGCAAGTTTCAGAGCCTCAGCTAACGACAACATAGTGCCGCCAGATTTCCTGTACGACATTCCTTATGAAAGCCGTTATGCAGAAGGCTCTGGATTTCTCGCAACCACTAACCTCAGAGAGTTCGCGTCAGCACTCACAACTGCTTCTTCAAAAGTCCCTACTCCGACATCAAAACAAGGTTCTACACACTACACGTATCAGTTCATATCTTCAATGGAAGAATATGAAAGAAGCATAAGCGCAAACTTCGCTATGTCCCTCTCATACAGTGCTGTAGGTGCAAGCGCAAGTGCCTCATACTCGAATAACTACAAGTTCGGCCTTAACTCTACAACTCTCCTGATACATTATGATGAACTCGAAAGCGATTACAGGTACGTTGACATTGATAAATGCCAGTTTACGTCAGACGCTTTGGCAAAGCTAAACAGCGGTTCTGAAGAATTTCGCCGTAACTATGGAGATTACTTTGTTGCAGGCTACCAGTTCGGAGGAACTTTTAACGCTTTCATCACCATTACAACAGAGACCAGTGAACAACTTTACAGCGTAGAGGCAGCTATTGAGGCAAATCTGAAAAGTTCTGCAACCTTCAACGCAAATGTAGGTGCAAAAGTAAAGGAATCCCTGGAGCGTAACAACGCACAAATCAGCGTAGAAATCAGAACAATCGGTGCAGGCAATAATGTACCAGAGATCAAAAACGTAGCTGACAGCGGAAATTACTCGTCCATTGCTGCAGTAGCAGAAGCGTTCACAGCCTTCAGGAACAGCCTCGCAGAAAGCTTCTCGCCATCAACCTACGCACCCGTCAAAGTTGTGTTGAGACGCTATTACACGCTTAACGGAGTGAGAGATAAACTTTCTCAGGCAATCCCCATTACGCTCGACCACCGCAAGAAGATAGAGCAACTCAACAGGGAACTCATAAGTATGCGCGGATACTACAACGTCGTTAAGGCCATACCAACGGGCCATATACAATCGAGCGTGGCTGACAGTTACGCTTCAAGGTTCAATGACATCATTGATACGGTAACGCTGACAGGAAATCCCTTCTACGAGAATTACAATCAGGTTAATACTACGCTTGGAAGGGCTAAAACCCTAAGCCAGGAACTCAAGGATTTAGGCGGCAGCTACGTCTTCTATCGCAAGCTCGTCTATGCACAGGCTATAGAAAAGCGCGGATGGCTTCCAAACGGTAATTCATATTCAGGCTGTGTTGATTTCCCGATTAGTGAGGCCGTTACGAGCGATATTAACGCAGGTATCTGGAGTACAGAGAAACGAACCGTGAAAATTGGCGATGGATACCGGACTTGGCATCCTATATATGATGCCGGAAGCAACGGAGCGTTCTGCTACATCAGAGTATGGTGCCACACATCAGAACATTGGTACGATGACGATGAAAAACGGCAATGCACATGGCCGCCTGCTGTAGGAAGACAACAGGCAAGGTTTATCTTCACCCGTCATACTAACGGACAAGGGTCTTGGGAAATTGAGCGCAGAACTATGCGGTTCAACAGTACTCTTTATCCGTTCAGAGGTCTCAAGCGCTGGGAGAACTAACGTAACGCATAAGACTTATCATAAAAGCCGGGTTATCTTCCAGCCCGGTCTTTTTTTGCCCCTATACTGATATAATTTCAGCTTAATATCAATTTTCAGGAGTTGAATTTTTACATGGCCAATCCCTTCACCGATGACCCCATCGCTTTGGCACTGGGTAAATGGTCTGTTGGCATCAATATTTACTCGGTGCTGTTCAGAATATTCATCGTTATCGTGCTCGCCTCATTGATAGGCTGCGAACGTTCCAGCAAAAGACATTCCGCAGGGCTGCGAACATTCATTATTGTTTCAATGGCTTCCGCTGTCTCCGCAATGATTGACGTTTGCATTATTGACGTGAACCCTCAAGGTATACCCATCATTTCCGCAGCTTCAGTCGTCTCGGTCGCAATGTTGAGCGGAAACTCAATACTCTTCAGCTCACGCAGCCAGATAAAAGGTCTCACAACGTCAGCAGGTCTGTGGGCTTGCGGGATTATTGGGCTTTCAGCGGGAGGCGGATTGTACACTGTTGCGCTGGTGTCGTTCTTTGCTCTGCTGTTCTGTATCTCTCAGCTCCCAAGAGTTGAGGCCGTCCTAAAAGACAAATCTAACCACTTTGAGGTTCATCTTGAGCTTAGAAGCAGCTACAACCTTCAGGACTTCGTTACTACAATCCGCAAACTCGGCCTCAAAATTGACGACATCGAATCCAATCCGGCATACGCAAATTCAGGGTTAAGCGTCTATTCCGTATCAATGACAATCAGCGAACGAGATTTCAAAGTCTACAAGAGCCATGCTGACATTATCGAGGCTCTGCGATCGCTTGATTATATTAATTATATCGAGGAAATGAAGTGAACTGCCGCTGCTTTAGGGCGGAGTTGCTCACTGTTATTTTTGGACAATTTCATCGCAGACTATATAATAGTATAGGCGTAATTTATCTCGCCGCATATAATGGCGGAGATTTTTTGCGCTTTTCGTTAAAATATTCATAAGTCCAACTAAAGGAGAAAACTTTTCATATGCAGATAAGCATCACAAAAAATACTCGTCCAGGTACTATGCCTCCAAGCGACAAATTAGGCTTCGGCTCAGTCTTCAGCGACCACATGTTCATCATGGATTACAATGATGCTGAGAAATGGCACAACGCAAGAATAGTCCCTTACGGCCCGTTATCCCTCATGCCCTCAGGCGATGGAATACAGTATGCAAATACAGTGTTCGAGGGAATGAAGGCTTACCGCTGGGCTGATGACAGTATCCACCTCTTCCGTCCAACCGAAAACGCAAAACGTATCAACATTTCCGCTGAACGTATCGGCCTCCCTCTGGTTCCGGAAGATATGTTCCTTCAGGCTGTAAGAGAACTCGTCAAGATTGACGCTTCATGGGTACCTTCCGGCAGCGGTACTTCACTTTACATCAGACCGTTCATTTTTGCCACCGATGAGGAACTCGCGTTACACGGCATTCATAAGGCCATCTTCGTCATAATACTTTCACCCAGCGCAAGCTACTTCGCGGAAGGCATTAAACCCGTCAAAATCATGCTTGAAACTGAGGACGTAAGAGCTGTAAGAGGCGGAACAGGCTACACAAAGTGCGGCGGAAACTATGCGGCTTCAAACAGGGCCGGCGACAGAGCTATGGAGAAGGGATATTCGCAGGTTCTTTGGCTTGACGGCGTTCACAGGAAGTACATTGAGGAAGTCGGCGCAATGAACGTAATGTTCAAGATTAAGGGCACTGTCGTTACCCCTTCGCTGGAAAACGGCTCAATTCTCGGCGGCATAACACGCAAATCCTGCCTAGAAGTCCTCAGACACTGGGGCATTCCCGCAGAGGAAAGACTGCTCAGTGTTGACGAGCTTATCGGGGCGGCTGAGAACGGCGAACTTGAGGAGGCTTTCGGCACAGGCACAGCAGCGGTAATCTCACCCATTGGCGAACTGTTCTACAACGGGAAGAAGTACACGGTCAACGACTTCAAGATAGGCGAGGTTGCGCAGAGGCTTTATGATGAGCTTACGGGGATTCAGTGGGGCAAGAGGCCTGATCCCTTCGGATGGACGGAATGCATCTAATTCTGCCGACATTCGCAAAAATTAACCTTACACTGCGCGTCATAGGCAAGAGGCCGGACGGCTATCATAATCTCGTCTCAACATTCATGCGCATACCTTCCGGCGATGTTCTGGACATTTCGGAATCAACCGCAGGAATTGACATCGTGAACACCAATATCCCGATTAAAGGCGAGAATATTGTGGCAAAAGCTCTCAGGATTGCCCGCGAGGACGGTTTCAGGATACCGCCGCTTAACATCAAGATACATAAGAGCGTTCCTCCAGGTTCAGGCTTGGGAGCAGGTTCCGGCAATGCGGCAGGTGTACTCGTTCTGTTTGGCGCAGAAAGGGTTGCGCCCAGAGTTGGTGCTGACGTTCCGTTCCTGTGTTCGGAGTTGGGCATGGCCTTAGTGTCGGGCATAGGGGAACATATAGAACGCGTGAAAGCCCACGAAGTACATGGGGTTATAGCCATTCCGAACTGGGAGACTGAGACGAAATCGGCGTATCAGGAGCTTGACACACTGGGCTATGAAGTTGACACAATGCTTGCGAGGACTGAAGCTAAGGACATTTACTACGCCAATGCCGGAAGAAAAGTAGGGCTTCTGCCTAATGACTTCCTCAAAATATTGCTCAAGAAGCACCCGAAATATAACGAACTCTTCAGAATGTTTCAGGACGCAGACGCAGTTGCTTGGGGTGTTACGGGATCGGGCAGCGCGGCATTTGCGGTTCTCAACAAGCCCACACCGTTCAAGTGGCCGGATTACGTAAGACACTTGCTTTTCTTCTAAGGTAGTAATAATTTTTCCTCTTGATGCTGAAAGGGCTTCAAGGGGAATTTTTTTTGTGCTAGGATAGTTATTACCCATTCACTAAAATTTCAGGAGGTGTTTTGTATCGTGATTAAGCTGGATAATATTTTCGTTAAGTTCGGGGATTTCGAGGCTCTTCATGATATCAACGTTCATGTCAAGGAAGGAGAGTTCTTCACATTCTTGGGGCCTTCGGGCTGCGGAAAAACTACTACCCTCCGCACTATCACAGGTTTCATCGAGCCGTCTTCAGGAAGCGTCTTCATGGCCGGAAATGACATCACACACGTACCAGTCGAGAAGCGCAACATAGGGATAGTGTTCCAGAGTTATGCGCTGTTCCCAACAATGACGGTCTACGATAACATTGCGTTCGGCCTCAAAATCAAGAAGTTCGGAAAGCCCGAAATCGACAAGAAGGTACGGGAGATTGCCGGAAAAGTTGACCTCTCAGATGAGCAGTTGGAGAAAGCAGTAAACCAGCTCTCAGGAGGACAGCAGCAGCGTGTTGCAATAGCAAGGGCACTCGTTACAAGTCCCGCAATAATCTGCATGGACGAGCCGTTAAGCAACCTTGACGCAAAATTACGCGTTCAGCTGCGCAACGAGTTGAAGAGAATGCAGAGGGAGTTCGGGATTACGGCGATATACGTTACTCATGACCAGGAAGAAGCATTGACGCTTTCAGACCGCATAGCCGTGTTCAACAAGGGACGTATTGAGCAGACAGGAAGCCCCAATGACATCTACAATCATTCGGCAACTGAGTTTGTCGCCAACTTCATCGGGGACATAAACAGGCTTGAAGGACAGATTACGGATACTCTTGCGCTTGATGCCGGGAAAAACCACTTCATTCGCCTCGAACGAATACACGTTGAACGCGAGGGAGCTTCAGGGTTTGATGGTGTAATCGAAAGCCAGGAATATTACGGGCTTTACATCAAATATTACGTCAAGGCTGGCGGACAGACCCTCAAGGTCATAGAGAAGAATGACGGAGTGAATATCTACCTTCCCGGCGAGAATGTCAGCGTAATCATCAGGCCGGAAGACATAATGTCATACCCTGAGGAGTGAGGCATAATGCAGAAGAATAATACATTTGATGCCGCATTCGCCGCAAAAATCTTCGGGCTTGTACTGTTCCTGTATCTCTTTCTGGGTTTCATGGTTCTTCCATGCCTCAACACTTTAACATCAATATTTACTACGAGAAACGCTCAGGGAAATATTGATCCTATGGCAGTAATACGCTTCTTCATGGCCGGAACAATGCCCCTTTTCGTCTGGAACTCCCTGAAACTCGCAATAGCACTCGTTATTACCGTCAACATCGTGGGAATAAGCATCGTACTCCTCACAGAGTATTTCGACATAAAGGGCGCGAACATCCTCCGAATGGGCTACATGACGACGCTGATATATTCCGGTGTCGCTCTTGTTACGGGCTATCAGTTTCTCTATGACACGAACGGAATGATGACTACATGGCTTGCGCAGATTTTCCCGCACATGAACAGACAGTGGTTCTCAGGTTTCAACGCTGTACTGTTCACGATGACATTTGCCTGCACGTCCAATCACGCGTTATTCCTCCGCAACGCAATTCGCGGTATCGACTACAACACCGTAGAGGCTGCGCGGAATTTGGGGGCAAGTCCATTCAAGGTACTGTTCAGCGTGGTAATGCCTACATTGCTTCCAACATTATTCTCGCTTACGGTAATGACTTTCATCACAGGATTATGCGCAATGTCAGCCCCGACACTTTTGGGATATAACTCAATCAATCCCGAAATAGTGAGGCTTGCAGGTTCGAGTGCCGCTGATGAGTCGTTTCCGCAGGCAAGGGCGGCATTATTAAGCGTAATTCTGGCCATGTTCACGGTTATATTACTGAGCGTGTTAAACCACTACGAGCGCAAGGGACATTATCTTTCCGTATCGAAGACAAAAGCGAAACTCGTAAAGCAGAAAATCACCAGCCCTCTATGGAATGCCATAGCACACATTTACGCCTATGTTCTCTTTGTGATATACATGACACCAGTAGTGATGATAGTGCTTTTCTCGTTCCAGAATTACCCGGCAATACGCAGCAAAATGCTCAACTTCACGGACTGGACGCTTGTCAATTACTTCGGGACACAGAACTACGAGTACATGACTTCTCGCGGAAGAATGAGGACGCGTATCGGCTCAATCTCCGGAGTATTCTCGAACTCTGACGCTGTTGGAGGGATAAGGCTGTCATTCGTGATGTCAGCGGTTGCGGCGGCTTTGGCGTGCGTTATAGTTGTGCTTGCTGTGTCGTATATTTTCCGGCACAGGAACAAAATGCGCGCTCTCGTAACTGAAAGCTGCCTGTTATTTCCCTGGCTTCTTCCGACGATATTAATATGCTACTCGTTCAGGATATTCTTCAACAGGGAAGTATGGTACGTATTCGGGCAGAATTTATACTGGCGTGAAAACGTGAGATTCCTAATCATTATGGCATATACGGTAACGAAACTTCCGTTTGCCCTGAGAATGATAAAGGCTGCATTCTACGCGATAGATGATGAGCTTGAAGATGCGGCGAAAAATCTTGGTGCTTCACCCGTGTACACGTTCCTGAAAGTGAAACTGCCGATAATACTTCCTAGCGTTCTTGCAGTGTTTGCGCTGAACTTCAACGCATTATTCACCGAGTATGACATGGGTGCAACGTTCCAGTCATCTTACGGGAAGACCTACGCGATGATAATCCAGAACATGACGATGGAGGAAGGCAGAGAAGGCTACAACGTTAATGCTTCAGGCAGAAGATGTGCTTCCACAGTGTTCATAATGATAGTGTCGGGGATAATCCTGTATCTTGTATATGGTGTTGGAGCGAGGGATTTGGGAGAGAGGCTTGAAGCGCGGAAGAGGCGGCGGCAATGGTGGGCGAAACTCACAGGCCGTAAAGAAAAACTTTCATTATGAGTGAGTATAATCACAGATAAAAGCTCAAAGCGCAAAAAAATTCCCGGAAGCCATAATGACCTCCGGGATTATTGTTATCCTCTCATAACGTCTAATGCACCATTCCACATATCGCGCCCTGTAGTAACAACGCTCAAATTTGCCTCATAAGCACGGCTGGCAACAAGCATATCCGTCATTTCGCGAACAAGATTAACGTTGGGGTAAGCGACATAACCTTCCTCGTTAGCGTCGGGGTGGTCAGGCTGGTATGCCATTCTGGGTGCGCCCTGATCCTCAGAGATACCCAGAACCCTAACGCCTCCAATGTCATGGTAGCCGCCGATTGTGCTGTCGAGCATCTCAGCGAATACGGGAACTCTGCGTTTGTATGGGCCGCCTGCTTTTGTGCGGGTTGTATTGATGTTCGCAAGGTTTGACGATATGGTGTCCATCCATAAGCGATGGGCTGTTAAAGAGCTTCCTGCGACTTCGAGGCTGTCAAAAATTTTCATGATGTCATTTCACCTTCCTGCTATCTTCCGGCGATAACTGATTTCAGCATTGTGAGTTTGCTGGCGGCAACACGCATGAACCCGGTGTACATCATGCGGGTTTCGGCGAGTACGGCCATTTCGCGCTCAGGATCTACGTTGTTGAGGTCGAGCCTGTATTGTTCGTCCATTATCTTTGTGTCAGCGGCGTGAACGTCCTTGATTTTGAGCGGGTGCGAAGGAATGTGCCCTTTCTGCGTTACAGTCATGTGGAGGTGCTTTCCCTGTTCCATGACTTCCCGCATTTGATCCTCGAACGAGACGTTATGCCGGGCATATCCTGGTGTATTTGCGTTTGCAACGTTTTTGCTGACGGCCTGAAATCTCTGCGCAAGGCATTCTGATTCCTTCTCGATTACGTCCCATGTATAATCGCCGAGCATGGTCTGTTCTCACTCCTTTAGTATTAATGTGTCGTATTTCGCTGTAATTATACACTATTCACATCACATGAACGCACTGAGGATTATTATTTTAGTGTAGTGATTGGGATTTGGTGGAGCACGTGCTCCTGAATAAAAACAGTAGAATTGATAGGTTCCACAACAATTATGATCGGGCTAAAAATAATCTGTCAAACAAATGAAGCCAAATGTGAACTTTTAATGAAAGTTTACACTAAACAATTTAAGAGTATTGACTTAATAGAAATTAAACCTTTGAAAAATGAAATAGAGTTGCCTGCTCTGTAAGCAAGCCAATATCCATCACGGGGACAGAAGGAAATTAATATAGCCGTTGCCAGATTTATGCGAAAAGGACGGCTATTGAGTACCCTGACGATTGGGTACATAGCAGGTTCGCTCCAACACCAACCAGCCGGCTTTTGGGAAAAAGCGCAAAACAAATATGAAGTTAAATCCTGCAGAAATCCGGCAATGTTCAGACGAGCAGGCAGAAGCAGAAATTCATTTTTGACCAGGAAAGAGTTAATATGAACGCAAAACTTTGTATTACCTTGAGGCCAAAATTCCCTGATGTTGACGAAAAAGTTTTTAGGACTAATTATGCTGGTTACCTGCACGAAGAAGTCATAAACGGCCGGCCATGTAAATATTTATATTTTGTAAGCAGAAAGATGATTTATTGCAAGAAGTTATAGAAAAAACTGAAGCAGCATTTGAGGCTATAGAGAAACGTTGCGCGAGGGCAGGCATCAAGTAGTTCACGATTTCGGCTCATCAGATGAACATGGTAGAAATTCTTGCGGCATTCTCCGATACCGGAATAGTCATTCAAGGCATGAACAACATAATGAAGCGTTGCTGTGATGTTATCCGGCATTTCTCATGAAAATTATATAGTCAGTAATTCAGGCGGGGTATTTCCGCTCTTTTTTATTATTATTTACTGTTTTTACCGCAAAAAGATTAAAAAATATCTGTATTAAATGTTATTAAAGTTATACTACGTTCATCAACAAAAATGCGGTAATCATCAAGAATGAGAACAAAAATTACGGAGGGATAAAATATGCAGTTCAACGGAAAGGTATTAATACTGACAAACTTGGGAGAAGTAAGCGAAAAGGCAAAGGCATCATGGGACTGCTTCGGTTTTTAGCACGTTGCAGCAGCATATATCTGTGCGCACAAGCAGGATGGAAGGGCGGCTGGCGTGCCCCGTTAAGCGGCAGCGAGGCAGTAATCGTGGTAGATGAAAGACTTGATCTGAACGGGTCAATGGTTTTCCCCGACAAGGACGAGTTCATTCTTTGGCTTGAGGAAACCTACGATGACAGAGAATAGCCCGTTAAGGGCTTTTTTGCCTCTGATGTACTGATAAATGTGATACAAGGCTGCCTGTTTGAGAAGCTCTATTTTTATATCTAAAGATTAAAATATTACTTGTATAATACTTTTTTAGAGTTATACTACGTCCCTCAATTGGAAACACAGCAACCATCAGAAAGGAGACGCAACAATGGTAGATATAAGCGGAATAATATGGGAAAAGGACATTCCTGCAAAAGTGAAGGCAATGAAAGAAGCAGGAAATTTGGAGTTTACGGTGTCGGATACATCGTGCATGATAGCCTAAAAACTTGCGGCTTTCGAGGTTAACGGCGCAAAACTTCAGGGCTTAACATACATCGACAGCGGATGGTGTGATTTCGGGACAGGCAAATCTAAAATGAAGCAATGAATCCCGCATTCCTCATGAAGATACTGTAGGCCGAAATAAGCTCAAGCTGGGGGATATTCCTTCCCCCCTCATACATCTTTAATTGGAGGCTGTTTTTAGTTTTCTGCGAGGCCGTCTAAATAGTCCGCTCACCACTGCATGATTTTTATTCGTTCCGGCATGTACTCAGCGTGGTTATATGCACCGCGTACTGCATTTTTTCAACATGTGCAAGCTGTCTTTCAATCACGTCTCTATTCCAACCATGTTCATTAGCGATTGTAGAGAACATTGCTCTGAATCCGTGAGGCGTGATTTGCTCCTTTGTGAAGCCCATAACTCTTAATGCTATACGCACTCCGTTGTCGGACATACAGTTTCCATTGTTTCTCGGAGAAGGAAAAAGATAACGCCCCTTACCGGTGATAGCTTGAACAGATAGCGGAACTATATGACGGCGTTTTATTTTCATTTTTTTCGGGCGGAATATCCCATACGTCATCTCTTATTTCATTCCATTCAGCAGAACGTGTCTCACCTGGACGTGCGGATGTATAAACAGAAAAAAGCAGCGCACAACGCATGATTACATGAAGGTATGCTTTTATAGCTTTCATGAGAATTGCTCTATCGTCTGGGTTTGTTAATGTTGCGCAATGCTCTATGTGCAAAAGCTTTAAAGCTACATTAAGTGCGTAAGTCGGATCGAAATTTATCAAGTCCGAAGCAACAGCAAAACGAAATACTTGCCATATAATAGTTTTTACACGTCTGGCTGTTTCTTCATGACCACCATCTTCAATTCTACGATTTAGAACATCTTTCGGTGTAATCTCTCCAATCGCTATGCCGCCTATCAAAGGCAACACATGCTTTTTGATGATGAAGTTTCACCATTCGCATGTAACTTTCGGCTTTATCACTCATGCGAACTTTCAGCCATTCATTCATAACGTCTGAAAAAGTTTCCAGTTTTTTGTCTGCTTTGCGTGAAGGACTTTCACCATTCGCTCTTTGTGTTTGAATTTCATCACGTCTTAAACGTGCATCTTTGAGAGATAATTCAGGGTAAGGGCCGAGCGAGAGCTGACGTTCTTTCTTGTTTTTCCAATATCTGAAAATCCAGTATTTTCGCCCCGAAGGGTCAACTCTTAACTTTAGTCCCCTGTCATCTCGCAACATATAATATTTTTTCTTTAGGTTTTGCGGCTTTTATCTGTAATTACGTTAACATTAGCAAGCACCTTTCTTTCTTGTCTAACCGTAGAAAATTTTTCCCCAGATTTTTTCTACGAAAATTTCTACGGTAGAATATCGGTTTTAGGCGGTTTTTGTCATTCTTCACCGGAGTAATAATTGCAAAAAATCCGCCTTATGAGCGGACTTCTACTTTTAATCGGTCTTTACCGTATTATCTTCTGGAGCCGGTGAACAGATTCGAACTGTTGACCTGCGCATTACGAGTGCGCTGCTCTACCTCTGAGCCACACCGGCAGTGCGTCTAATCACAATGAGATATTCTATCAGCTCATTCTTTTTCTGGCAAGCATGAACAGGACACATATTCCCGCAAATCCTGCCGCAAGTCCTTCACAACCTCCGCCTCCTCCGCTTCCTCCACTGCTGTTGCCTCCATTGTTGTTGATTACAGTGTTATCTGCCTCATAGCTGGCGTAATTGTCGTATGATACCCACTTGTCGCTTGAAGCAGGAATATCTTTGCTATTAGCCGCCTGGAAGTTTATTGCCGCCCTGATGTCAAGTGTCCCTGTTGCGCTTGTATTTACTGAAGAACCTGACGCTTCGTTCTTCATGAGTATAGCCTGTTTAAGCTGATATGCAGTCATTTGTGGGGCTACTGACGAGAGAAGTGCTGCCGCTCCCGAAATATGAGGTGCCGCCATTGACGTTCCCTGTGCAGCTCTAAGGCTAACGCCGTCTGAAGTAATGAAGTCTGAGGCACTCTGAAGCCACGTGCTGAGTATTCCTGCGCTTGAGAGAAGCGATGTCAGTTCCCCGCCTGGTGCCGATATGTCTGCTCCTGTGTTGCTGTATGTCGCCGCTATAAAACCAAGACGGTTAAGAGCTGAAACGGTTATCATGTTATACAGTCCCCGAAACGAAGCCGGGTAAACATATAGCCCCGACCTGTTGACTATGTTGTCCTTGTAGCCTGTGCTGGGCTGTCCTACAACCTGTCCGTGATTGCCAGCTGCTACCACCATTACTGCCTTGTTCGTTTCATCTAATGCCTTCATTGCACGCCATAAAGGAAATTGCACCAAAATATCATGTTCCGGAGCTATACTTAGGTACGTTTCCATCGACATATTCACAGCCCTTACGTTCACTCCCCGATTTAAGAGGCCGACAACGTAATTTATTGCGCTAATTACACTCTGAAAACTACCCTTGCCACTTCTATTGAGTGCCTTAATGGATATCATCTTAACATTCCAGTTAATTCCTGCAATGCCTATTCCATTATTCCCTTTCGCACCAATTATTCCGGCAACATGTGTACCATGTCCGTAGTCATCACGTACTGATGCTCCAGCGTTGAGAGTGTTAGTTCCGTACACAGTAGCGACATTGTCCGTTAAGTCAGGGTTAGTGTCGTCAATTCCTGAGTCTATTATTGCAACATAAACATCACTGCTTCCCGTCGCAATATCCCATGCTTCTGGAGCGTTGATATCCATCATTCCCCAGCATGAGCCATAACTGGTATCGTTCGGTATCATGGCCGCATGTATAGTGTAATTCGGAGACGCAGCGATAACTTCCGGGTTCTTCAGCAACCTTGCCGATAGCTCTTCTGCGTCCTGTGAGGCCGTGTGCATGACCATGAATATTCCCTTTCCAGCTTCTGACAACGCAGGGTAAATATTCTTCACGGAAGCTCCGGATAACTGTGCAAATTCTGCCGCCCTGAGAGTTCCTGCACCTGCTGCCCCGAATGATGACGCTGTAATCTCACCCTCTGAGGGTCTCAGAACAACTATGACATCACCAGCAGTGTATTCTTCAGCAAACGAGGGAAATGCGGACAAAATGATTAACATTAAGACGAGAAATTTTCTGTGAAGTATCATAAAACTTTTCACATCCTTACGAAAATATGATAATGATTATATAACATACTAAATCTTTGAGGCATTATAATAATCTTTAAGCAGAAACTATACCATAAAGGAGGAAAATGTATGAAAGTATCCAGCGAAAACATCATCATTATCAACTGCGGCTCACAGTTTACACAGCTCATTGCCAGAAGACTTCGCGAGGTAAGAATACACAGCGTAATACTTAACTGGGACGCTTCCGCCGAAAAAGTAAAGTCATACTCTCCAAAAGGCATAATAATTTCTGGAGGCCCTGACAGCGTAAATGATGAAGGCGCAATAACTATTGATACGGAATTATTCGCGTTGGGCTGCCCGGTTCTGGGAATATGCTACGGTATGCAGATAATGGCCAAACTTCTTGGCGGAACTGTAACGCCAGGAAACTTCAGAGAATACGGAGTAACGGAAATTCACAAGGCAGGAGGCAGCTCAATACTTTTGAATGAAAACTTGCCGGATAAAACAGGAGTTCTTATGAGTCATGGGGATTATGTTGCGGAACTTCCAGCGGGCTTTGAGGCTACATCAATAACTGACAACGGAATAATAGCGTCATTCGAGGACAAGAAAAGAAAATTTTTCGGCCTGCAATTTCACCCTGAAGTCGTTAATACTGAAGGCGGGCACTACATACTGAATAACTTTGCGTTTGATGTGTGCAAGTGTTCCGGCGACTGGGAGCTGTCTGATTGGGCGGAAAATGCTGTGTCGGCAATCCGTGAAAATGTTGGGAACGACAAGGCAGTATGCGGGTTATCCGGCGGGGTTGATTCTAGCGTTTCTGCTGTTCTCGTACACAAAGCAATAGGCGATAATCTTCAATGCGTTTTCGTAAATCACGGGCTTATGAGGCTTGATGAACCTGAAGCAGTAATGAAGGAATATGAATTGCTTGGCCTTAACGTTAAGTATGTCGATGCGTCTGAACGTTTCCTGAAAGAGCTTGACGGAGTTACCGATCCTGAACAGAAACGCAGGATTATCGGTCGTCTGTTCATTGAGGTATTCGAGGAGGAAGCAGGGAAGATTGAAGGTGCGAAATGGCTGTTGCAGGGTACAATTTACCCTGACGTTATCGAGAGCGGGACAAAGAAGGGGTCATCGCTCATAAAGTCGCACCATAATGTTGGAGGTCTTCCAGAACATATGAACCTGAAGCTGCTTGAGCCGTTACGGGATCTTTTCAAGGACGAAGTGCGAAGGCTGGGCAAAATTATCGGTATGCCTAACGAAATCATAAACCGTCAGCCTTTTCCAGGACCAGGACTTGCTGTGAGATGTCTCGGTGCAATCACGAAAGAGAGGCTGGACACTTTAAGGGGTGCTGATGCTATATTCCGTGAGGAGCTGAAACGTGCGGGACTTTACGCCGGTATATGGCAGGCATTCTGTGTGTTGCTGCCCGTAAAGACTGTCGGTGTGATGGGAGACAGCAGGACTTACAATGAGGCTGTTGTTCTGAGGGCGATACATTCGCAGGACGCTATGACGGCGGAATGGGCGAGGATAGATTACGATGTTCTGGACAGGGTATCGAAGCGCATATGCAATGAGGTTCGCGGGATAAACAGGGTGGTGCTTGACGTAACATCGAAGCCGCCTGCAACTATAGAGTGGGAATAATTCATTGGGGAGTGTTTATTCCTCCCCTCATGCTTTCAACCTTGAACAGAGAACTCAGGCATTCCTTTTCTCCTGTATTCCGTATCCAGCAAGCCAAGTTGCCAGCATATACTCTCCTGATTTTGTCCATCATCAATATTTAGCTCAAAAATAACAATATGGCTAAAGTACTTGAAAAATGCTAGAAATTGCTTCGCCAAGATTTTGTAAAATTCTAATTAAAAAAAGCATAAGGTAGTCATGCTGTAACATCACCCTCACTCCTCATAGCCCGAACGTGTCAGCCTCATACCCTCAAGCTCCGAGAGTAACACCGCACCAGAAAGGATTACCGCGCTCCCAGACGGAGAAACTCCCCTTGAACGCATAGCCTTGTCCATCGCAAACACAGCGTCAATACCTTCAGGAGTGAGCATTCCTCCAACATCTAGTACAGCCTTTGCCTCCTTCTGCGTCCTCAAAAGTTCACCTATTCCACCGTGAGCTGTAATGTTAGTGTCCTGGTTCTCAGCCATTATTGTTATGAGCGTATGAGCCAGCCTGTCCCGCAAATCGAGATGTCCATGTGTAGCCTCAAGTCTCCGTAACGTCTCAGCCGCCCTCATCGTCTGCGCGTAACCGTGTTCAGCTTCACCCCTGCAACCTTCAATCCCATACGTTATGTATGCTCTTTCACCTGATGTCAGAACTTTCCCACCAGTGTTCTCGGTCAACGGCCATAGTTCACGCCCCGTTATCCCCTGTGCGAATGATGAGGCTGTGAGCATTAGTGCCCCGCGCGTAAGATTGCGTTTCTGCGCAAGAAGTCTTCCTGCTCCGGCGCATATCAGTCCCAAACATAATATATGCCCCTTCATTGCCAGTTTTCCGCGTGTCGAACGAAGTGCGTCATTACTTCCTATTCTTCCAGGCGATACGAGGATGGTGTATGCGTCTTCCGGCTTCATCGTCTCTGTGTCTGCTCCGGCTGAAGCACAGTTCACGAAGCACTGGAACAATGACATAGCCGCGTTCAGGAGGCTGGGAAAATCTGTGCCGTCAAGCGCACTGTCGTCCAATGGAGTGATTAAGCCAGGCTTAGGGTATACTGAAGCAACGTTGATGATGGATTTCACGGCGAGTTTTGCGGTGTTGAAAATGTACACCTCGTTCAAGATTTTTATTGCCCTCCTGTCATTTGCTGATAAAATCTATTTTACACGTTATCCCAAACTTTCACTAAGGAGGAGTAATGATGCGCCTTACATTAAAGGGGTTACAGGACAAAGAAGCATGGGAGAAAGCAGGTATCAGGCTCCCAAAGAATGACATTGCCGAAATGAGAAAGCTAACGGCGGAAAATCCCCGTTGGGTTCACTTCGGCGCAGGAAATATCTTCAGAGGGTTTATTGCGGCATTACAGCAGAACTTGCTCGATGAGGGTATCGAAAATACCGGAATAATCGCCGCTGAAACGTTCGACTACGAAATAATCAAGAAGATTTATGATCCGTTCGACTGCCTTACTCTCATGGTAACTCTCAGGGCATCAGGGAAAATGGACAAGAATGTTATCGCCTCGATAGCACAGGGAATATGCGCGGACAGTTCAGACGCTCAGGAATGGGAGAAACTTCGTGCAATATTCGTGAAGCCATCGCTCCAGATGGTCAGCTACACGATAACCGAGAAAGGTTACGCGCTTCGGAACATGAAGGGAGAATTACTGCCTGTTGTAGTCAGCGATATGAACTCTGGCCCAGACAAGCCAAAACATGCAATGAGCGTTACAGCTTCGTTATTGCTGGACAGATTCAGGGCAGGGGCACAGCCTGTTGCAGTTGTGAGCATGGATAATTGTTCGCACAATGGAGAGAAGCTCAGAAGTTCGGTGCTTGAGGTTGCAAAAGCATGGGTTGACAGGGGATTTGCCGACAAGGAATATTACGCATGGATAAGCGATGAGACGCAGGTTTCATTCCCATGGAGCATGATAGACAAGATTACGCCCAGACCGTCGGACATAGTGGAGGCGGATCTCAAGGCACTTGGAGTTGAGGACATCAGCCCTGTAATAACGAACAGAAATACGTATATTGCCCCGTTCGTCAACGCTGAAGCCCCGCAGTACCTTGTTGTTGAGGACAAATTCCCCAACGGAAGGCCAGCCCTCGACAAAGCCGGAGTATACATGACCGACAGGGACACTGTGAACAAGACCGAACGCATGAAGGTAACAACCTGCCTTAACCCGCTTCATACCGCGATGGCAGTGTATGGCTGTATGCTGGGATACACGAAGATTGCAGACGAGATGGGCGATCCTGAGTTGAAGAAACTTGTTGAGCTTGTCGGCTATAAGGAAGGTTTACCCGTTGTTACTGACCCGAAAATCCTTGACCCTCGCAAATTCATCGATGAGGTTGTCGGTGAGAGATTGCCCAATTCATTTTTGCCTGACACGCCTCAGAGAATCGCAACAGACACAAGCCAGAAGATTCCCGTTCGTTTTGGTGAGACGTTGAAGAGCTACTGCGCTGACTCGAAGCTGGATATACATTCGCTCGTGGCAATACCGCTTGCGCTTGCTGGGTGGCTGAGGTATTTGGGCGGAACTGATGACAAGGGCGCGGCTATGGCTGTGAGTTCTGATCCGATGCTTGAGACGCTGCAGAGTGAGCTGAAGACTCCCGGCGGATTGAAGCAAATTCTCTCAAACGCAAATATTTTCGGCGTGAATCTCTATGAGGCCGGACTCGGTGAAAAGGTCGAGGGGCTTTACGCGGAATTATGCGCCGGGCCGGGTGCTGTACGTGCGACCCTGAAAAAATACTTGGCGTAAGAGCCAATGTGAGTGGCCTTCCCGTGAAAGCGGGGGGGCTTTTTTTGATGGAGTAATGCGCGCAAAAAGGGATGAGATATGAACATTGCAACGTCAAGCATATTCAAGAATTTTGTGATAAGCGGGTGGGAAGAAGTAGAAAATTTCGTGAAGATGCTCGATGCTGAGCCGGGACAGAGACCACATCCCAATGTGAGACACGTTACAGACCCGGACGAAATCAATGATTTTGTGAAGAGAGATTTAGCGGCCATGCAGAAAACAGCAGTCAGTAACTTATTTTGTGTTTACAAACGACACTCCTCATTTATCCGTTGGATATTTCGCCCTGACAGTGAAGCCCTTTGAGGTTGGCATCAGCGACATACCCAGCAACATATGAAGGCGCAAAATTGAGCGTGTTGCAAGGTTAACGAGAATACGCAGAAATATTCAGCAGCAGGCTATCTCACCGCGCAGATTTGGCGTTCTGGACTAACAATGACTGATAGTCTTTTCCGCAAGTCAGGATTAATGCGGTCAAAATGGGACGAGTGGCATGGAGACAAACGTACGGAGCGATGACACTTGCAAAGGCGTTAATAGCAGGAGAGGAATACAATAGCATAAAGACAGATTACAGCAACTTGGCTGCGAAGATGAGCCTTTATCCCGGGCTTTACGTGCTAGGTGCAATAAGTTCGTTGGGCAAAATAACGTTCTGTAGGCAGAGGAGTTGAAAGCGGTGCGTGAAGTCTATGTATTACGCGGGAAGAACGAGTATATAGTGGAATGCGGATTTGATACGAATGTCGATGTGATAGTTAGAACGGTGAAAGACTATATATTGCGCACAGGATAGAAACCTGTGGTGATGGTGGACTACCTGCAAACGGTAAAAGAAACTTCATATACTTTCCATTATCATTTCAACTCTTCTGTCCTCAGCGAGCTGTTCAAGGTAAGATTTTGGAGCGGCCATGTCCCAATTTACATGTTGTCCGTTGTATTTATAATCTTTATGGTCTCTATCATCTTATTACTCTTTATCCACAAGAGTAACGCGCAATCTTTATCAGTGATTCTTTGCACAGGAAGTTTGCAAAGTTCATCGGCAGATTGTTTCCCTTCCCATGTAGGATTGGCGTAAATTATGTTGTATTTTTTCTTCGTTGTGTATATATCTACATACAAATTATACTTTTGGTGCTGCTTCATTCTCATTTTTTTGTATTATTGTTTTTTCTTTAGAGCTTCCAGCAACTATGATTAGCTGTAGAGACTTCCTGCGATTGCTTCTCGTCATTCATGGCCGTAGGAATTGCCTTATTGTTGCAGAGTGAGGTCTCAGAGGTTGCTGACTGGGATAGTACGTCATCAGAAGTGTTCGCAGTAGTATCATGTTCAGATTTGCGGTTGCGAGATTTGACTTCAGAAATGGCGGACTTTGCAGGTTCACCCTGTTTAATTCGTTCTGCAATTTCAGTCTGTTGAGTTTTAGGAAGTTTAGTAGTTTGATAAGCGGCATTGATGGAGATTTCATTATTCCGAGTGGCATTGACGATGGGAATTGAAGTCTCGTCCATAACCTTAGTGGCGTGTTCATAAGTACTTCCCGAAACACCAGCTAACTTGCCTAACTCATCGCGGGATTGTTTCCTATACTTTTGCCCCTCAGGTAAAATTACCTTAGAGTCAGCCTTCCCAGCGAGCATTCTCTGTTCAGCCTGGCCTCTTCGTATTTACGAACAATTTCAACGCGC
>CALAUZ010000142.1 GCA_937892105.1 uncultured Fretibacterium sp. | reverse complement strand
TTACTGCGCTCAAAGATATTCAGGACACTTTCACGTGGCATACTGTCATAATTGCATAAAAATACCCCCGACTCATCATCGGGGGGAAAAATCATCATGCTTCTACTTTCCGGGCTTCCCCAAGAGCTTGAACATATTAGCCTTGTAGAACTCCACTCCAGGCTGGTTGAACGGGTTAATCCCGCTGATATAGCCAGACACTCCGCACGCATACTCGAAGAAGTAGAACAGTTCACCCAGTGAAACTTCGTCCTGTGCCAGAATGCTCACCACCATGTTCGGTACCCCGCCGTCAACATGCGCCGCTATCGTTCCCTGCATCGCACACTGGTTCACCCAGCTCATCTTCTTACCGGCAAGGTAATTCAGCCCGTCAAGATCGTTGTCCTGCGCCTTCAGCTCAAAATCCCCGCGCGCTTTCTCAATGTTCATCACCGTCTCGAACATTATCCTGTCGCCGTCCTGTATGAACTGTCCCATCGAATGCAAGTCGGTCGTAAGGTCAACACTCGCAGGGAAAATTCCACGCTGATCCTTGCCCTCACTCTCTCCGTAAAGCTGCTTCCACCATTCGGAAATATAGTGCATTGACGGCTCGTAGTTGGCGAGAATTTCAACAGTCTTCCCTTTCCTGTGAAGAATGTTCCTCAGTGCCGCATACTGTAACGCCGGGTTCTCCTCGAATGCCTTGTTCAGCGCAACTTCACGCCCATTCTGCGCACCCTTCATCAATTCGTCAATGTCCGCTCCGCTCGCAGCAATCGGAAGAAGTCCCACCGCCGTCAACACAGAGAACCTTCCGCCTACATCATCGGGAATTACAAAGCTCTCGTAGCCCTCTGTGTCTGCAAACGTCTTCAGCGCACCCCTAGCCTTGTCGGTCGTAGCGTAAATCCTCTTTGCCGCTTCCTTCTGCCCGTACTTCTTTATCAGCAAATCCCTGAATACCCGGAACGCTATAGCTGTCTCGGTCGTAGTCCCTGATTTTGAGATTACGTTCACTGAGAAATCATGCCCTTCAAGAAGGCCGATTATGTCCTGAATGTACGTGCTGTTCATGCTGTTGCCAACATAGTAGATACGAGGGGTCTTCCTCACTTCGGGAGCCAGGTCGTTATAGAAACCCGGCCTCAAAAACTCAATCGCTGCCCTCGCTCCAAGATATGAACCGCCTATGCCCGCAACAAGCAAAATCTCCGAGTCGCTCTGTATCTTCTTCGCCGCCATCTTTATGCGGGAAAATTCTTCCTTGTCGTAGTTGACCGGAAGATCTATCCAGCCCAGAAAATCGTTGCCAGCACCTTTACGGGACTTGAGAAGCTCTGCGGCAGTGAGGGTTATTGCCTTCATGCTGTCAATTTCGTGGGGACGGACGAACTTCATAGCATTGGAATAGTCGAAGCCTGTCATGAATATTGCCTCCTGTGCAAATTTTTTGTGGACGGCTATATTTTATTACGGACAGCGTTTTTTTGCCTCATACACTGCCCGTAGTTTTTTACCTTATTGTGCCGTTCCGTTCACGTAGAGGTTGTAGCTTCCTTTGTTGAGAGTACCGTTGTTCGTGAAGCTGGTTACGTAGGAATTGCCCGTCAGCGTCCATGCTGAGCCTTCTTCAACAACAACATTTACTGTTCCGGTCTGCCCTGAAGGGTTAATTGCACCGCTGAATGTTGAGCTGTCCTTCAGGTTAAGCGTTAGTGATGATGAGCTGTCAACAAGCATATTCCCCGAAATCGTCTGGCCTGAAGCATTAAGCGTTACATTACCGCCATTTCTGCCTGAAGTTCCCCAATTTTGTCCTGCAGCACGAAGGAAGTTGCCGGAAGTATCATTGTTGGTTATGCCAACACTTGAAAGAGATACTGAACATGTCGTGTTGGTAATGCAGAATATATCACCCTGAGCGTTCGTTATGCTTCCGTTTGTCATGCTGAATGATGATGAACCGTCCGAAGCATCTCCCGACATTGACTGGTAGATTAACACTGCCTGATGTGTCGTGTCCTTGCCGTTGAGGGTGGTGTGGTTTGCAGTAAGACTTGAGCCTGTTAGAGTTACGGAGTTCCCGCCCTCAATCACAACAACCTGCGCAACGTTTGACTTCAGCGTTACGTCAGAGCCAGTTACCGCCGATGTCGAGTATATTGCAGGAGAACCAGTGCCGTTTGTGGTGTATGTTCCGCCTGAGACAGTCATAGTTCCGCCGCCTCTGTCCGAACGTATAGCAGCAGATGAACCGCCTGACGTTGTGATTGTGAGGCTGCTTGCGTTAATTCCCCCGCCTCCCGTAACCATTATGCCGCCGGAATTGTTCTTGCTTGTCGTTATCGCAGCGTCAGAGATGGTTATTGTCGTTCCGTCCCCAGAATTGCTCCCGTTGAGGTTTCCGCCGTAAGCAAACACTGCATTTCCGCCCGTAGCATTACTTGTGATGTTCGTCGATGAGCCTGTTATCGTGAGCGTTGAGCCTCCGCTTGCGAACACTGCCGCGTTTGAGCCAGTCCAGTCGTAACCGCTTGTACCATCGCTTGAACCTGTAGCGTCTCCCGTTTTCGTTACAGTGATGTTGCTGTATGTGGCCGAGCTTCCGTCCGTCAGTGAGAGAGCGTGAGAGCCTGCTGTTGTTGTGGAATATGTATCGCCCGTAACTGTCTGGTCATTGCTGGTAGTGTCGCCGCCGTTATTCCCTGTCTGGTCATTGCTGGTTGTACCGCCGTTGTTGCCTGACTGGTCGCCGCTCGTTACCGTCTGAGTTTCTGATGACGAACTGCTGCTGCTGCCGCCGCACCCTGAGTTCATGGCCGCGAAAACCATGAATGCCATTACCATAACGCAGAGCCAAAAACGTCTTGCTTTCATGCGTTATAACCTCCTGAAAAATTTTGTCAAAATGTTTTTACTATAAAATAGTATTACAAAAGTTTTCCATTTTGTCCATCGACTGCATTAAAATTTCCATAGATTGAGTACATGCTATGCGTATATAGCCCTCGCCCGTCTGACCGAATGCGTTTCCGGGAAGTACCGCAACTTTCGCCGCGTTCAGAAGCTGCCATGTGAAATCCTCGCTGGTTAATCCTGTCCCTGATATGTCGGGGAAAAGGTAGAATGCTCCTTCAGCAGGGTGGCACTTCACGCCCTTCATTGCGTTCAACCTCGCCTCAACAGCCTTCATTCGTTCGCCGAATACCTTTGCCCTTGCCTTAACCTTGTCGTCCTGAGTATTGAGGGCATAAGCAGCCGCCTTCTGAGAGAGAGTGTTGACTCCGTAAGTCTGGAATGACGATAGAACGCACATTGTGTTGATGACGTTCTGGGGAGCGAAAAGGTAGCCTATTCGCCAGCCGGTCATGCAGTGGCTTTTCGACACGCCGGACGCTAGAAGTGTACGTTCCTTCATGCCTGGAATATTCGCGAAGCATACATGCTCACCGTTGAAGACCATAGACTCGTATATTTCATCACTGAGTACGAACATGTCCCGTTCCTCGACAAACTGTGCAATCTCCTCAAGCTGCTTCAATGTTGCGACACGTCCTGAAGGGTTGCCCGGATAGTTGAGGATTATTCCGCGAGTACGAGGGGTAGCTGCCGCATGTAATTCCTCGATTGTTGGGGCAAAGTTATTCTCCTCACGCGTCTTAATGGTTACAGGAACTCCTCCGTTGCCTCGAATTTGCGCCTCGTAAGGTGTGAAGTATGGTTCTATGAGCATGACTTCATCGCCGGGATTGAGAAGCGCGCCGAATGCCAGCCATGGGATATGAAGTCCGCCGACGGAGATGTACACGTTGTCTGGTGAGGACTTGAAGCCGTGATGACGTTCCCAGTATGCGCACGCTGCCTCCCGAACGTCCATGAAGCCCTGCAATGGAGGGTAATGGGTGAAGCCGTCTTTTGCTCCCATTGCGCCTGCGTCGATGATGTCTGGTTCGGTAACGAAGTCTGGTTCGCCTATGCTGAGGTTGAGGACACCCTGCATTTTCTCTATGGCCTGAAATACCCGGACCATTCCTGATGGTTTTGTTTCGCTGAATTTCTTTGCCAGTTTCATAATTTTACACTTCCCTGTTTTTGTGAACTACGCGAAATGATAGCATACAATGTTTTTGGCATGACTTATAGATATATGAACGATACCCAAATGCAAAAAAGAGCGATAATCACAAAATGTACAAAAATATAAGCGAAGAAGCAAATAATCATCACTCCTCCGCCTATGTTTATAGTCCTACACCTTTAACAGTATTACTACTTGCCTGCTAAATACTCGTTCATGCTTGCCGCAGCTCTCCTGCCTTCACCCATCGCAAGAATGACCGTCGCCGCACCAAGCACTATATCTCCGCCAGCCCATACTCTATCAATACTGGTCTTCTGGTTCTCGTCAACGATGATGTTCCCATACTTCGTTACGTTGAGACCCTGTGTCGTCTGCGCCATTAACGGGTTGGAATCGTTGCCAAGCGCGATAACTGCTGCGTCAATGTCCAGGACATGCTCTGTTCCAGGAATTGCTACAGGCTTCCTGCGTCCTGAAGCGTCGGGTTCACCAAGCTCATAGCTCAAAAGCTCAACACCTACAAGCCTTCCTTTATCGTCCCCTATGAACTTCGTGGGGTTCTCAAGGAAATGGAAATCTACACCCTCTTCAAACGCGTGCGCAACTTCCTCAATCCTCGCAGGCATCTCTGCACGTGTCCTTCTGTAGACGCAGTATACCTTCTCGGCACCAAGCCTTAACGCTGTTCTCGCACCGTCCATTGCAACGTTTCCGCCGCCGAACACTGCAACTTTCTTGGCCTCATAAAGCGGTGTGTCCGCATGTTCGCGGTCATATGCTTTCATGAGGTTGGAGCGTGTAAGGTACTCGTTCGCGCTGAATACACCGATAAGGTTCTCGCCCTCGATGTGCATGAACTTCGGAAGCCCTGCACCCGTTCCTATGAATGCGGCATCAAATCCCTGTTCCGTGAGAAGCTGGTCAAGTGTCGCAGTGCGGCCAACAAGGAAACTCGTTTTGAACTCAACACCCATTCTCTTCAGGTTCTCAACTTCTTTCGCAACAAGTGCCTTCGGAAGCCTGAACTCAGGAATACCGTATACCATAACGCCGCCGGTCTTCTGGAATGCCTCGAAAACCGTTACGCTGTGTCCTGCCCTGCGAATATCCGCCGCAACTGTGAGACCTGCCGGGCCTGAACCGATAACCGCAACTTTCTTTCCAGTCTCTTTCGCTGGTGTAGGAACGGTGATTTTGTCGTTGGCGCGCTCCCAGTCAGCAACAAAACGCTCAAGCCTTCCGATTGCTACAGCCTTCTCGGTTGTCTTCAGCATTTTCCCGACTGTGCAGAAGCTCTGGCACTGCTTCTCCTGCGGACATACACGACCGCATATAGCAGGAAGAAGGTTAGTGGTCTTGATTGTGTCAACAGCACCCTTGAAGTCGCCGTCCTGAATATGCTTGATGAACTCAGGGATAGGCACACCAACAGGGCAGCCCTTCTTGCACGGAGCAGCTCCGCACTGTATGCACCTCTCGGCCTCAACACGTGCCTGTGTCTCAGTGTAACCGAGTGCAACTTCCGACATGTTATGGGCGCGTACTTCAGGTTCCTGTGAAGGCATTTCCTGAGTAGGTATAGCAGTCCTGTCCTTCGGTGTCAGCTTTGTACCTGCGTTCTTCTTTGCCTCAATATCCGCCCATAGTTTCGCGGCTTCTTCCTGCAACATCTCTGTAGTCTTATGCTCGCTCATGGTTTAAGCACCTGCCTTTTTTGTTGCGTCAAGACCGATCCTGCATTTGTGGTCTGCCTCGCGCTCCTTGTCCTTGAACGCCGTCATTCTCTGCATCATGTTATCGAAGTCAACCTCGTAGCCGTTGAACTCAGGGCCGTCAACGCACACGAATTTTGTCTTGCCTCCGACACTGACGCGGCAGCAACCGCACATTCCAGTACCGTCAATCATTATTGTGTTGAGCGATGTTGTGATGGGCACGTTAAACGGACGGGCAGCAGCAACGCAGAACTTCATCATGATAGCTGGGCCGATTGAGACTATCTCGCTGACTTTCTCCTTCTCGCAAATCTCAGTGAGAGGTGCAGTAACTACTGCTTTGCGGCCGTATGAGCCGTCATCAGTTACTACGATAAGCTCATCGCTTGCCTTGCGCATTTCGTCCTCGAAGAAGAGCAAGTCTTTTGTTCTTGCGCCGATGATGGTTACAACCTTGTTGCCGATGTTGTGGTTTGCCTGAACGATTGGGTGAAGCGGTGCAATTCCTATTCCGCCGCCAATGCAGAGGACTATACCGTCTGTCTTCTCGATGTGTGTAGGTTTGCCGAGAGGCCCAACGAGAACGGGTACATTGTCGCCAACGTTAAATGTTTCAGAGAATTTGCGGGTGCTTGCTCCGACCGTCTGGAATACGATTGCGATCCAGCCTGCTTCAGGGTCTGCGTCTGCGATGGTCAGGGGTATACGTTCGCCGTAATCTTCATCTAGCTGGAAAATGATGAACTGTCCGGCTTTCCTGTTGCGGGCTATTTCGGGTGCTTCAACCTTGAAGTAATAAACGCTCTGGTCTCTTTCCTTATCATAGGAGAGCTGGCGTTTCTCAAGTATCTTATGCAAAAGCTGTTCCCCCTCATTAAATATAAAATATATTATTGTTATGGAATGAATAACTTGTAAATAATAAGCCCAAACCTTTAATCAGGCAAGCAATAATTATTTGAGGAAACAGATTTAGACGGCGTGTACGAGACTATTACTTTAGCATTTGAAACAGCCGTAATTGCTAAAGTATATGAGCCTGACAAATTTGAAATATGGCATGATACGTATACTAAAAAGTGTATTTTGGGCTATTCAAAATTGAGGCATATGTATGTAGCCGTTTATAATAAAAAAGTATCGGGTGTGCTGCTGTAAGTCCTGTAGAGTCGATGGCGTTTGTAAGCTGTGTACACATCAATAACAATTATCAAGGGCTGGGAATTGGCAAGAAGCTGATAGAGGCTCTTGAAAAAGATGATATTAGTCAAAAAGCTGGAAAAATGTTCCTTCATGCTATTCTGACAGCGAAAACTTTTTATGAGAAAATAGGAGTAATAATCTCTCGATTGAGCAGATGAAAATCCTAACGTCGGACGCTGTGATTGCCGGTACGGGTATGCTCAAGGATTGGCGGCTGTTATTCCGGCAGTTTGCTACTATCAAGAAGTGCAAGGGATTTTCAGTGCCGGTGCTGGTCTGGAAAATTTCAGAGCAGCACGAGAAAAATCTTGACCGCTACGAAGGATACCCGCGCTTTTACGTCAAGAAAAATCTGACGCTTGCGATTACTTCACTTGACGGTCAGGACTTAGGCGAAATAACCGCGATGGTCTACATAATGACGAAGAAGGCAACTGAAGCACGCAGTATGAAGCCTTTGCCCAGCAAGTATTATTATTCTGTGCTTGACACAGGATACAAGATTTTCGGCTTTGATGGTAAAATCTTAAACGAGGCAGTGATGGAAGCCTTCGGGCAGACTCAGCCTCATTCAAGTTAGTACATCTTTGTTCTTTGATGTACTACGCGTTCGATGATTGCCTCCGTAACAGGAGAATTTTTTATTTTGTCAGACCGTCCAAATAATCAGCCCACCATTGCATCAGCTTGATTCTTTCAGGCATGTATTCAGCGTGATTGTATGCACCGCGCACGGTATTTTCCTCGACGTGTGCTAGTTGACGCTCTATGACATCGCGGTTGCTCACGTGTTCATTCGCTATGGTTGAGAACATTGCCCGGAAGCCGTGCGGCGTAATTTGTTCTTTCGTGAAGCCTATTGTCCGGAGGGCTCCCCTACTCCATTCTCTGACATACAGTGTCCGTTGTTTCGAGGTGTCGTAAATATAGTCAAAGAAGTTTAAAAATAGAATAAATAATATCATCAAAATTTTGAAAAT
>CALAUZ010000141.1 GCA_937892105.1 uncultured Fretibacterium sp. | reverse complement strand
ATGCCAAGACTCAGCAGAACAATCTGGATATTTCCGGCACTTATGTGGAGGATCAATCCTTAGTTGTTCAAGTTATAGAAGATAACAAACAATAATATTCAGTACAATAAGAAGGTGATATTATATACAAGAGATTATTACTTGCTCTTGCTATTGAAATATTACTGGGTTGCCTTTTTGCTGATGCTAATTCATACAGTGTTATAATAATTATTGTTGCAATAATATTTCTTATAGGACTGTTAATATACGAGATTAATAATAGACTGAGAATTGTATATATTATTCTTAGTCTGTTAATCTTCATATCGGGATTTGGGATAGGGGTTGTAAGATATAATCACTATCTTAATGACAGAGATTATTTTGATAAAACATCTCCTATTCAAATAAAAGTATTCAAAGATTGGCTATGGTTTTACAATCCTGGCGGTTTAGTAGAAAATTTGACAATAGAAAGTTTGAAAACATTTCATCCCTCTAAAACAAGAAATCCTCTAATTGCAGGTATATTCTATAGAGCTGGCTTTATAGAAAAGTTCGGCTCTGGAATAGAAAGAATTATCGGAGCATGCATAGAAAATGTAATTCCGGAACCTGAATTTATTGAAATGCCCGAAACATTCCGTGTGAATTTGTACCGAAAACCTTTATCGGAAAAAGTGCAGAATAAAGACTGTAAGAATTCGGAAGAAGTTCGGAATAAATTCGGGAGAAGGAGAAAAATCAATTTCTTCAGAAATTAATTCTACACAGAAAAAGATTTTGGCGTTGCTTTCTGCTACGCCTGACATGACGGGAGAAGTTTTGGCTAATCAAATTGGCATGACGCCAAGAACGATTGAAATCAATATACGAAAATTAAAAGAGTTAGGCTTACTGGTGCGTCACGGTTCTAACAAAGACGGGTATTGGGAAGTCGTTGAATGAGCATAACTGCAAATTAAACACGCAGGGAGATTATAGGAAATGGATGCCGAAAATATAGTTCAGGATTTGAAGAGGCGGTTTGCTGCGCCGCTGCCGGAATTTTATAAACGACGTATCATCTTTTGGCATGACGAGGAACGTGACTTGGATTTTACGTTATATTATGATATAATCAAAATAAGCAGAAAGAGTATTTGATTAAGGCAATTCAAGAATATAGGGGAACGATTAAATCTAAAAAATAACGTGTCTATAACTTTAGGAGGAATTCATGGCTAAGAACATTGAACCGAAATTAATGAAAATAGGTGATTATCTGAAGTTAGATGATGATACCGTATTTATGATTCCAGAGTATCAAAGAGCTTATTCATGGGGACGCGAACATTGTGATAAACTCTGGCAGGATATTATTGATTATGTTTCAAGTGATAGTAAGGACAGATATTTTTTTGGTACGATAATTATAAATTGCCAAGATAATGATACAAAGTTTGGCTTAATAGATGGCCAACAGAGGACAACTACTTTTTTACTTCTTTTAAAAGCATTGTTAGTCAGGATCAATGTAGCGATTGAAAGAACAGAGGGAGATGAAGATTCTGAAGGCCTTAATCGCGGGCTTAAGGAACGGAGAAGAAAAATTATTGGAATTCTATATAAAGCAGAAACGGAAGATATTCCTGATAAACCTGACATTAAACGAGATACGGATCTTTGTAGCAATGTTTCAATTTTAGAGAACAAATCTATTAATGAAGATGACAAGTATAAGACGGAATTGAACACAATACTTCAATCTGTTGATTATGTTAAAGCTGAAGAAAGTGTCATCAAAATTCCACGTAAACAAAAAGATAATCGTTATACTAATTTTTTCCGTAATTTTAAATTTTTTTATGAAAAAATTGGGGAGTTATCTGAATCACAGTTGAACAGTATTGCTAAAGCGGTTACTGATAATTGCGAAGTGATTGAGATTAAAAGCTGGCAGGTTGAGCAAGCAATTACCATGTTTAATTCTTTGAATTCTGATGGTCTGCCACTTTATGATGCCGATATTATTTCAGCAAAATTGTATGCGGTAGCAGAGAAGAACGGACAGGGAAAAGAATTTACAGAACTATGGAAAGAACTTTTAAACCTGATTGACGATCTAAAAGCTGAAGGTATTGCATCTATTGATTCTATTTTAATGCAACAGATGTATTACGAACGAGCAGCGCGTAAAGAGATTATTAGTGAAACAGGAGCGATAAATGTAACCACTCCGGGTTTGCGTAGATATTTTACAGAAACCAATAAAGAACTCCTAAATAAGCCAATTGAATTATGTAACGGAATGATTAATTTGGCTAAAATTTGGATTAGAATAAAATCATACCCTATTGCGCAAGTCCTGTTTAAGTTTAATGAGAATACAAAACTGTTTTTAGCAAGTTATTTCTACAGATTTAAAGAAACGGATGTAAGCGAACAAAAAGTACATGCAATTTTAGAGTGCATGTTAAGGCTCTTTACAGTTTTGGAGATAGTTGATATCGGATATTCCAGTAGTAATTTTAAAACATTTCTTTTTGGTGAAGAAGTAAAACTGGTCGATTCTTCTATTGATGAGACAATTATTAAAGACGATTTTGATAAACATATAAAAGAAAAATGGGGCAAGGATAAAAGTTCGATAAAAGCTTCATTGCTGGACTATGATAAAAATATGCTTGTGTATTTGAACGAGTATCTTGTTGCGAAAGAAATTGCAAGGGATAATAAAACGGATCTTTCTTTTAATATCGGAGCAAAGCTCGATATTGAGCATATTATGCCATACAGCGGAAAGAACCTTTCACAGATTCGAACTGATGCTAATATAAGCGACGGGGAAGAATTCAAAAGTATGGTAAACAAACTCGGCAATAAGATTTTGCTTGAAGAAAAAATTAATAGGACAATTGGAAATGAATGGTTTAGAACAAAGGTTACCACAGATGTTAAAGACAGAATTGGTTACAAAGACAGCTGTTATCCCATTGCACGACTGTTAGTAGAACAATATCAGAATTCGATGAAACCATACTGGACCAAAGAGGATATAATTAAAGCGACAGAAAAAGCCAGTGAGCGTATTTTGAATTTCATATTCAATTAATGGTAAAAATAAGCAGATTATATTAAGCGGAGACTTCAGGCAGGCGTGAAGCATTCGAGGGGGATGACAGCGTGAGTACACATATGCAAACAATCAACAGCTCTTTTACTGACCAAGCGAAGGCATTTGAAAATCCAAATATGAATTTTTCCAAGAAGGAATATCTGGATTATACAATGAAAGCCATCGGGGCAAAGGAAACAGATACCGTATTGGAAGCGGCTGCCGGCACCTGTGTCTGTGGAAGGACGCTGGCTCCCATGGTGCAAAAGGTCGTCTGCCTGGATGCGACACAGCCAATGCTGGATGTAGGCATTAAAAATGCCAGTGAAGCAGGCATCGGCAACATGGAATTTATTCATGGCCTGATAGAGGAGATCCCTTTCCCGGATGCGTCTTTTGACATTGTTATGACCAGGCTTTCCTTCC
>CALAUZ010000140.1 GCA_937892105.1 uncultured Fretibacterium sp. | reverse complement strand
TGAAATACATAATCTGCAACCTCTATTACCTAACATAGTATCATTATATATAAAATAATTTTATTTAAAAATATAAATTATTATTTTTTAATAAAATTAATTATCTTTATTATTTTTAAATTTATATGTTTTAAAATAATTTTATTAATATTCAAATTTAATTAACTAAAATCTAAATCCTCATTTTCTTTACTTAATATTTTTTGAGAGGCAACAGTCTTTTCAGCCACGTTGTAGCCTTCTGATATTATACATTCAGAAATTTCACAATTATCTCCTATTGTACTATCTTTCCCAATAATACAATTAGTCAACTTGCAATTTTTCCCAATTACAGAATTTGTTCCAATTAAGCATGAAATGACCTGAGAACCTTCTTTTATTTCCATATTTGCCTGAGCGACTGTTTTATTTATCTTTACTCCTTTTTCAATTTTTCCCCCCTTACTAGCAATATATGAATTTTCGGAAATATTTTCCAACTCAGGTATGCCATCATTATACCTTTTTTTATTTTCTAAATTATCTTGGATTTTTTCTGCGAAATTAAAAAAGTAATTTTTTTCATTATTTTTAGTTTGGAAAAAAATGGGCCTAATACTATCATATGGCTTCTGGATTTCTTCAATTGTTGCAAAATATGATGGATAATCATATATTTTATAGCAATATTCACTCGTAATATTTTTATCATTATTAATAATTTTGGCATTGATTCTTATTCTGTTTGCTTTAAGAAGCCCTCCATCATAATTATTAATTAATACTATATTTAGCTTTTTATAAAAAGTATTTTTGACCAAAAATGGAATAAAATCTTCTTTTATTGATTCTATGACGACTTTAGATTTGTTCTTTTGGCCACTTTTGTCTTTGCTATCTTTGTCATTTATGGCATCTATAATATGAAATACACTATCATTGAAAATATAAAACCCTATATCCATATAGTTCAATAATAGTTTAAAGCTTTCGCATCTTTTTAGTATATCTCTATTTATTTTCAGGGCCTCATTGTTATCAGGCTTTCTTTGGTTATAAAACACAATTTTATTATTGTTATCTTCATCGACACCAAAAGCATTTAATGTTTCATCCTTTGAGAAAGCAAATTTAGAAAAGTTTGGTTCTTTTTTTTGTAAAATGAGACTTACTAAATTTTTGTTATCGATGTGGAAATCCAAAAATTCAGATAGGTTAAAGGAGAGTATGCTATCCCCCTCAATGAGGATAAAATTGTTTTTAGTTAATTTGCTTTTAATTTTAGTGAATATTTCCAATCCTTGGTCGCTTATTTCAATTAAATCTATTTTTATTGGACCAACATACCCAGAAATAAGAGTGTTGGTGAGAACTATATTATCCTTGTTTGCTAATAAGTGAACTTCTTTTATATTTTGTCTTTCTAAAAATTCCAATTGATAAAACAGAATTGGCTTGTTCATTATTGGCAAAAAACTTTTAATAGTTTTATCGCAAATTTCTTTCATTAAATTCTTATCGTCTATCAATAGGATGAAAATATCTACTATTGATATGTCTATATCCTTTGAAGCTGGTTGATTCTGAGGCATTAATTGCGGGGATTGAGTCCGGGAAATTGGGCGGAGCTGCGCTTGATGTTGTGGAGTTTGAGAACGGGCTTTACTACTACAACAGAATGGGCGAAGTTATGGTGAATCAGAAGCTGGCTATACTGCGCTCATTCCCCAATGTGATATTGAGTCCTCACACGGCATTTTACACGTATGAAGATGTAGGCGACATGATCGAGGGAAATTTTCGGAGCTGTTACGAGTTGGGGACGGGGAAAAAACTTCACGGCGTTGAAGCACAATGACACAAAAAAGCGGGAATCCATAAACGGACTCCCGCTGAATTTTTTTTGACCGCTTATTTCTCTTTTTTCGTTACAGCCTGATAGTTCACAGTGCCTTCACGCTCAAACTCAATGATTATCTTCTTGTCGGAATCCTTCAAAGCTCCGGCGATGTCGTCAACCTTTTTCAGCTCATGAAGATTCAGCTCAATTAGCATATCCCCTTCACGCAATCCATTTTCATATGACGCGGGCGAATTGGGATCAACCTCAAGAATCACGAGGCCATTTTCTGACGTGAGCTTGTATTTGCTCCTGTATGAGTCGTTAATTTCGGCGACTCTCATTATTCCGTAATCCTTTAGAGCGTCGCTTGATGCCTTTGATTTTTCGGTGTCCTTTGTGGTTTCCGAGCTGGTTTGCGTTTCATTGGGACGTTCACCAAGTTTTACGGTTAATGTCTGCTTTTTCCCCTTCCTGTAAACCGTGAGCCTTGCAGATGAGTTAGGCGACAATGCACCGACCTTCATACGTAATTCCGCAGAGTTCTTCACCCTCTGGCCGTTCACCTCAACAACAATATCTCCGGCCTTGACTCCTGCCTTTTCTGCTGGGTCTCCGGGAATTACTTTTGCGATTACGACTCCGCCACCGTCCGGGACACCGTACATTTTCGCAACTTCCGAGTCTGCGTCAGTGATATTCACGCCGAGCCAACCGCGACTCACTTTACCTTTTTCGACAAGCTGACCCATGATTTCTTTTGCCTTGTTGACGGGAATAGCAAATCCGAGTCCTTGCGCATAGGGTACAATCGCCGTGTTTATGCCGATGACTTTTCCGTTCATGTCCAGCAATGGCCCGCCGGAGTTGCCTGGATTGATTGCCGCGTCAGTCTGTAAGAAGTCGTCAAAATTCACATCCTGTGCGTGAATGCTCCTGTTTTTTGCGCTGATTACTCCCGCCGTAACAGAATGTTCGAAGCCGTAAGGGTTGCCGATTGCCACGACAAACTCGCCAACCTCTAACGCGTCAGAGTCTCCAAGCTCAAGAACTGGTAATGCCCTGTCAGGCTCAATCTTTATCACAGCAAGGTCATAATCCCGGTCATTTCCCTTTATGACAGCGGAGTATGTCTTTTTGCTGCCGTCCGCTAGCTGTAATGACACTGTGATTTTGTCTACACCGTCAACAACATGATTGTTTGTGAGGATTAAGCCTTCCTCTGACACTATGAAACCTGAGCCGCGACCCTTCATAGGCACTGAGCGTGAGAACTCTTTGAACGAATCCCCGAAAAATCTCTTGAAGAATGGATCATCATCAAACGGGAATGGTGATATTGAACGCCTCGCAGTTTTCTCCACGTCAATATTCACGACAGCTGGAGATGTTCTCTTCACAATAGGCACAATTGGATTTGTGTTGCTTACGTTGAATGGTGCGAGGGCAAATGCGCTCCCTGATACTGTGAATGCCAGTACAAGCGCAATGATTAACGCGAAAATTTTTCTTGCCTTCAAAGCTGATTGCCTCCTTTATTTTTTCAGGCATGTATTTTAACGGCGGATTGTGAATCATTCATGGCCTGTTTTACTTATCTTGACTAACTGACCTCAATTTAAGTAGGCTGTATATGAGCCACACGCACAGAATCGGAAAAATAACTGCCAGCGAAAAATAAGTGTTTGGCTTGTTCCAACGCATAATTATTTTGGAGAGGGAAGCCCATTCCCTAAAAGGCACTATGGCAAAACGCATTAACGCATACAAAATCATTCCGAGCGGGGCAATGACGGAATAATAACGCTGACTCTTTTTCTGGATGGGGATAATTTTCTTCTCGACATACAGCAGAATCATCACAATCACAGCCGCAATGAGGGAGTAATATATCTGAGTCGGATGGCGGAGAACCCCGGCACGGTCAAGCGGGAAATGTACGGCCATGAAGGATTTTGACGGAAGCCCGGAGCAGCACCCATGAAAGAAACATCCCCAACGACCAACAGCAATAGCCAGCATTGCCGGAGGAGTCGCAGTGTCGCAAAGCCTCATGAATGACACCTTGCGGGAAATTATGCACATCACGAACGCCATTACCGCGCCGAACTCACTCAGCCCCCATGACCTGAAGCCCAGCAACAATGACGGATTCATGATGAAGCGACCTATATGCCTAAGCTGCTTGAACACCAGCGCACCCAGCAACATGCAGAAAAATGATACAGACATTACCCGGCGTGATTCGTATTCATCGAGGCCGTAAAGGTCAAGGCGTTTTATGCACCAGACTATTGCCAGCGACAAGGCTATGAACCATATCACGCTGTATGTGTCTATTGTGATGCCGAATATCGTGAACAATACCGGGTACATGTCTACATTTCCTCCGTGTTGTAAGGGTAGCTCATCTTGTATACAGTTTCCGGGGCAATGTCTATATTTCCGTTATCCCATGTGATTGTGCCGTATGCTATTACGGGATGGCGGAAAATTTCAGGGTCAGCGAGGGGCTTGAAGGCTTCTGCGTCAATTTCTGTTGTGTCAAAAAGGCGTTTTTCCCCCGTTGAGAATGTAACAAGCATGACTCCCCAGTCTAACGGCTTAGCAGCTGTAATCTTTATTCCCGGTTCAAGCTCACCCGCATAACATATTCCGTTCTTGACGTACATTGAAATATCACCTCTATTTCATGGGCGCAATTTTCTCGAAATGTTTTCCCTGCACGGCCAAATTCCACGCTTTATAGGCTTCTTCCTCATGAAGTGCTAGCCAGCCCATTACAATTTTCATCTGCTTTGACGGAAGAGATCCGGCTAATAGTTCTCCGTCAATCGCAATCACAGCTTCATACTCACCGTAACTGACATGAACATGTGGCTTGTTGTGTTTTCCCGTGTCAAAGAACATCATGTAGATGATTATTCCCGCAAACCTGCAAAGCTCTGACATGACTATTTCGCGCTGTCCTCACTGAAAAAGCTACTGCCCTTGCATGGCTAAAACTTGCCGGATTTGAAAAAAGAGCAAACGAAGCATTCGGTTCACTTTCCTACGGAGAGCAACGCGCAATTCTTATCCTAAGGGCGGCGGTAAAAAGTCCCTGCGTACTCATTCTTGACGAACCCTGTCACGGACTGGACGAAGAAAACCGGCAGCTTGTCCTTGACCTTTTGGAAACAGTTGCCCAAACCGGAACCACTACGCTGCTACATGTAACCCACGACCCAAGCGAGGCCCTTCCCTGCGAGCAGAACATTCTTGAACTCCGCCCCGGAGAAGAGCC
>CALAUZ010000139.1 GCA_937892105.1 uncultured Fretibacterium sp. | reverse complement strand
TTTGAAGCGTCTGAAGAATGGGAGCATGTGTAATCGCCTCCTTCCGTATCTGAGTAGCTGTTTTCCGGCGTGAAGCCCTCCATGACGGAGTAGCCGAACTGCGAGACGAAGCCGTGAATGACTGAATGAGCGAAATTGTGAGCAGCGTCAAGGACTTCAATCCAATCCAGTAACTTGATGGCGGTATTAGCAACGTCATCTTCATCCGCTTTAATGGAGCTTAAATTTTCAACGGCGGCGATAAGGTCAGACATAATCGGGTAAGTAATAGCTTTGAGCTGAATTTGGCTGAAAGTTTCGAGCATGAATTATCCCTCCCTAAAACGGTATTAAGTCTTGAACGATAAGGACGATGGCGGGTCTCCATTTGAGTTGCATGATAGGAGAGCCATCAGGGTATTTTTTGCCTGTATCGAGTAGAACGGCGAACTCTTTGCCCTTTTCGGTAGGTCTCCAATTGTTTTTGCCCTTAAACCATTCCTGAAACTGAGCGTCTTGGAGAATGAAGTTGATAGTCTTTGCGGATTTCTTGTTGCCGCTCATGCCGATAGCCTTTGCGATTTCCGCCGGAGTGAGAGCTGTTTCTGTTATGACGGGCTGAATGTTTGCGTATTTGAGAGTGCTAAACCCCGTGAGAGCCTTGAAAACGTTGTCGAGGGCTTTTGCGAGCTGTGTTCCGTTAATGCCAGCAGTGAGGAAGATGAACATAGCAGCTTCCAGGAAGTCGATAGGGCGCAAAGAGTTTAGATTGTTGAGCATAGATATAACCTTCCTTTCATGGAGTGAGAGAAAACCCGCCCTGCTAAAACAAGTTTGTGCGAACCCTAATAGCAAAGGCGGTGAAAAGTAATACGGGTAGTCAGTAGCGGAGTTTTTTTGTTTAGCGTTCCCACGTAACTTTGAGCATATTGCCGACAGTCTCGCGGTATTCGCGAAGAACCCTCAATTCCCATTCGCTGTTGTAAGAACCCTCACCCAAAACCTTGCAGATTTCCTTGTACACGTCAGCGAGGGAGCCGCAAGCGTTGTAGAACAATTTTCTGCAATTGACGAAGTTCGAGCTTTCAGTAACGACAGTAACATCCATGAATAACACCTCCTTTAAGAATAATGAAAGCGTCCCTGCCCGCCAAGAAGGCTGTGTGTAAAAGCAAGCAGGGAGCGAGTGAAAAGTTAAATAGGCGGGTACTCGTTTAAGTGAAGAGCCTTTAGCAAGTCAATGCAATCTCTCATAATGCCGGAAACGGTAATGAAGTCTTTAGTGGTAGTGTAAGATTTTCCAGAGAGAATGTGGTCTCCGTCCGAGTAAATGGCGAAGAGAGCGTCCCTTACGGTAGCGAGTTGTTCGCGCAAGTCAATGAAGCGTTGTTGCAGGTCATCAATAGGGTTTGAGTTTTTATCCTCCAAGCAGACACCTCCTTTCAGGTTAAGTGAAGTTATCGAGTAGGGTATCTAGGACAGCGGGCAGTATCTCGATTTCCGATGTGTATCTTTCTCTTTCATCTTCTACCGAGACACGCAGAACGAAGTCAACGAGAGCATGTTTGATATTTGCCAATTCCATCTCAGATAGCCTGTGCGGGTTATCACATTTCACAGGGCATATGCTTTTGCCGTGCTTGGAGTGAGAGAATTTCGAGAGCCTATAGAGCCGTCTGGTAGGATTGAACCTTCTAATCATTTTGCCTCTGTCCATCAAGAGCTTGTTCCCCAAAAAACTGTGGCACGTAATCACCTCCTTTCAGTGTTGCAGACAACATTGCGCCAAAATTAGCGGGAAGTTGAGTAAGTGCCAATCGACAGCGGTGTCGAAAAGCAGAAGTTAAGGAGCTATAAGCGGGAGGGAGAATTTTTCCGTGTCATCGAGCATGAAGGATAAGCGGAACAAGGTATGAATGCCCGGCCTTTTCCAGAAGTCATCATATTCTTTATCTCCCGGAGCAGCGAACGGAATATCGAGAGCGTCAGTGATAGCCTCTTTAGCGTTCTTGATATGCTCAATGGCCTTTTTGACGTTTTCAATTTGTTTCTGTGATAATTTGGTTTCTGAGGCAGTCTGCACGGTAACACCTCCTTTCATGAATTAGTCAGCAGTGAGTGGTAGAGCGAAATTCTCCGCGTCAATAAGCAGGGAGATAATGTGAGTAACCCTATCAGCTGCGGGCTTTCTGAAAAACTCATCCCATGCTTTATCATCCGGCTCAGCGTTAGGCATACCGACAGCAGTACACAGAGCCTCTTTAGCGTCCTTAATGCGCTCAATAGCAGTCTTGACGCTTTCAACCTGAGATTGCGACATGTTATAGAGAATGATTTTCACCTTCTTTCATGGAGTAAAAAGCCTCCCTGCTATAATCGATTTGCGAGAACAACCACAGCAAGGGAGGTGATAAAATGAAACGAACGCCAATAAACTCCGGCGAGCTTATCTCAGTGGGTTATGACGCAGAAATTCAGGTACTAGAAGTGGAGTTGAGCAATCACACTGTGTACCAGTTTACGAGAGTATCAGCCGAAGTGTACGCGTCTTTACTGAGAGCGGATATGCCTTACGCGTATTTTATGTCCGAAATTGAGAGTGTATATGCTAATTCGCGCGTGTATCCATAAGCCCTAAAGAGCGGAGAGCGTCATCAATGCGTTCAACAGCCTCGTTGTTGTCGATAACACGTAAGAATGTGTGAGTATCCGAAGAGGAGAGATGGCATCCGTGCAGAATGGAGAGATGGAATCTGGCAGTCTCCAAAGCGAGCTGAACGGGTGTCATATTTTCTTGTCCCACGAACATAACCATGTTATTTGCGCTCCATCAGTGGGAACAAGTCCGAAATCTCATCAATGATAGTGCTTTCCCATTTGAGCTGGCGTATCGGTGTTCCATCAGAATGCGCCTTACCAGTGTCCAGCATAACGGCGAACGGCTCACCAATTTCAAGCGGTTCATAGTTTTTGCCGACACGTTTCTGATACGCTTCCTCACACAGCAGAGTATTAATCTTCCTGCCCGACACGCCGAAGTGTTTACCGATTTCAGTTGGAGTAAGAAGCTGGCACTTATTCGGAGCGACAAGCTCAATGCCAGACATAGCCAACAGACTTTTGCCGATGTAGTGCTTAGCAACCTTATCGAGAGCCAGAGCCATTTGGTTATCCTTAATGCCAGCTGCGTCAAAAATCATTCTGGCCGCGTACATGATAGTCTTAGTGAGTTTCTCGTCATCGTGCAGGCTGTAACTTCCTGTCTTGCGAATGGATGGTACAACTTCACCAGCAATCCACATCTGATATGGCAGAGCCTTCTCCTTGTCCGAGCGTCCGAGAAAGAAGTACAGCCCTTGCTCCGTAATGCAAAGCATATTCTGTTCTCCCCTGGTGACGGTAGCAATCCGTTTGCTACCCTTCCAAATTTCCGGCACTTTCTCGAATAAAGACTGAATGCTTCCGGCCATTGAGTAATCGAGAGCCTTTGCAACGTCCCTAGCAACGAACCAGATTTGCCCGTCATCTTCATCTTGAATGGCGCGGGCAGTGAAGTCTCCGTTGTTGAAAAGTTGAATGTCGTTCATGATATAAATCACGTTCCTTTCTAGCGCGATTGAGTTTCGTTATCCTGTGGCAGGTAGCCAGCGTTGTTGAACAAGTTATTGACGATGTTGCAGATTTCATTTTTGTCGTCAATATCGGGGTCAAAGTCAGCGGCCACGATAGCGGACAAGTTTTTGCCTACATGCTTTTTGAGTTCAATATGGATAATAGCTATTTTTCTCACCTTCTTTCGAGAGAGAAAGACCGCCCTTGCTATAATTAAGTTGAAAGCCAAACCACAGCAAAGGAGCGGGTTTAGTACTGATTAATGTTCGTCTTGTGAATTAGCTGACGGATTATTTCTTTGACACTTCCAGCAAGTAATTTTCATCAAGCAGAATTTTCGTAATTGCCGGGAGTATATGTATTTCTTCCGGCTTTTTGTTATCTGTGTCCGCCAGAACGCGTACCACGAAATCACGTATAGAGTTAAGGACAGTTATTTTATCTTCATCCGACAGAGCAATCACCTTCTTTCAGTAATGGAGTAAGAGCAAATCCCGCCTTTTTATACACCTTCATCCTCAGCGGGCAGGTGAAGGGCAGGTAGTTACGAGGGTTTGTTGAGCCTTGTATGTATCACTTTTAGCCTTCAAGACACTGGCCGGATTGCTTCCTTCCCGTCATGGAGAGTGAATTGTCAATATACAGTTTGTTGTTGCTTAGGGATTAATCAGTTCGTCAGCCGTGCATTGATATAGCTTTGCGAGTTCCCTTATAGTGTTTAATTTTGGGTTATTAACTCCGCATTCCCATCTTGCGACTGTAACACGACTTGTCCCTAGTCTTTGTGCAACTTGCTTCTGAGTGAGATTACGCTTTTTTCTTGCCTCTCTGAAGCTCATGTCTTCCTCCTTTCATGCCGATATTTTATACAATGTTACATTTTATGTAATACGTAATAAGGCTTATTTAATAACAAATAATGTACGTATCATGAGATTATGCAACAAATAACGTTCGTTGTTTTTTGTAACATTTCGCGTATCATATAAAAAAAGGAGTTATGTAAGAATGTACGGAGAAAGAGCGAAAAGGAGACGTAAGGAGTTAGGTTTGTCAGGCGAGAAAGTAGCAGAGGTATTAGGAACGACAAGGGTAACAGTCTCGCGTTGGGAATCGGATACGAGCGAGCCTGATGATAGGACAAAAATAGCACTGGCAAAGTTGCTAAACACGTCAGTGGCCTATCTTATAGGTGAGACGGATAACCCAAACATCTCCGAGACTGGAGTTGGGAGTAGTTCGTTTACGCCTGATATAGCATTGCTTGAAGAGCCTTCAAAGGAGACATTGCACAAAGAGACACCTGGTAAACTTGTCTTTAAACAAGGGGATTGCTACATAGAAGTACCAGATACACCTTCCAATCAAGCATGGTTTAAAGAATTATCTGCGAGCGTGATTAAAGCTAAACTTGCAGCAGGTTAGCATGATGAAAGGAGAGCATTATGAGTGAGATAGATGAAGAATTTGAAAAACTGAAGAGTGATTTGAAGAAGTCAATAGATAGTTACGAGAGGCTAGATGTCATGGAAAGATGCATGACGTACCTGAACTATTTGGGGCCTATAGTCTTTGTCATGAATGTTCCTGTACCCATAATAGCTGCTCTATGGCTTTTGTTTTCTAATGGGTGGCAGTTTGCTTTATGTGCTGTGTGTTCGTATGTTTTTGGCCCGTACGTTATTGGCCTTCTGACATATTCTGCGAAGTTGTTTTCAGGAATAGATGATGTGGAAATATCATCATTCTTGGTAGCTCTGGTGCATTGGGTTGTCGCCATGATATGGGGCTATATAACGATAGCTGTGGGGATAGAATATGGGGTATTGTTATCATTGGACATTTTGCCTACATTGGCTTTATGTTCTGCAATGTGTACATTGCCTTTTTTTAGAGTGCTGGTAGATACATTGAGGCGTGATAAGGATGAAGCAGGTTTTATCTGCATAATTATTACTGCCTTTGTTGAACTAGCATCTATCATTTCGTTGTTGGTGTTCTCGGTTTTCTTTGAGCGGGTAGAGTATATTCACGTTGTAGTGATATGTACTTTTGTATTTGTAGGACTTTTTGCTGTGCCTATACATTGTTATGGCTTAGTTATAATACGCGAAGATACGCGACTAATGTTTTAAGGAAGCACCAAGAAACAGGTTACTATTATCGACAGCGCAGTGTACGACAGCCCTCACGAACGCCGGACGAGCTATGAAAGCCAACGGCACGACAACAGAATAGTCATGCCAGAACAGTATAGAGTAGTCCATTACAGGGAGAGCGGTCGAGACATATTCGAAGATTGGCTGAAGGCTCTAAAAGACAAAAAGGGTGCAGTTGCAATCGACAGAGTGGTGAAGCGCATAGAAAACGGCCATTTTGGAGAACACAAACCATGCCGTGAAGGTGTCTGGGAACTCATTATTGATTACGGTCTGGGCTACCGTGTCTATTACTCCATAATCGGGAAAACAGTTGTAATGCTTCTTTGCGCCGGAGACAAGCGAACACAGCAGAAAGATATAAATAGGGCGATTGAGTACCTGAGAAAATACAAGGAGGAACACCGCGCATGATTACCGATACAATAACTCATGACGAGGCAGTAATACAGCATTTCATAGAAGACCCTGAGTTTGCAGACTTATATCTTGATACCGTTATAGCCGATGGAGACGCAGAAGAGATTTCATGTATAAAGGCATGGTATGACGAAGCAACCCGCAGACGGCAGGGCGCAACATACTGGGACACACTCATCTCCCATGCAGAGGATACAGCGCAATCCGGCTACAACCTAGAACAAACTCTAGCACTGCTCAATAAGGCAGCAGCAATCATCAAGGACGCAGTTCCGGCAACGACATAAGGAAGGCAGTGAGAAAAACATAATGACGAGACAAGATAACACGCAATACATCACTGTTGAATTATTCAATTTCAAGATGGAGACATTTATAACGCAAATCAAGCTGGACAATGAACACTTACGCAATGAGCTTCGTTCGGAAATTCAGGCTGTTTCGGCTCAAGTTTGAGTAATTATTATTGAGCTATGGCTATTCTAAGGTTTTCAGACAAGGAAACTGAAAAAATTTTTAATGGGCAATTCTCACGCAAACTACCTCATTACATTCAAGGTACGGCACTGCGCAAGCTCATTTATATAGATAACGCTCAATGCCTAAATGATTTACGAGTACCACCAGCCAATAGGCTTGAACAGTTGCACGGCGATAGGGAAGGACAGTACTCAATCAGGATTAATGAACAGTTTAGAGTATGTTTTACTGTTTGTGAGGATGGTTTTGATGACGTTGAAATTACTGATTATCATTAGGAGTGTGTATTAGATGAATAGGATACCTATACCGCCTATCAGCGAATTTCTCTATGAAGATTTCATGCTTCCTCTGTGTCTAGATGCGCTGACTGTATCCAATATGGCCGATATACCACTTGCAGACATTCGCGGTATTCTTGCTGATGAGACAGAAATCACGCCGGAAATATCAGCCAAGTTAGGCGCAGTGTTCGGGATTTCTCCCATGCTTTTCTATAACATTCAATGCGATATAAATACCCGCAAAGAAATAGCTACATTCCCAAGAGTTACTGAATACGCTTAAATGATGTATGAATACCGTAGAGGGCTTGTCGCAATCATCAAGAACGCAGTTCTGGCAACGGCATAAAGAAGGCGGTGAAAAAACATAATGACGAGCCAAGATAACCAGCAATACATCACGATAGAACTGTTTAATTCTAAGATGGAGACATTCCTAGCCCAGATTAGGCTTGATAATGAACGCCTGCGTAATAAGCTAAATTCCAAGATAGACAGTGTACAGTCTAGCCTTCATTCAGAAATACAGGGTGTACAAACGAGCCTTCATTCAGAAATACAAGGTGTACAGGCTAGTCTTCATACGGAAATACAAGCATTATCGACACAGGTTAATGTGAACTCGGTGAAGATAGAAATGCTCCAACATACATTCTACTGGGGCTTTGCAATTCTTGCGCTAATAGTAGCCTTTGTGCCTATGTTCAGGAGAGAGCGCAAAGAGAGGCAACAAGAGCCAGCATTAACCCGTGAAAAAGTGCAAGAGATAGTAAGGGAGATTATGTCCGAAACAGCCAGTAACATTAGCCCAGCCAGAAAATGAACATGATACCGATAATGTAGTCATTACCAAGAATGCAATACAAGTAACCGCCTAAAGACAACGCAGACTGAAAGGAGAGCAGCCATGCGAGCGTACGGAATACACATAAAGGGCAAAGACATAGATGGAAGCCAAGAGCGTGAACCATCCGAAATACTGCCAGTGTTCAAATACCTGAAAGAGCCAGAAAACTACATGCCAATCTTGATAAACATGATACTTGACATGATAGGCAGCTACCAGTTTCCCGAACTCCGGCACACGTCCCAACACATGATAGCTAGGCGAGAATTATTGACGAATGGAGCGTTTGAGAGTTTTTTCTCGGACTATAAAAACGGAGATGAACGCAGATATTACGCATTGGAGAATAACTATTACGTGTTCAAGGAAACATGTGTAGTCTGCTCATGCGATGCGATATTAGGGCGGGACAAGAAGCTCCATGACTATTGCATGAAGGTGTATGACGCGGCCATGTTCGGCTTCCAGAACGAAGACACTGAACAGCACAAGCGGGCAAATTACGAGTATGGAATGGAGTTTGTACCGTACCTGCGTTATTTTATGGGCAAGCACTTAATGGACAACGATTTTTCACGAACAGTAAGGCTGGGAGCATGTTTCTGGAAGGCAGCGACAACGGCATGGGACTTATTTCCAGAGCATGATACTGGAATGGAGAGATTTATGCGTGAAGGTAAGTTGCCCGAAATGTTGCCGTACTTGAAGAAGTCGCCTGAGCTTTTATGCTGTCAGGGATTGCCATCTGTATTGTCAGCGATATATGACACGCTAGAAGACTACTTCAAATATCTTTGTCCTGAAGCAGTTGCGCCTCGTCCGCCTGCATATGAGACAGTAAAGTTCACGCACGGTAAAAGCCAAGCATGATAGGAAATGTTCTTTGGTAGAATGAACTCGCGGTATATAACCGAATAACCTGAATGCTAGGAGAAAAAGATAAGGGCAAGATGTCAAATATGTCAATGTATATTCGAGAGATAAGAAAGCGAGTGGAGAAACTGGAACAGCGTGAAGCCGAGAGGAGCGAAAGCCGAAAGCACGAAGCCTCGCAGGGATTGACAAAGGCAGCAATCTGGACGGCGATATTGGTAGGCAGTGTGCAGATAGTGCTTACGTTGTTGCAGATGTTTATGAAGTGAAAGGCGATAACCTTCAAAATCAGACAGACGCAAATATTTTCCCGACATGCTAGAAGGAGAGCAAGCATAATGGGTGATTTTTGGGTAATGATTATTGTTATAACGTTCGTTGTCTTGGTGTATATGTTGGGAAAAGGGAAACGGCAAGAGCATGAGCAGTTTGGAGCATCATGGTTATATTTTGAAGATGGCAATTTCTTTGAACACCATATGTCGGAATATGAGCAACAAGCGCGAGCTGTATGTAATAGATTAGAAAATATTATTGCGGAATATATGAAGCGTCCGTTGAAGTTGGACATAACGGAAGTCGGTAAGTTTTGCTTGGCTTTTATAGGTGTTAAGGCATCTTTAGGAGATAAGCGCGATAAAGTGGTAAAAAACTTGATAAGTTATTTTTCTGAAGTCCAGAATTTTTTCTATAGGTTTGGGTATCCACTTTGTACAGAGCATTTCAAGAGAGAATGGTTACTTGATGAATGCGAAAGGATGTTCGGTAGCTATCGTAGTCATGTAGAAGTGCTTGGAGAAATAAGGCGAAAGATATATATCAGAGATAAAGATAGATATAGTAAGGAAGTATCTTATGCTTCTGATACTGATGTGGAGACGTATAAACAATCTATACAACAGCCACAAAGGTATATAATCGGATTGGGGCCTAGTTTTGATGATAGGGATGAACTTTATTATATTGGACGTGAAGAGCGTATTAGGCAAATTCGATGTGAAGGCCAGCCAGCCCGCAGGTTTCAGCGATTGAGAGATGAAGCCTTAAAGACTTACCTGAAATGTTTGAGAGATGTATTGACCTGCACTTGCTTACCACTAATCCGCAACAATTCAAAAATTATCAATAAGCAGCTGGTGGCAAAACACTATTACGAAGCGGAGAAGGCTAAAATTGTCCCAAAGCAAACAGCCTTTAATCCATATCTTTCCGCTCCCTACCTACTGGATAAACTGAAGAAAGGCGTGAAGATAAATCTCAGCTATGGATTAGTATTTGAAACGGTGAAATACTCTGGACGCGACTACATTGAAATACATGGGCTTGAAGGTAAATATCGTAATGGAGTTCTTGATTGTGGTGGTAAGTGTGTAAATATTGGTTGTCAAGAGCATATACTGGTAGCGACTGATAATGTTTTGGCGATAGATTATCTTCTAGTCTTTCATAAAGTGCTGAATATATATGACGCTCCTGTCTGTGCATTAGACTACGAAGGCCATGCTATACCAGCCACGCACCCAGAGCCTCCCGAACCTTCACCGCCACCCCATCACCCCACACCGCCCGATAAGCCCGCCGAACTCACCGCCACCGCCCTAGCCCTAATAGGCCGTCCCACACTCCATGAGAATAAATATCTAACTCCGGCAATGACGAAATCCCGCCATGAAGCCGAACGCCCATTTTTATCGTCCTTAGCCGAGAAATTCCCAGACAAATCCGAGCGCAAATATCTGTCTCAACACTTTATGCTTTGGAAAGAGCTAGTGCTTTTTTTGGCGTTCTCGCGAGTCCTGAAGTCCGATAAATCGCTCCATACCCAGATTGTTGCCAAGCTGAAAGGGTGTCTGAATGAAGGGTTGTCGGTAGACGTGTTGAAGAAGCGTAATGAGATTTTCCGTGCAATGTCGGAATTATTCACTGAAACAATCAAGAGTACTGGTAAATTGTCAGGAGCGTTAGAGCGTTCATTCTGGGAGACACTGCCTGACGGTATGAAGGAGCGAGTATTCAGTGGCGGGCTTTATGCGGTGTATAGGTATGTGCATGACGGACTAAAGGTGGAGCATGATAGATTTGCGGATAAACATTAGGAAGGAGCGAGAAAATGTACGAGTGTGTGAGCCGCGATGTATTTGAAGCGCATATGCAGAGGATAGACCAGAGGCTTGAAATGTCTGACCGTCTTTTGGCTGAACGCTTAGAGAAGTTGCAAGCATTGATGTTGAAAGATTTAGCGGAAATGAAAGGAGATTTCTCTGAACTGAAGGGTGAAGTAAAGGCAATGAATGCACGTCTTGACACGATACAGCAACAAGGTTCGTGGAAGGTAGGCTGGTTTGGAGCGATGTTTACTTTCTGCGGGGCAGCTGTGGCGGTATATCCTTTGCTGGAAAAATATCTTTTAACCGAGTGGATATTGGCGGGCTATGGAGTTACGGGTTTTCTTGTTTTGCTTTTGTCTTTGTTTCGAAGGTGATGACAGCTGGCTTGATAAGAGATAAATGGGCAGACCCTGAGCCACTGGTTTCCACGCACATTGCGCTACCGTCTGAGACGGCCAGAGGGTTCTTCTCACGCTTGCCTGCGAGTAAATTTTATCAATAAAGTGGAAACAAAACAATCAGCCCATAAGCGTATAGCTGTGCGGTATTCGTGTATTTGGCACTATAATAAAGCCCATGATAGAGACGATAAGAGAGCCATTAAGCTGGGTATTTTTTGTAAGCGTGATAGTTTTTCTGTACAAGGTATCATACGAAGGGACAGCATATTTTCTAGGGTGTATGAGTAAAGCAAGGAAGGAGCGAGAACAGAAAGCGGAGATAAAAGCTAAGCTGAATAACCTTTCACCAATGGAGCGTAATATGTTGGACTATGTGAAAGCCGGAGACAATTGTGGAATGTGGTTGCCGAAGAATGATGCAGGAGTGTTGACGCTGATGCACAAGGGATTATTAGAGCGAATAGGATACGCGAGCATTTGGGAAGACTGGTACAGCGGTCGTGAAGTGTGTATATTGGCGACAATCCCTGAGAAGGTTAAAGACTAAGTCAGATTACAGTATGCAGGATACAGGCAATAGCTTTCATGCTTAGATACTTTTTTCTTACGTGGCATCGTACAATCCTGCTTCCCTGAAAGCGAAAGCTATTTCGGCATTATGTGTAGCTTCATAGAGAGTTTCTTTCTGCCCGCCTAGCATAATATCGCGGTAATAGAAATCCCGCAGGTTGTTGTTGCTCTTAACGTTTTTCATTCTCACATATCTATGTTGCGGGTTAGTGGTAGTGAAGGCGACAAAGTTTTTATCCAGAGTTTCCAAAGGACGCAGGTTGTGAGAAGTGAAAATGAGCTGTCCTTTACCCTTTTCCGAAATAATCCTGAGAATTTCACCCAGTAGATATTCAAAGATGCCCGAATCTAATTCATCAATAGCGGCAGTGATAGAAGGCTGTTTGTACACGACAATCAAGAGCTGAAGCACGGAGATGATTTTCTTTATGCCTTCCGATTCATTCTTCAAGGGAATTTTGCCGTCTCGTGTCATGAGCTGTATTCTGATTTCTGTATCGCCGTTATCTGCTACCTGAGTACCCAAATCCTTAATGTTGACGGTTAAGCCTGGAATAATTTGTTTGAGTACGATATTCATGCTTTCGATAATTTTCTGAACGAGCATTTTTTGAGAGAGCGGAATGACAGCCGGAGTGTCCAACGGAAAAATAATAGTACCTTTCGCGTTTTCTTTCTTAAATACGAAAGTCTGAGTGTTAAGGCTAATCAGCCCTGAGTTAGCGGTATTAATGACAAAGAGACATTTGTTGCCGAAATAGACAAGGCTTTCAATGATAGACGAGAAGAAATCCAGTTCATAGCTTGGGCAGTTTTTAGCCTGAGCGCGAATAGTATTAAGAAGCTCTTTTGAGAATACGAAAGAACGAGAAGACGCTTCAGTGAATTTCTTAGCGACAATCAAATCCGTGTTATTTTCTGATTTACCAGTGAGCAGAGCCAGTTTATTTTGTGGAGCAAATATCTTGCTTGATTGAGTGCTGATAAGTATACCAATTCTGTTTTGTCTTTCTGCTGGCATGGAGCATTTAATGATTTCGTTGAACACACGTATTTTTTTTCTGTTACTGAGTGTGTATTGAGTATTCTGTTCCGTGTCATCAAGAACACCAGCAATCTCAAAACTGTATGACGCAACCAGCTCTTCCACGCAGAACTCAAAGCATATTGTGGCGGTCTCAGCATCTATGTTAATGTAATCGGCAAATTTATCGGGGATAGAACGTCCGCATAGCAAGTATTGTAGTAACTCGATTGTGTCAATGAGAGCGGTTTTGCCAGAGCCGTTTTGCCCGTAAAGGCCAAGCACAGAAGCATTACCATGTTCTATTGAGCGATGCAAGTCCAAGTTACCCGAAATAACGTTTTTAAAGTTTCTTATGTTGATACTGGAAATTCTGACATTATGTATTTTCATCTCAATCATCTTTTTTTACTATAACATAAGATTGAAAGGAGAAAAAGGAACTAATTGTTTCGGTATTTAGTGAGATAAGTGGCTTTGTGAATTTTAGGGTTGGAGTAAAAAATTTTGGGCAGGCTGTCCGGCATAAGAAAATCCCCTTTTAATGAGTGTCAAAAATCGATAAAACTGACAGGCTTATGCGTAGATGTTATCAAAACGGGCAAAAACTGACAAGCCAAAGACAAGCACGCCTTTTAGGATAAAAAGTGTGTTCAGTTGATTTTATGAGCTAAAAATGCATAAAAATGCAAAATTAGAGATAAAAACAGCAATAGTTACCTGAAGTCATGATTTTATTCAGTCTCAGGATTATGCTCCTTTACCATCCACGTATCCCAGTATCACCGTACAGCCTGTATTCGTCCTCGTCATCATCATCATCCAAGCCGTCATCTAAGGGCTTCACCACCATTATCGTACCTGCTGGCAACATCCCTGCTGGCAATTTCATTTCGTCCTGCGACTGCCTATGACGTTCTAGTTCTTCCTTGTACCGCTCAATTCCTTCTTTTTCTGCAGGCGATAGCTCATACGTACGCAACATTTCATCTACCTTCTGCAACCTATATTCTATATCTTGGTCGCGCTCTTCGGGCGTACATTCCTTATGCGATGGTATTAACTTTTCCAGCCTCTCATACTCTCGCCTTTCTCGCTCCGCTAGTTCTTGCTCGTAGCCGTCATCCTCCCAGCTGTCTGTATCAGGCTTAGGCTTGCGCGGCTCTACTCCTATTTCAGCTCGAAGCTCATCATAGAGTTCTTTCATTGCCTCATCTGCAACTTGAAACTGCCTCTCTTGCTCTGGGCTGTAGTCATCTTCGGGCAAGCTATCAAGCTCTGGTGTGGCGGGTATTTCTGTGGGCATGGAGAGTGTTTCAGGCTCACACATAGTAGTCTCCGGCTCTACCTTCGGCTCAATTTCTGCCTTCACTGACTCTGCTTTAGGCCGTTTGCGCAAGCGGTAATTCTCCGCGCTCTGGATGCTTACCCAATCTCCACCTTCAAGAATACGAGACATAATCGGCTCTATCTTGTCAGCGTTGTATGGATTCTTCAGCTCCGACATCGTCAGCGCATTCGTGGTTATTACCGTCTGCTTCCCATTCCTGTAACGATAATCTATTATCTGGTACAAGTAATCTAGGCCTGCCTGAGTTGTTTTCTCTTTGCCTAAATCATCCAGCACAAGGCACGGCACATCTTTTAGCCGTCTCATCGCTCCGTAAAAATCTCCATGCTCCCGCAATGTCTGCCGCAATTCGTCTAGCATTTCTGGCACACTCCTGAACAACGCCTGCCGTCCCGCCCTCATCGCTTCAAGGGCTATTGCGGAACGTGCTGTCAGCGAGGCTGTTGCAAGCGCACAGAAGATGTTCAGTGGTTTCAATACTGCGGGCGGTGGTGCAAGTATGTTGGAGAACTACGCCAACACTTTTATAAGCCTTGTGCAGAGAGCGCAGCAGTTGAAAGCAAATTCAGCACAAAACCTTGACGAGGTAAAAATTGATGCCCTTTATTATAGCGTAAACAACGCAGGACGTGCGTTAGAGACGGTAGAGGCAATATTGAAGCGTGTCAATGCCGCTTTGCAGAACACGAAAGAGGGTACTGAGGCTTTCGACAAGTTGCAGCAGATAAAGACGTGGGCAGAGGGTATGCAGTCGCTTATGCGCAACTTCCGCAGTGCGGGAGGTGCCATGATGGGCGAGAATAGAAATATCTTGTATTCCCGTGACATCATGGCGATGACGGACATGGGTTATCTTGTGAATACTTTCAAGCGTTATATTGCCGAGCAGGAGAAAGCGTCGCGAGCAGA